>JBKPSK010000023.1:0-8939 GCA_046734995.1 Pseudomonadota bacterium
TGTGTTCCCACTCCAGGCCGCGCCGATGTGGTTCGGCGCAGGCACGTCGAAGAAGGCGTCGAGCGTCGTCCCGTCGAACGCCGTCACCGCGTCTTCGCTCGCGCCGTTGATGAACAGACTCGTCAAGGTCGGGACGAAAGCGTCGTTGTTGTTGTTTGTACCGGTGCCGAAGAAGCCCTGGACCTGCGCGGCGGTATACGTACCCGTGCCAAGATACTTGGTTGCGTTGCACTGCATGACTACCGACCGCACGGTCAGAGTCGCCGGGACGGCGCCCGAACCGTTCATCCGAATGCACTCGTTGTTCGGGGCGATAATGATGCCGTTGGCGAGCGTCGTGTCCGAGTTGCCGCGGAAGAGCGTAGCCGCCTGGTCGGCGGCCTCGTTGTCCGAACTGGACACCGGCTGGATGCCGACGAAGTTGACAACGCTGAGGTTGGTTCGCGGCAGGTCGGTCTCAAAACCGTTGCTGTCGATTTCCATCAGCGAATCGCCCCTGGCGGAGCGCGGCAGCAGCAGGAGGTGCTGGAACCTGCCCTGGGCACCAACGTCGACGTCAAGGCCGTCGTCGTCGGCGCCGGTGACGACCATGAATTTCAGGCGCGGCGCGCCGCCGAAGTGCTCGCTGCCGTCATCCGAGCTGTTATGTGACTGGAAGTGGTCGAGGATCGTGCCGGTTCCGATGCCTTCGGTCGTCAGCGACTGGAGCTCCTTGCCCGCGCCGAGCACGAAACCCGAATAACGGATCTGGACGAAGCTCATGCGCCCGGCGTTGTAGCTATTGTCATTGCCGCCGTAGACCGCCGAATTGCTCTCGCCCTCGGTCTGGCGCTGGCACGTATGGGTTGCGGGAACGCCCGTTGCCACACCGCCCTGGTCGCAATCGGTAACCATGCCGCGGCCCATGAGCACGACGCCGCCCCACTGGCCCTGCGAGGTGTCGTCGTTGAGGCCTAGGACATTGTCGCGGCTCGTGAAGATAATCGGCTGGGCTGCCGAGCCGATGGCGCTGAGCTTGTTGCCGCGGTTGACGGCAAGCCAGGACTGGCCGGTTGCGCCGTAGAGGATCACGCCCGGCGCGATCGTTAGCGTGACATTGGTGTCGGCGGTTAGATTGCCCGTGCAACCCGGCGTCTGGGTCGCGAACGGTGTGCTGGTGGTCGGCGCAAAGAAGCCACCGTCGCAGCCGACGTTGACGCGGCCGTTGAGTTCGTAAACCAGGCCGGCGATCTTCGGCAGGGTTGTGTTGGCAGTTATGTTGTTCGGCAGGCGACAGATGCGCCACGATCCGATCGGAGTGTTGGCCGTGACGCCCGCATCGGTCAGGCCGACCGGATTGGCGATGGTCGGGCAGCCGCCGGCCGGCGTGACCGTTGCCGGGGTCGGCGTCGGCGTTGGGGTCGGGGTCGGCGTGGGGGTCGGGTTGATGATGACCGTGCCGCCGCCGGGCGAAGCAACGTCATTGGCGCCCCCACAGCTGGCAAGCGAAAGGCTGGCGGCGCTGACGAGGAGCGCGGCCCGGAAGCTCTTGTTGATCATTTTCAATATACTCCGCTCGGAACGGCAAAAAGGCGCGCGAAGCGGCAAGGTCGGTGTTCCCTGCCCCCTCCGACGCGGCGAGTCCTAGGTCGCGGCGGTGACCGGTAAATGTTGTTCGTGTGACAGAACGATGTAACGTCGCGGGGTCAGGTGCGATGTGGCAGAATCGCATCATCATCGAGCGCGTAACCGACGCCGCGCGCGCTACGGATGAGGTCGCTTTCCCCGGCCCTTGTGAGGGCGCGGCGGAGCCGGACGACGCAGGCGGTGACCGCGCCTTCCTCGAGATTGTCGTTGTTCCAAACCCGGTGCAGCAGCTCGCGGCGCGTGAACACCCGTCCCGGGTGAGTCATCAGAAACTGCAGTAGCCGGAACTGGAAGATGGTCAGCGGGATCAGCCGGCCGGCACGCCACGCCTTGAGGCTGACGGGGTCGAGGACGATGTCCGCGAAATTGATCCTCTCACTATTGGCGATGAGCTTCGACCGGCGCGCCAGTGCCCGGATCCGGGCGGCGACTTCCCGCGGGTCGAGTGAGCTCAGGACGCATTCGTCGATGCCAGCATCCAGTGCCGGCAGGATCAGGTCCCTATGGTCGGAATCGACCAAAGCCGCGACAGGCGTCGGCCACAAGCCGCCAACCGAGCGCAGGCTGTAGAAGAATTGCAGCTCGGCCTGGAAATCATGCCCGGCATCGAGGATGACGACGTCCGGGCCGCTCAGCTCGATTTCACGAATTGCACCGACTCCCGGGGCGCAGTGTGTGACGGCGATCGACTCGTCGCCCAGCAGGCAGCCTGGAATTTCGGCCCCGTTTGAGGAAACGAACAGGGCGGTGACGGGGCGGCTCATCGGCGCGTGAAACCCCCGCCCGCAGCGCCAACATTCGCAATGCCCAAAGAAAAGGTGCTCGCCATGCCCCACCCAGATTGAGGCATTTTGTTTCATGCGACGGACTGGCTCGTGACGAAGGCATGACAAGGCCCACGATGGGGGCGTGCGCAGCGGCGCGATGGCCGTCCAGCGGACTTATCCACAGCTTTTTCTGGCCCATGCCAAAAAGGTTGTTCGGTTCCGGAACCGCGCGCCGCCTCGCGGGTTTTATCAGCGTGCTTCAGGTAGAGATACTCGAAGCATGGAGCCCCGGTAACTTCGGTTACCGGGGCTTACTGCATTCCGGGCCTAGAGCTTACCGACATCGACGGTCTCCAGAGCCATTGGCCGCGACCGGTCGGGCAGCGGATATTTGTTGCCGTTGGCGCAATTGAACAGGACGACGCGCTCTTGCCTGTCCACCAACTTGCGCTCGAGCGCCTGTCGCCAGCCGGCGAGCACCGCGCCACCCTCCGGGCACAGCAGGAAGCCGTCGTCGCGTGCCGCATCCTCGACGCCTTGCGCGATCGCCTCTTCCTCGACGGCGATGGCCGCGCCGCCGCTGGCCCGAACGGCGCGCAAGATCAGGAAATCGCCGATCGCTCGCGGCACGCGGATGCCGGTCGCAATGGTCGCCGCGCCCTCCCAGCGCTCGGCGAACTCCTCGCCCGCCTCGAAGGCCCGGACGATCGGCGCGCAGCCGGCGGCCTGGACGGCGAACATCCGAGGCCGCTCGGAGCCGATCAGGCCGATCGCCTCAAGCTCGTCGAAGGCCTTCCACATGCCGATGAGGCCGGTGCCGCCGCCGGTCGGGTAGAAAATCGCATCGGGCAACTTCCAGCCGAGCTGCTCGGCGAGCTCGAGGCCCATCACCTTCTTGCCCTCGATCCGATAGGGCTCCTTCAAGGTCGAGCAATCGAACCATTTGCCCGCCGCGGCGCCCTCGCCCACGATCCGACCGCATTCATCGATCTGGCCGTTGGCGACATACACCTCGGCGCCATAGGCGGCCGTCTCGCGGATATTGATCGCAGGCGTTTCGGCGGGGCAAATGACCAAAGTCTGCATTCCCGCCCGTGCGCCATAGGCAGCCAGCGCCGCTCCGGCATTGCCATTGGTCGGCATGGCGATCCGGCGGACAGCGAAATGCTTCGCCATGCTGACCGCCATCGCCAGCCCGCGCGCCTTGAACGAGCCGGTCGGCAGCCGGCCCTCATCCTTGACGATCAGGTTGCCCGCGCCCGCTCGCTCGCTCGTGCGCGCGAGAAGCACCAAGGGCGTCTCGGCCTCACCCAGGCTGACCGGTTCGGCGCCATCGGGGAGCGGCAGCAGCTCGCGCCATTTCCACATCCCCGATGGTCGTGCGCCGAGCGTGGCGGCGTCGAGGCTAATGGCATCGAGGTCGTAGCGGACAAGCAGCGGTTTGCCGGCGCGCGACAAATTGTGCAGCCGCCACGCTTCGTGGCGCTCGCCGGTAAGTGAACATTCCAGGTGAGTTACAAACATCCGCTGGTCCCCGATTTTAGGCCATTGATCGAACTGGCATTGTAACAGTATATCCTCACATCTACCCGCAAGCGGCCAGTTTCCATCCGCCCTATCGAGGGAATTCCGTGACCAGAAGCACCATTTCACTTGCGGCCCTCGCTGTGGCCCTCACCCTTTCCCTGCAGCCCGCGTTTGCGGAGGACGCCGTCGCAGATGCAAGCAGCGACGCGGCCGAAACAACCACAGCCGAGGCGAACGCCGAAGCTGCACAAACCGAGCCTGGCGCAGCTGCCCGGGCCCATCGGCAGACCGAGGAGGAACGCGTCGTCGTCACCGGCATTCGCCGCAAGGAATCCGATGTGCTTAGCGGCGTGTCCGTGCTCGAAAAGGCGGACCTGACCCGCGAGGTCCGCACCAGCATCGGCGAGACTCTGGCCCGCCAGCCTGGCGTCAGCGCCACCAGCTTCGGCCCCACCGCCTCCGCTCCGGTGCTGCGCGGCCTGTCCGGCGACCGTGTCCGCGTCCTGACCGACGGCATCGGCACACTCGATCTGTCGGGCTCCGGTCCCGACCACGCCGTCTCGATCAACCCTATTACCGCAGAGCGCATCGAGGTGCTGCGCGGACCGGTCTCGCTGCTGTTCGGTTCGCAGGCGATCGGCGGCGTCGTCAACGTTATCGACACGCGCATCCCGCGCCAGCTGCCCGAGAATGTGGCCGGGCTCGACGTGCTGCTCGGCTACGGCGCCGCCGCCAACGAGCGGCTCGCCAACGGCGCGGTCGACATTCCGATCACGGGGCATTTCGTCATCCATGCCGACGGCAATTGGTCGAAGACCGATGATCTCCGCACCGGCGGCCATATCCTTTCGGAGCAGGCCCGCGACATCGCCCTCGCCAGCGGCGACCCAGAGATCGAGGCGCTCGCCGACCTCAAAGGCGACCTGCCCAATTCCAAGTCGGAGTCGAAGGAAGGCGCGCTCGGCGCAGCCTACGTAGATGACAACGGCCTCAATATCGGCGTCTCTGTCACCCGCCACGAGCAGAACTACCAGGTGCCTATCCGATATGCGATCGAAGGCGGCGAGGCCGAGGCTCCGACCATCGACCTGGAGCAGGACCGTTACGACGCCCGTGCCGAAATTCCGCTCGGTGGCTTCTTCAGCCAGTTGCGCGCGCGAGGCGGCTATTCCGACTACCACCATGACGAGATCGAGGACACGGGCGAGATCGGCTCGAGCTTCTTCAGCAAGGGCGGCGAGGGCCGCGCCGAACTGGTCCAGACCGAAAAGTCCGGCTGGGGCGGCACGAGTGGCGTCCAGTATCTGGAGCGCAATGTGAAGATCCGCGGTGAGGAGAAATTCCTCCCCGACAGCGACCAGAAGCAGATCGGCCTGTTCACCGTCCAGACCTACGTGACCGGCCCCTGGCGCTTCGAGGGCGGCGCCCGCATCGAGTTCAGCAAGCTTACCGCGGAAGAAGACGAGCAGATCGAAACACCGTCGCACTCGAACGATTACACCACCATCTCGGGATCGCTCGGCGGGCAATATGAGTTCACGCCCGACTGGCGGGCGGGCCTGTCGCTGTCGCACAGCGAGCGCGCGCCTTCGATCGACGAATTGTTCGCCAACGGCCCGCACCCCGCTAGCCAGTCGTTCAACGTCGGCAATCCCGAGCTCGACCCGGAAAAGAGCAACAGCATCGAGGCCAGCCTGCACGGCGATGCCGGGCTGCTGCACCTGACGGCCAACGCTTATTACAGCCACTTCTCCAACTTCATCTTCCAGACGCCGACCGGCGACATTGAGGACGATTTACCGGTCTTCCAATTTCTCGGCGCGAAAGCGGATTTCTATGGCTTCGAAGCCCAGGCGCTCGCCAATTTTGGCCAGGCGATGGGGATCAACTGGGGTGGCGAGCTCCAGGGCGACTATGTCCACGCCAAGGTGAAGAACTTCGGGCCCGCGCCGTTCATGCCGCCATTCCGCATCATGGCTGGGCTGACCGGAGAGCATGGGCCCTTCGACGGCCGGCTTGAGGTCGAGCACGCTTTCGACCACGACCGCACGGCCCCGTTTGAGACCGACACGGACGGCTACACGATGGTCAATGCGGCGCTCGACTGGCACCCGCTCGAGCAGAACCCGGCGCTGAGCTTCGCCCTTCAAGCGAACAACATCTTCGACGTCGAGGCGCGGCGCAGCACCAGCCAATTGAAGGACTTCGCCCCGCTCGCCGGCCGCGACATCCGCCTGACGGCCAGGCTCGGCTTCTAGGGCGCAAACTGCCATCGAGAGGGTTCACTCGGAGTAACGCCCATGACAAAGCGGGCTCGCCACGGCTGGCGAGCCCGCAGTCGATAAGAGGCATCTCGGAAATCAGCGAGAGCCACCGCCGCGGCCGCCGCCGCCGCCGCTACCACCGCTTCCGCCGCCGCGGCCACTGCCGCCGCCGCCACCGCCACCGCCACCGCCGCTGGCCTTACCGCCCTTGCTGGAAATTTCACGCTGCTTCTTCTCGTCCATGGCCGCGAAGCCGCGATTGGACGAACCGGCTTTACCCTGGGGCATTTGCACTCTCCTCTGCACAGCCCCCCGCCAGAGCCTTCAACCGTGTCGCCGCGCGCTTGTTCAACAGTATTTCTTTAAACCTTATCAATGCGATACCCGTAACAGTCGATTGACCGGGCGACGGTCTCCGATGAGCAAAAAGGAGGCGGCCCGGTCGTGGGCTGACCGGGCCGCTCGGACTGCGGTGCTTTCGGGGGGGGCACCGCGGGGGTGGTTTCTTCATCCTCCCCCGGATTTCCGGGGGAGGTGGCAGCGAAGCTGACGGAGGGGTCCTTGGCGCAATAGATTGGAACCCCTCCAGCGCCTTCGGCGGTCCGCCTCCCCCGCATTTGCGGGGGAGGATGATCAGATATCGATACCGGCGGCGATCGCCTCGAGCTTGCGGACGCGCTCCTTCAAATCCGCCAGCTCGATCCGTCCGCCGGCCGGCGGCAGTGTTGCGTCGGCGCGGCCGTTGGCGAGCTCCAGCCGCTTCAGCTCCAGCCAGCCTTGCCAGCCTTTCAGGCCTGCCCAGGCGGCAATCCCGACGGCGACCAGCAGACTTGCTGCAACCGTTGCAATCAGGATCGGGTCGGTCATCACTTTTCCTCCCGCAGCGCGTCGATCTCGCGCGCCAGCTCATGGTTCTTCTGCGCGTTGAGGTGATGGTCGATCGCCATCATCCGGCGGTCGGTGGCGTCGAGCTCCGTGCGAAGCGCGTGGATCGAGGCCCGGCCGCGGCCCACCTCAGCCATGCGCTCGAAGTCCGACTTGCGCTCGCCCAGCCGGTTCGCCCGGTTCTTCTGGATGTGCAGGTAGATGCCGGCGGCGACATAGGCGATCAGGGCCAGCTTCCAGCTGATCAGGATTGCGGTGGCGACGAATCCGATGCGGATGAACGTCGGGTCGAGGTTGAAGACCTCGCCCAGCGTCGAGCAGACGCCAGCCAGCTTCTTGTCCCGGCGATTGAGCGAATAACGAGAACCCTGCGGCATTTCCCCAGTTCCTTTCAGTTCGATTTCGCCGCGAGCGCGGCCTTCAGCGATTCCAGCTCCGCATCGACCTTTTCGGCGGCTTTCAGCTCGGCAATCTCTTCTTCCAGGTCCTTCGGGCCGGTCAGGCCCAGCGCCTCGGCATAGCCCTCGGCCAAGTCGGCGCGGCGCTCGAGGATCTCGAAGCGCGCGAAGGCGTCCTCGGTCCGGCTGCCGTGGACCAGCTCCCGGGCCTTGGCCCGGGTGACCGCGCTTTCCAGCCGGTTGGCGATCGCCGCCTGGCGGCTGCGCGCCTCCGACAGCTTGGCCTGCAGCCGGGCGATGTCCTGCTCGTAGCCGCGCAGCACCTGCTCGATCTGCTCCATCTCCTCGCGAAGCCCGTCGGCCATGTCGGCCGCCTTCTGCTTCTCGTTCAATGCGGCGCGGGCGAGGTCCTCGCGGCCCTTTTCCAGCGCCAGGCTGGCCTTCTCGGACCAATTGTCCTGGAGGCCGTCGAGCCGTGCCATCGCCCGCCGCATCTCCTTGATGTCGGCGATCGAGCGGGCGGCGGTCGCCCTGACTTCGACAAGCGTCTCTTCCATCTCGACGATGATCATGCGGATCATGCGCGCCGGGTCTTCGGCCCGGTCGAGCAGCTCGGTCATGTTCGCCGCGACGATGTCCCGGGTACGGGTAAATATCGGGCCCGACAGGATGCCGGCAAGCGGAGCGAAGCGGACATTGGCCTTCTCGCTCTCAGGCTCTGCCATCCGCGGCGTGCGGGTGGGCACCTTGGCCTCGATCGGTTCAAGTTCAAGCATTGACGCTGACCGACTGGGTCGGAACCTGGACCGGACCGACCGCGGCGCTGACGGCGACGGTGCTCATCAGGAAGGCGCCGAAGAGCGCGATCAGATGCTGATTGATGTTTGAGCGAAACATTGTCTTACTCCCTTTTCCCCCGCCGTTCCTGTTGGCGGGCCGATGCCTTCAGTTATTCAAAAGCCGTGCCAATCCCGGGTTTCCGCCAAAAACGCTTGCGGGACGGCCCGTTTAAGCGGTGTGTGGTGGAATTTCCCACTGACTGTTGGGACAAATCGCCACGGAACCGGCTGGGCCCCCGAACGCTGTTGCGGCCAAGATCGGACAAAGGAGGAAAAGCATGCTGGGTAAGCTTGCAGGGGCGTTGATCGGCGAGCGGATCGCGGGCCGGAACCGAGGCGCCAAAGGTGCGATCATCGGCGCAGGATTGGCGACTGTCGCGAAGCGCGGGATTCGTCCGCTGGTAGGCGTGCTGGCGCTCGGCTGGGGCGCGAAGAAATTGTGGGAGTGGCGGAAAGACCGGCCGCCGCGCTTCCCGGATGAGGCCGTGCCGCACGTGCCTCCGTCGCAGACGAAGAGCCCGTCGTGAAGCCCGCCCTCCGCTCATCCAGAGTAGGGGTTGAGCGAAGCTGAGGGTGACTGGATTAGGTGGTGGAGCCAGCCCCTTTCTCGCCCACGCCGTTCTCGAAAAAGGG
>JBKPSK010000024.1:0-5527 GCA_046734995.1 Pseudomonadota bacterium
CATCGTCACCAGTCCATCTGCGGGAGCGACGACCAGGTTGCCGCCCTGCGGAGTGGTGCGGATCGGGTCGCGGAAGAAGGCGGCGATCCAGATCGTCAGGCCGACCAGGAGCCAGCCGAGGAAGTGGCTGATCCCGCCGTAGACTGCCAGGGTCGCGACGGCCGCGATCAGGAGGAATTTGCGGCCCTCGGGATGGACCGATGGAAATCGCCACTTCGTATTGGTCGTCGCAAGCGGAGTATCGGGCTTTTCGAGCTCAGGCATTCGCCAGCCCTTAAAGTGGCGGGGCGGCATTCACAATTGGCCGCGGTTGCGTTGGTTCCGGCGCATCGCCTATGCGGCCCCGCAATCCCGGCAAAGCAGGACTGACATGGCCAAGATCAAGGTGAAGAACCCCGTCGTCGAGCTCGACGGCGACGAGATGACCCGAATCATCTGGCAGTGGATCCGCGAGCGCCTGATCCAACCCTATCTCGATGTCGACCTCGTCTATTTCGACCTGAGCATCGAGAACCGCGATGCCACCGGCGATCAGGTGACGCTCGATGCGGCGGCCGCGATCAAGCAGCATGGCGTCGGCGTCAAATGCGCGACCATCACGCCCGACGAGGCGCGGGTGAAGGAATTCAATCTCAAGAAGATGTGGAAATCACCCAATGGTACCATCCGCAACATTCTCAACGGGGTCGTCTTCCGTGAGCCGATCGTCATCTCCAATATTCCGCGGCTGATCCCCGGTTGGACCGACCCGATCGTCGTCGGCCGCCACGCCTTCGGCGACCAGTACAAGGCCACCGACTTCAAGATCCCAGGCAAGGGCAAGCTGACGATGAAGTGGGTTGGCCAGGACGGCCAGGAAATCGAGCACGAGGTGTTCGACTTCCCGGGCGCCGGCGTCGCCATGGGCATGTACAACCTCGACGATTCCATCCGCGCCTTCGCCGAGGCCTGCTTTAACTATGGCTTGAACCGCGGCTGGCCGGTGTACCTCAGCACCAAGAACACCATCCTCAAGGCCTATGACGGCCGCTTCAAGGACATCTTCCAGGAAGTGTTCGACGCCGACTTCAAGGACAAGTTCGCCGCCAAGGGCATCGAATATCAGCACCGCCTGATCGACGACATGGTCGCCTCGGCGCTTAAGTGGAGCGGCAAGTTCGTCTGGGCCTGCAAGAATTATGACGGCGACGTGCAGTCCGACCTCGTCGCCCAAGGCTTCGGCTCATTGGGGCTGATGACTTCGATCCTCATGACGCCCGACGGCAAGACGGTTGAGGCAGAGGCGGCGCACGGCACCGTCACCCGCCACTATCGCATGCACCAGGCCGGCAAGGCCACGTCGACCAATCCGATCGCCTCGATCTTCGCCTGGACCGGCGGCCTAAAATATCGCGGGCACTTCGATGGCACACCGGAACTGGTGAAATTCGCCGAGACGCTGGAGCGGGTCTGCGTCGAGACGGTCGAGAACGGCAAGATGACCAAGGACCTGGCCCTCCTCGTTGGCCCCGAGCAGGCGTGGATGACAACCGAGCAATTCTTCGAGGCGATCCGCACCAATCTGGAAGCGGCCATGGCTCAGGAGCCGGCAGCGGCCTGATGCCGCGCGGTCATGCTTTCGGAGCGACGGTTTGCTGATGAAGGGCTATTCTCCAGCCTTCTGCCCGGTGGACATAGGCGGTTGAACAAAGCCACTTTCCCGGCACGTCCTCGTAATTCCAGCGAGCCGTCGCTTCATAAGTAAGCACCGCGGCGTCGCGGCCGAGCTCGATCACTTGCGCGTTGTCGAAGCGGACTTCGGCCCAGCGATGGCCTTTGTCTCCTTCATCGCGAAGCCCATTCAGGGCGGCGCCAAGATCGATCCTGCCGGTTTCCGCAAGGATCAGGACCGCGTAAGGCAAATAGGGCCTCGTAGACGGCCACCTCATTGGCCCACATCCGCCGCTCAATATCGATCAATTCCGCCGTGGACGTCATGTCAGTCTGCTTTCGCTATGAAGGGGCTCGCCAGAGCCTTCGCGCCTCCTCGGCGATAAGCTCGGGGCGCTCCTCGGGAAAGAACAGCTTCGCGTCCTCGACGAAGCGGATGCCGCGCGATCCGGGGAAGGTCTTGTCCAGCCACATCGCCCCGTCGTCGGGGAAGAGATCGAGGCTGCGCGCCCAGACCATGCGCACGGGCTTGTCGAATGCGCGCAGCTTCGGCGCGATCGCCGGTAGCGGGTTGGGCAGCATGTCCGTTCCGAAGCGCCGCGCCTGCACCCGGCGTTTCGGAGTCGCGACCAACGGTCCGAAATAGACTTCGATATTCTCGTCACTCAGCGCCTTTTCAGGGTGGCGAAAGGCGCTGGCCAGCCCATCGCCCGTTCGCGCCCAGTTGCGGTCGGTATAGTGACGCGAAAACCAGGCGTCGGCCCGGCCGTCGCGGCACTTCTCGATGAACGGCATCAGCAATGCGGGCGGGCTGTTGGTATTGACGTCGCCGTTCGTCAGCAAAAGGCTGCGCACGCGCGCCGGGTAGTTGGCGGCGATTAGCTGGGCGATCCCGGTTGCGCTGTCATTGGACAAAAAGTCGGCTTCGGCGATTCCGAGCCGGTTCATGAAAGCGACGATCATCGCCGCCTGCGCAACCGGCCCGAGGTTGGTTTCGGCCGGAACCTCGGTAGAGCCGAGCCCCATCAAGTCCGGAGCGATGCAACGGCGACGATCGGCAAGACGTGACAATTGCCCGCGCCACTGGAAGCCGTTCAGCGGATAGCCGTGCAGAAAGATCGCGGCCGGTCCGCTACCTCGCTCGACATAGGCAATTCGGCCGACCGGCAGGGTGACGAACCTGCGCGCGGCGTGGAACTGCGCCGGCGTCCATTCATCCGATCGACCGGCGATTGCCGGGAACGGCAGGGCCAAGGCAGCTCCGGCAATCAGGAATTCGCGTCTATTCATAGCTCCTCCGCGTCCCCGGGTGTCGCAACCAGACGCTAGAGACGCCATACTCCTCTCTCAATGACCTTCGAGGTCATGGTTGCGGCCGGAACGGAGAGCTAGTCGATGGCGATAATGTCTGCTGGCGCGGCACAGCGCCGGAACGCCCCTTCCCCGGTCGGCGCGCTGCTGCGTGAATGGCGCGCCGCGCGGCGGATGAGCCAGCTCGATCTCGCGCTGGAGGCCGACATCTCGACTCGCCATCTAAGCTGCGTCGAAACCGGTAAGGCCCGGCCGAGCCGAGAAACGCTGTCACGCCTGGCCGACGCTCTTGCCATGCCGCTGCGCGAGCGCAACGCTCTGCTGCTCGCAGCCGGCCTCGCCCCGCAATATTCGGAAACCAATCTGGTCACGCCGGCGCTCGAGCGGATGCGCCAGGCGATCGAGCTCATTATCGCGCAGCAGGAGCCCTATCCCGCGTTCGTCGTGAACCGCCATTTCGACGTGCTGATGGCCAATGACGCTGCCCAGCGGGTCAATAAACTGCTGATGCGCGGAAAAAAGAGCGCGCATTCAAACCTGCTGCGGCAGGTATTCGACCCCGGGGATTTTCGCCAGGTGATCGTCAACTGGCCCGAGGTGGCCGAGCACTTCCTGCGCCAATTGCACTCCGACATCGCGGCCGTCACGTCCGACGGAGCAGCCCAGGCGCTGCTCGACGAGGTGCTGGCTTATCCCCAAGTTCCGGCGCGCTGGCGCTTCCGCGATGTCCAATCCGAGCCGGCGCCGGTCCTCACTCTCGTCTTCCGAAGCGAGCTGGGCGAGCTGCGCTTCTTCGAAACCGTCACCACCTTTGCGGCAGCGCGCGACATTACCCTTGATGAGCTCAGGATTGAATGCGCCTTCCCGGCCGATGCGCATACCGCCGAGGTCTGCGGGCAACTTGAGGCGAAGGATATCGCGATGGAGCAAAAGGCGAGCGCACCCTCTCCCGCCTGATGCCCAGGCCGATCAGCCGCCCGGGAATCCGCCTGAGCAACGGATAGCGGTCGAGTATCCGAACCAGAAGTGGCGCCTGGCGGATCGGCGTGCTGGCTTGCAACAGGCGACCGATGACACGGTCCTGGGCCGTCTTTTGCGCTCCCTGGATCACTCTGGTCGGCCATTCGCGCCGCTTCTGCACCCGCTCGAGCAGCTCGTCTGTGTCCTCATCGCGTGACAGCGGCCCGGCGAGGATGTTCGCGGCAGCAACCGCATCCTGGATGGCGAGGTTGATGCCGATGCCGCCAATCGGCGACATGGCGTGGGCCGCGTCGCCGATCGCCAGGAGGCCGGGCCGCGACCAGCGAACGAGGCGGTCGAGCTTGACGGTCAGCAAATGCAGGTCGCTGATCTCGTCCAGTTCCTCGACATTGAGCTCGGGCGCTGCGGCCGCGACCTCCTCGCGGATCGCCCCGATCCCTTTGGCGCGATACCGGTCGGCGGCGCCTTTGGGAATGAGGAAGGCGCATTGCCAGTAGTCGCCACGGTCGATCATCACCAGCAACCGGCCTTGCTCGACATTGCCGCGCAGCGCACCCTCGGTTTCCTGCTGCTTGGCGATACGAAACCAGAATACGTCCATCGGCGCTCCGAGATCCTCGACGGGCAGCAAAGAGCGGACGATCGAATCGCGGCCGTCGGCGGCAATTACCAACGGCGCTTCGAGCTTGCGGCCGTTGGCGAGCCGGACCCCAACCACCCGCTCGCCCTGCTCCAGGAAGCCAGCGACGGGCTTTTCCATCTCCAACTTGAAACCTGGGAAGGCCCTTGCCTCCTGCCTCAGGAAATCGAGGAAATCCCACTGCGGCATCATGGCGATGAAAGGCGCCGGCGTATCGAGATGCGAGAGGTCGCCGATCGCCCATTCGCGGCCCGCCATCCTCAGGATCGCCTTGTCGAGCCGGTTGTGCGCGCGCGCCAGGAAGCGCTCCAGCATGCCAAGCTGGTCGAGGATCTCCATCGTCGAGGGGTGAACGGTGTCCCCTCGGAAATCGCGGAAGAAGTCCGCATGTTTTTCGAGGATTCGCACCTCGCAGCCCGCCCGGGCGAACAGCAGCCCGGCCATCACGCCTGCCGGGCCGCCGCCGACAATGATCACATCAAGGTCGCTCATCGATGCCCCTTAAGGTCACCAAAGTTCACAAAAGTCTCGGGGACGAGCGCCATTTCGTGCGACTTTAAGCGACGATAGGCAGGCGCTTGAGCCCAATCCTTGGCAGTTCAGCCGGCCGCTCGACGTCATGGCGCCAGCAGGCTGGCAGACCATTTCCTATTTTGGAAGAGAAAGCTTCCGGCTGAGCCGTGACAGCCGTCGCCCGCCCTGCTTAATGGGCCCATGGCGGGCGCACACGGCTTTGGCGGGCAGGGTCTTCAGGACGCGCTGGTGATCCTCGGGGCAGCGGGAATCGTCATTCCGACTTTCGCGCGCTTCAAGATCAGCCCGGTGATCGGCTTCATCCTGGTCGGCATGATTGCCGGCCCTTCCGGGCTTGGTGGGCTTGCCGGCGAACATCCGTGGCTCAACGCCGTCACCATCAACGACCGCAATGCCATCGAGCCGTTCGCG
>JBKPSK010000025.1:0-6141 GCA_046734995.1 Pseudomonadota bacterium
CTGTCGCACAGTGCCGGCCTCGGCGAGCCGCTGCCGCGACATATCGTGCGGCTGATGATCATCCTGAAACTGCTTGGCCTCGGGCGCGGTTTCTCGGGTGTAAGGCCGCTGGTCATCGAGGCTCTGCAAGCTCTGGTCGACCATGACGCCATGCCGGTCATTCCCAGTCAGGGCAGCGTCGGCGCTTCGGGCGACCTCGCCCCGCTCGCCCATCTGATCGCAGCGTTGATGGGCCAAGGCCGAATCGACATTGCCGGCGCCATCCTCCCGGCTGGCGAGGTCCTCCAAAATCTGGGGATGCAGCCGCTCCAACTGGGCCCGAAGGAAGGCCTCGCACTCATCAACGGCACCCAGGCGTCGACCGCCATCGGCCTGGATGCCTTGTTCGCCGGCGAGCGTGTGTTCGGCGCGGCCATTGCGGCTGGAGCCCTGTCGGTCGACGCGCTCAAGGGCAGCGCCAAGCCTTTCGATCCGCGCCTCTCGGCGCTGCGCGGTCAGCCCGGCCAGATCCGCGTCGCCGCGGCCATTTCCGGGATGCTGGAGGGAAGCGGGATCCTCGCCAGCCACGGTCGCTGTGGCAAGGTGCAGGATCCTTACAGCTTCCGCTGCCAGCCCCAGGTGATGGGTGCGTCGCTCGATTTGCTCGTCAATGCCGCGCGCACGCTTACCATCGAAGCCGGCGCCGTCACCGACAACCCGGTCGTCTTCCCGGACGAAGATTCCGCCATTTCCGGCGGCAATTTCCATGCGCAGCCGATCGCCTTCGCGGCCGACACCATTGCCATGGCCTTGTGCGAAGTCGGCTCGATCTCGGAGCGGCGCACCAGCGTGCTGGTCGATCCGAAGATGAGCGGGTTGCCGCCGTTCCTGGCTGACGATCCGGGCGTCAATTCGGGGCTGATGATCCCTCAGGTGACCGCCGCCGCTTTGGTCAGCGAGAATAAAAGCCTCGCCTTCCCGGCCAGTGTCGACTCCATCCCGACCTCGGCTGGGCAGGAGGATCATGTCTCGATGGCGCCGATTGCTGCCCGCAAGGCCGGCCAGATCGCCCGCAATGCCGCCGGTGTGATCGCGATCGAGCTGATTGCCGCCGCCAAGGGCGTCGACTGCCACGCGCCGCTCAGGACGTCGGCAAAGCTGCAGGCGGTGCACGCGAAGATTCGCGCTTTTTCGCCGCCTTTCGGCGCCGACCGCTACTGGGCGGACGAGATGGCGTCGCTGCGGTCGGCGGTGCTGACAGGTGAGTTCGGAGCGTTCGAAGCGATCTGATTATTCCGGCAGCGGCTCGTCGAATCGATTCCAGACTTGTGAGCTGCAAATGACTCCCGCAGCGCAGCCGGAGACTTTTAGTTGCTGCGCGCTGACTAGCTGGATCTTGGCGGTGACGCGCATGTTCTTGTCCGGAATGAACAATTTGCCTTGCCAGCGGCCCGGCTTCCTTTCCTGAAGCCCGGTCAGGAGCTGCGTTCCGATCAGCTGATCGGTAGTCTTGCGCGCTTCCCGCTTGGCCTTTTCGCTTCCCCAGGCGACCGTGCCGCACCATTCGCTTCCGCAAGGCGCGATCTCGATGATGCTGTTGCCCCCAGGGCTCCGCCAACGGCCCTCGATTGAGGGCTCCTGGGCTTGGGCCGCCGTAGCGATCAGAAGGAAGGTGCCTGCCAATAGGCGCATGCTCGAATCCTCTGCTTCGAAGCGCCTTTAGAGGATGTCGTGGGCCTAATGAAAATCCCGACTTTTCGGGATGACCGAAACCTCGCGTGGATGGCGTCCCGGCGGCGGCCGCCCAATAGGTCTTTGCGCGCCTCCGCCGTCGCCCGGGCTGAGCGGCGCGGCCATCAGATCGTCCGACAAATGCCTGAGCATATGGGTGCCGTCCTCCAGTTTGCGGGCGACAACGTGGATGACGTCCTCATCTTTTTGAATCACGCCGTGCACGACCATCAGCCGCGCGCCCATGACGATTCGCCGCTGCTGCTCGAACACATCGGGCCAGACGACAAGGTTGGCGATGCCGGTTTCGTCCTCCAGGGTGATGAAGCAGACGCCCTTGGCGCTGCCCGGCCGCTGGCGGATCAGCACCAGACCCGCCAGGCTGACCCTCTTGCCGTCGCGGATGGCCTTGAGCCGGTCGGCGGTGATGAAGCCCTGTCGCGCATAATGGTCGCGCAGGAACGTCATCGGATGGGCTTTCAAGGAGAGGCGGACCGTCTGGTAGTCGCTGACCACATGCTCGCTGAGCGGCATGGCGGGCAGCTGGGCCGTCTCGCTTTCCTCGCCCTCGTCGCGCGCGTCGGCGGCGACGAACAAGGGCAAGTCCAGCGCCGGTTTGAGCGCGCGCGAATCCCAGAGCGCGGCGCGCCGGTCGAGGCCGATCGAACGGAAGGCGTCGGCCTCGGCCAATCGCTCGATCGCATGCACCGGCAGGCCGCCGCGGCTGCGCAGTTCCTCAACCGACCGGAACGGGCGGGTGCGCTTTGCCACCAACCGGTCCCCCGCCTCGCGGTGGAAGCCTTCGACCTGGCGAAGACCGAGGCGGAGGGCCGCCTTCCCCTCCCTTGCAGGGAGGGGAGATTCAAGCGTGCAATCCCACTCCGATAAATTCACATCCACCGCCCGCACCTCAACCCCATGCTCGCGCGCATCGCGGACGATCTGCGCCGGGGCGTAGAAGCCCATTGGCTGCGAGTTCAGCAGCGCCGCCGCGAAGGCCGCCGGAAATTTCCACCGCAGCCAGCTCGACACGTAGACGAGGTGCGCGAAGCTTGCCGCATGACTTTCCGGGAAGCCATATTCGCCAAAGCCCTTGATCTGGTCGAAGCAGCGCTGGGCGAAGTCGGGATCGTAGCCGCGCGCCACCATCCGTCCGACCATCTTTTCCTGCAGCGCTTCGATATTCCCCTTGGAGCGGAAGGTCGCCATCGCTTTCCTGAGCTCGTTCGCCTCGTCGGCCGAGAAGCGCGCGGCATCGATGGCGATCTTCATCGCCTGTTCTTGGAAGATCGGCACGCCCAGGGTGCGGCCAAGGATCCGCTCGAGTTCGTCGGGCGGCCCGTGCGCGGGATCGGGGCAGGGGAAGGTGATGCTTTCCTTGCCCTGGCGGCGCTTCAGATAGGGATGCACCATGTCGCCCTGGATCGGGCCCGGCCGCACGATCGCCACTTCGATGACGAGATCGTAGAAACAACGCGGCTTCAGGCGCGGCAGCATGTTCATCTGCGCCCGGCTTTCGACCTGGAAGACACCCAGGGAGTCGCCCTTGCACAGCATGTCGTAGACTTGCGGCTCTTCGAGCGGGATGGTCGCGAGATTCCAGTCCTCGCCGTGATGCACCCGGATGAGGTCGAACGCCTTGCGGATGCAGGTCAGCATGCCGAGTGCCAGCACGTCGATCTTGAGGATGCCCAGGTCCTCGATGTCGTCCTTGTCCCATTCGATGAAGGTGCGATCGGGCATGGCGCCGTTGCCGACCGGCACCGTCTCGATCAGCGGGCGTTCTGTCAGGATGAAGCCGCCGACATGCTGCGACAAATGCCGCGGCATGCCGATCATCTGCCGGGCGATCGCCAGCACGCGGCGGAGGTAGGGGTCGGTGAAGTCGAGCCCCGCCTCCTCGACGCGTTCCTCGGCGATCTCCGCCTCCATGCTTCCCCAATGGGTGGAGGCGATGGCGGCGGTGACGTCTTCGGAGAGGCCCATCGCCTTGCCGACCTCGCGGATCGCCGAGCGCGGCCGGTAATGGATGACGGTGGCGGCGATGCCTGCCCGCTCGCGGCCGTATTTCTGATAGATGTGCTGGATCACCTCCTCGCGCCGCTCATGCTCGAAATCGACGTCGATGTCGGGCGGCTCGCGGCGCTCCTCGGAAATGAAGCGCTCGAACAATAGGTCGCTCGTCGCCGGGTCGACGGCGGTGACGCCGAGCGCAAAACAGACGGCGCTGTTCGCCGCAGACCCGCGCCCCTGGCAGAGGATCGGCGGATCGAGGCTGCGCGCGAAGGCGACGATGTCGTGAACGGTCAGGAAATAGCGCGCGAAGTCTAGCTTCTCGATCAATTGCAACTCGTGGCGGAGCTGTTTCAGCACCTTCTCGGGAATGCCATCCGGCCAGCGCCCTTTCGCGCCCTCCCAGGTCAGATGTTCCAGATGCTGCTGCGGGGTTCGGCCGTCAGGCACGCTTTCGCGCGGATATTCGTAGCGCAGCTCATCGAGGCTGAAATTCAATGAATCCGCGAATTCCCGCGTCGCTTCGATCGCATGCGGCCAGCGGGCGAACAGCCGCGCCATCTCTTCCGGCGATTTCAAATGCCGCTCGGCATTGGCGTGCAGCAGGAAGCCGGCTTCGGCGATGGTGGTCTTCTCGCGGATGCAGGTCATGACGTCCTGCAGCGGGCGTTTGTCGGGCGCGTGGTAATGGACGTCGTTGGTGGCCAGGATGGTGCCGCCAATCCCCCGTGCCAGCCGGTCGAGCCGTTCGATCCGTGCCAGGTCGCCGCCGCGATAGAGATGCGCGGCGGCGATGTGGCGCAGCGAAGGAATGGCGTCGTGAAGCTGCGGGAGGTCGGCCGCGAATGCGTCGAGGTCCTCGCCGGGCATGGCGATGAAGGCGATGCCCTGCGCATGCTCGGCGACCTCCATCAGCGTCAGGTCGCACTCGCCCTTGTCGGAGCGCATTTTGCCCAGGCTCAGCAGCCGCGACAGCCGGCCATAGCCATCACGGTCGATGGGATAAGCAAGCAGGCTCGGCGCGTCGGTCAAGTCCATCCGGCAGCCGATCAGCGGGCGCATGCGAACGCCGGTGGCGGCGCTGTGGATGCGAACCACGCCGGCCAGCGTGTTGCGGTCGGCAACCCCGATCGCGTCGAAGCCAAGTTCGTGCGCCCTCATCACCAGCTCGATCGCGTCCGATGCGCCGCGCAGGAAGCTGAACGGCGTCGTCACGCCCAGCTCGACGAACGGCGCCGGCGGGATCGGGCCGGCGCCTTCCAGCACCAATTTCTTCCGCGAAAAGCCGCTATATTCGGGCATCAGCCGAGACTCTTTTTGACAGGAATGTTCATCCGAACAGCCCGTGCAAATACCATCCGGGCGCGCCGCCGCGGCCGTCGCCGATCACGCCCTCGCGGTAGATCCAGTAGCGGCGGCCGTCATTGTCCTCGACGCGATAATAGTCGCGCAGCCGCGTGGTCGAGCGCTCGCGCCACCATTCGGGCGCGATCCTTTCGGGTCCTTCGACGCGGGCGATGTCGTGCACCGCGCGCCGCCAGACGAACCGCCGTGGCAGGCCTTCCGGGGTCGCATAGACCACGGCGATCGCTTCCGGCCGGTCGAGGAGGCGTTGTGGTTTCACACCCCCTCTCCCGCTTGCGGGAGAGGGCTGGGGTGAGGGTCTTTCTTCAACGGCCGAAACCCACCCATTTGCCCGCTCCGGCACATGGCTGGCCATGGCACACGGCCGCCGCACCGCACCCGGGCCTAATTTGACGCTCAGCCGGTCGACCAGTTGCGCGATCTCGCCGGCGCCGTCCGGTTCCTCGACCAGGCTGCCCTGCGCCGCGCCCAGCGGCTCGCACCAGCTGGCGGTCAGGGCGAAGGCATCGAAGCCGAATTGCGGGTCGAGGGTCGCGGCCTTGTCCTTCAGCAGCCGATGGAGATGAGCCGGATCGCGGCTGGGGATGGCGGTGGCGGCGCCCGTCCCGGCGACGCTGCCGTCGACCCGGTAGCCGGCCAGGTGCAGCCGCCGGGCGCCCAGCCGCCGCTGCTCCAGCTGCCGCGCCAGATCCGGCACCAGCCGCTTCAGCGCCCGCGTCGCGGCCTCAGGATGCGTCGCTGGCTCGGCGAGGCGGACCAAGGCGCGCGGTGGCGGATCGGGCGGCGCTGCGGTCAGCGGCTCGTCCCTGCGGCCCAGCGCCCGATCGAGCGCATGCAAGGGATTGCCCGCTTCGCGGAACCGGCGCTGCAGGCTCTTGCGCGGCACTTGCGACAGCTGGCCGATGGTCTTGAGGCCCAGCCGCTCGAGGATCTGCACGGAGTGCACATCGAGCCGCAGCGCCGCGACCGGAAGGGGGGCGAGCTCATCAAGCAAACCCTCACCCCGCTCGGCTGACGCCGAGTCGCCCTCTCCCGCATGCGGGAGAGGGAGGG
>JBKPSK010000026.1:0-3461 GCA_046734995.1 Pseudomonadota bacterium
CCTTCCATGTCCACCACGGTTCTGGAACCCAAGTCGAAGGCAAAGGCGAAGGGCGGCTCACGCGCCGATTTCGAGTCCGGGCTATGGACCAAGGAAATCGACGTCCGCAACTTCATCCAGACGAACTACACGCCCTATTTCGGCGACGAGAGCTTCCTTGCCGGCCCGACCAAGCGGACCAAGGGCATCTGGAAGAAGCTGACCGACCTGTTCGTCGAGGAGCGCAAGAAAGGCGTGCTCGACGTTTCGCAGATTCCGAGTTCGATCACCGCGCACGACGCCGGCTATATCGACAAGGCCAATGAGGTCATTGTCGGCCTGCAGACCGATGCGCCCTTGAAGCGCGCGATCATGCCCAACGGCGGCCTCAAGATGGTCACTAATGGCCTGGAAGCCTTCGGCTTCAAGCCCGACCCGCAGGTCGTCGAGATCTTCACGAAGTATCGCAAGACCCATAATTCCGGCGTGTTCGACGCCTATACGGCGGACGTCCGCAAATGCCGCAGCAGCCACATCCTGACCGGCCTTCCCGACGCCTATGGCCGTGGCCGGATCATCGGCGACTATCGCCGCGTCGCGCTCTACGGCGTCGACCGGCTGATCGAGCTCAAGCAGGAAGAGAAAAATGCACTCGACCTCGAATGGTCGACCGATGCTATCATCCGCGACCGCGAGGAGCTGAGCGAGCAGCTGCGCGCGCTGGCCGAGCTGAAGGAAATGGCGGCCAAATACGGCTTCGACATTTCCGCTCCCGCGACCTCCGCGAAGGAAGCCGTGCAATGGCTCTATTTCGGCTATCTCGCCGGGGTGAAGGAACAGAATGGCGCAGCCATGTCATTGGGCCGCGTGTCGACTTTCCTTGACATCTATTTCCAGCGCGACCTCGAGGCCGGCCTCATTACCGAGGAGCAGGCGCAGGAGATCGTCGACGATTTCGTCATAAAGCTACGTATCGTCCGGTTCCTCCGCACTCCCGAATATGACGAGCTGTTCGCCGGCGACCCGACCTGGGTGACCGAATCGATAGGCGGCATGAGCGACGATGGCCGGCCGCTGGTCACCAAGACCAGCTTCCGCTTCTTGCACACGCTCTACAACCTCGGGCCTGCGCCCGAGCCCAACCTTACCATCTGGTACTCGCCGCAGCTGCCCGAAGGCTTCCGGCGCTTCTCCGCGAAGGTCGCGATCGACACCAGCTCGATCCAGTTCGAGAGCGACGAGATCATGCGCCAGGCCTGGGGCGACGACGGCGCCATCGCCTGCTGCGTCTCGCCGATGCAGCTCGGCAAGCAGATGCAGTTCTTCGGCGCGCGAGCCAACCTCGCCAAGGCCCTGCTCTACGCCATCAACGGCGGCCGCGACGAAATTTCCGGCAAGCAGGTGGCGCCCGCGACCGAGCCGGTCCAGGGCGATTATCTCGACTTCGATGACGTGCTCGACCGTTTCGACAAGACGATGGACTGGCTCGCGGCCACCTATGTCACGGCGATGAACGTCATCCACTACATGCACGACAAATATGCCTATGAGCGGGTGGAAATGGCGCTTCACGATTATGCGCCGCTGCGCACCATGGCCTTCGGAATCGCCGGCATGTCAGTGGTCGCCGACAGCTTGTCGGCGATCAAATATGCCAAAGTGAAGGTGATCCGCGACGACACCGGGCTCATCGTCGATTACGAAACTGAGGGTGAATTCCCGCTGTTCGGCAACAACGACAACCGGGTCGACTATATGGCGGCCTGGCTTGTCAGCACGTTCATGGGCAAGCTGCGCAAACATCCCACCTATCGCAACGCGCTACACACTCAGTCGGTACTGACGATCACTTCAAACGTCGTCTACGGCAAGGCGACTGGCAACACGCCGGATGGGCGCCGCCAGGGCGAGCCCTTCGCGCCTGGCGCGAACCCCATGCATGGCCGCGACAATCATGGCATCCAGGCCTCCGCCGCATCGGTAGCCAAGATTCCCTATCGCGATGCGCAGGACGGTATTTCACTCACGACGAGCCTGGTTCCGACCGGGCTCGGCAGGACCGAAAAGGATCGCATCACCAACTTGACCTCGATCCTCGACCGCTTCTTCGGGGTCACCGGCTATCACATGAACATCAACGTGCTGAACCGCGAGACCCTGCTCGATGCCATGGATCACCCGGAGAAATACCCAAGCCTGACGATCCGCGTGTCCGGCTATGCGGTCAATTTCGTGCGGCTCACGCGCGACCAGCAGATGGACGTCATCAACCGTACGTTCCACGGAGGCTGACATGGAAACCGAAACCAAGCCCGCCAAGGTTTCGCTGGAGGCCAAGTCGCCGTTCGAGATGCGTGTTCATCTCGGCGAGGACGTTCCAGACACCGATGTTCGCTCGGCGCTCAAGACCGGCGACATGGGGTTCCTGCACAGCTTCACGACGGGTTCGGCGGTTGATGGCCCAGGCATCCGGTTGGTCGCCTGGACAACGGCCTGCATGTTCCGCTGTCAGTATTGCCACAACCCCGACACATGGACCCTGAGCAACGGCATCCCGGTGACGCTGGAAAAGGCCATCGAGGAAGTGCGGAAATATGCCAACGGGCTGAAAGCGATGGGTGGCGGTTTTACCCTGTCCGGCGGTGAACCGCTGATGCAGGACCGGTTCGCCGCCCGGCTGTTTGCCGCGGTCAAGGCCATGGGCGTCCACACCGCGATCGAGACCAACGGCTTTTTCGCTGAGCGGTTGTCCGACGACGAGCTCAGGAACATCGACCTCGTCATCCTCGACATGAAAGCCTTCAACCTCGACCAGCACATGAAAGTGACGGGCGGCAGGGAGAATGAGGAGGTGCTCGCCTTCGCCCGCCGCCTCGCGGACCTCAAGCGGCCGATGTGGATACGTTACGTGCTGGTCCCGGGCCTCACGGATATTCCTGAGGAAATGGAAGCGCTTGCGCGCTTTGGGGCCTCGCTCGGCGTGGTCGAACGGGTCGAAATTCTGCCCTTCCACCAGATGGGCAAGTACAAGTGGGAGCGTCTCAACCTCGACTATCAGCTTGCCGAAACCGAGCCGCCGACGCAGGACGGCGTTGCCGAGGCCGTTGCGATCTTCCGCGCGGAAGGACTGGAGGCCGATTAACGCCGGACCCTCCGCGATTCCTGCCCCACATATTCGGGATTTCCCCGAGTTATTCTCGACAGCGCGCTGCCCATAGTCCGAGAATCAATGATGAGAGCAGGGTAGGGGCTCATGCGCAAAAGTCTTCTGGCCGCCACCGCAATCCTTATGGCCTCGCCCGCATGGGCTCAGAATCCACCTCCACCGATGACGGATGCCGAGCGCGCGCAGGCCGTGCAGGAACTCCAGGAGATGCGGGCGCGGATCACGGCGCTGGAGAGCCGGCTCGGTGTCAGTCCGCCGCCGCCGATGCAATATACGCCCGCGGCCCCCCGGCCGCCGAAGGACCATAACCTTGAGC
>JBKPSK010000027.1:0-10657 GCA_046734995.1 Pseudomonadota bacterium
CAATGGCTAGCTTTGACCGCGCCGCGCCCCCCGCTGCAGCTCGGCGAGCGGACCATCCGCCTCGACCAGCCACAGGTGATGGGCATCCTCAACGCCACGCCCGACAGCTTCTCCGACGGCGGCCAGTTCGCTGACGCAGCGTCAGCCGCAGAGGCCGGCGCACGCATGACTGCTGAAGGCGCGGCGATCGTCGATGTCGGCGGCGAATCGACCCGGCCCGGCGCTTCAGCAGTCTGGGAAGGCGATGAGATCGAGCGAGTCGTCCCCGTCATCCGACAGCTTGCGGGCGGTGGCGCGGCGGTGTCGATCGACACTCGCAAGGCGGCCGTCATGGAAGCCGCGCTCGCCGGCGGCGCCAGGATGGTGAACGACGTCTCGGCGCTGACCTTCGATCCCCGCTCGATCGACGTCATCGCGGCGTCGGGCGTGCCGATTGTGCTGATGCACCATCAGGGCGATCCGCAGACGATGCAGGATAACCCACGCTACGGAGATGTGCTCGTCGAAGTCTATGAGTGGCTGGAGGATCGAATCGACGCCGCCGAAGCTAGCGGCATCGCCCGCGGCCGGATCCTCATCGACCCCGGCTTTGGCTTCGGCAAATCGGTCGCCCACAATCTCGAGCTGATGAACGGCCTGGCGCTGTTCCATACATTGGGCAGCCCAATCGTCGTCGGCGCCAGCCGCAAGCGCACCATTGGCGCGCTGTCGAACGAGGCGCCTGCCGACCAGCGCCTCGGCGGGTCGATCGCTTTCGCCTTCAAGGCCCTGGAGCAGGGAGCGCAGATCGTCCGCGTCCACGATGTTCCGGAAACGGTGCAGGCGCTGCGCATCTGGCGCGGCCTCAAGGACCAGGCGCTGACGCCGCGCGTCTAGGCCGCGGTGTCGATGCCGAGCTCGCCCAATTTGCGATAAAGCGTCGAGCGGCCAATCCCCAGCCGGCGCGCCACCTCGGTCATCCGCCCGCGATAATGGCCGATGGCGAGGCGGATGATGTCTGCTTCCAGCTCTTCCATCGACCGCAAATGCCCGTCAGGGCGGTAGAGCGACAGCTGCGGCCCCCCCAAGGCAGCGTCGGCGCTCGCCTTGGTGATGTCGGGTAGATGATCGTTCTGACGGCCGCTGAAGCGCGACTGGATGGCGATGTGCGGGAAATGCTCGGCGGTCAGCGACGTGCCCTCGCACTGCAGCGCGGCGCGGAACAGCACGCCGGCAAGCTGGCGAACATTGCCCGGCCAGCCGTAGCGCATCAGCACCGCCAGCGCGTCATTGCCGATCGACAGGGGCCTCAAGCCCCGATGCTCGGCGATCCGGCCGAGCAGGTGGCGGGCGAGGGTGGGGATGTCGCTGGCCCGGTCGCGCAGCGGCGGAATAGTGACGCAGGTCGCGGCGATGCGCTCCGCCAGGCGAACGTCGAACGTATCGGGCAGGGGCCGGCTCGAGGTCGCGATCAGGCGGACGTCAACGGAATTCGACCCATTGCAACCGACTGGGCGCACTTCGCCGGTCGCCAGCACGCGATCGAGCGACCCCTGAGTCTGATCCGGCAGCTCGCCGACCTCGTCGAGCAACAGGGTGCCGCCATCGGCCTGGACGATGCATCCGACCTTCTCGGCGAACGCACCGGGGAAGGCGCCGGCGACATGGCCGAACAAGGTGCTGTCGATGATGTTGTCGGCGACCGCCTTGCAGTCGACCTGAACGATCGGCCCGCGGGCGCGCAGCGAGGCGGCGTGGATGGCGCGAGCGAAGGTTTCCTTGCCGGTGCCGGGCTCGCCGATGATCAGGATGGGCAGGCGGTTGCGGGCGGCCTTGGCGGCGACGGCGAGGGCGGCGCGGAAATCGGGGGCGGCGCCGACCAGCTCTTCCAGCGCCAGCTCAGGCGCCAGTTTCTCCGACAGCGGCGCCAGCTCGCCCGACGCGCGGCGGCGGTCGCGGTGGGCGCTCAGCGCCTCCAGCAGCCGTTCCGGGGCGACCGGCTTGGCGAGGAAATCGCTGGCCCCGGCGCGCATGGCATCGACCGCCTGGTCGATCGAGCCGCCGTCGGCCAGGACGATGACCGGAAGATCGGCGCGTACCTGGCGCATGGCAGCGATCAGGCCCGGGCCGGTTTCGGCGTTCCAGCTCGACAGTAAGGATGCGCGCACTTCGCGGCCATGTGGCCCCTGCAGCAGGCCGGCGGCGGTTTCTGCGCAGGCGGCGCTGACGACGCTCCAGCCGGCGCGCGACGCCGTCGCCGAGACCATCCGCCGTTCGGCGGGGTCGGCATCGAGCAGCAACAGTGAGCGCAGGACTTCTTCGCGCATCGGCACATACCTTTCCCAGGCGTGCCCGGTTGTAGCCCGCGAAGGGTAAAGGGGCGCTTAAGGTCGAGCAAAAGCGCTTGGGGCTTGCCGCCCTCGTTGGTAAGACCGCCGCCGAACCGCCAGCAATAGGGGACAGTCATGGTCAATGTGCCGGACGTAGAAGGCTCACACGATCCCAATTTCCCGGTCCACGTGCGCAACTACCTGAGTTTCATGAATTTCTTGAGGTGGAGCCTCATCATCGTCGCGATCGTGACCGCGATCGTGCTCTACGTGATTTCCAACTGACCCGGCGACCATGAAGATCGCGGTCCTCCACGAAGCGGCTGGTGAGACCCGCGTCGCCATCATTCCCGAGACGGTGAAGAAATTCATCGCTCTGGGCGCCGAGGTCGGGGTCGAATCGGGCGCCGGCGAGAAGGCCGGGATCAAGGACGCCGACTTCAAGGCCGCCGGCGCCGCCGTCGCCGGGCGCGCCGCGGCGCTAAAGGGCGCGGGGATCATCCTGTGCGTTTCCGGCCCCGATCCGGCAACGCTCAAGGGAGCCGCCAAGGGCGCTTTGCTGGTCGGCGCGCTCGATCCGGGGAACCGCGCCGCCGATATCGCCGCATATGCAAAGGCGGGCCTCGAGCCGCTGGCGATGGAGAAGATGCCGCGCATCACCCGCGCCCAATCGATGGACATCTTGTCCTCGCAATCGAACCTTGCCGGCTACAAAGCCGTGGTCGACGCCGCCAGCATCTACAGCCGCGCCTTCCCGATGATGATGACCGCCGCCGGGACCGTCAGCGCCGCCAAGGTCTTCGTCATGGGCGTTGGCGTCGCCGGGCTGCAGGCGATTGCAACGGCCCGTCGCCTCGGCGCCCAGGTCAGCGCCACCGACGTCCGCTCGGCGACCAGGGAGCAGATCCTCTCGCTCGGCGCCAAGCCGATCTTCGTCGAAGGCGTCGCCGGCATCGAAGGCGAGGGGCAGGGCGGCTATGCGAGCGAAACCAGCCCCGAATATCAGGCGGCGCAAGCCGAGCTCGTCTCGAGCCATATCGCCAAGCAGGATATCGTCATCACCACGGCCTTGATCCCCGGGCGGCCAGCGCCGCGGCTGATCAGCGATGCCCAGCTCGCCACCATGCGCAGCGGCAGCATCGTCGTCGATCTGGCGGCAGAGGCGGGCGGCAATGTCGAAGGTGTGGTTGCCGGTAAGTCGACGGTCCGCCATGGAGTCACCATTGTCGGAGCGGTGCAGCTGGCGCGGACCCTCGCCGCGGACTCGTCGGCTTTGTTCGCGCGCAACCTCTATAATTTTCTCAGCGCCTTCTGGGACAAGGACGCGGGAAAGCCCGTGCTTCCGGATGATGACGAAATCGTCAAGGCGCTCCGAGTCGCGCCGGCGCTGGAGCCCGCTTCCTAGGCATCCGCGGGTTTACCCGCAGGCCGGGCTAACGAAGCGCAAAGAAAAAGACCGGCCAGGTTTCCCCGTGCCGGCCTTAATCCAAGAAACTCAGTTGCTTGGGCGTTAGTTAGCCTTCGCTGCCGGCATTGCTCCAGCCACTGCCGAAGAGCCAGCTCCAGAAGCCCTTCACGGGCGGACGCTTCTTCATGGGATAACCCCCTCTTTGCTTCGTGCGAATCGCATCGGCACGCTGGGGATATTAACCCTAATCGAAATGGTTATCAAACGATTCACTAATTGGGCCGAACCGCGGCGGCGCGTAGGCGCCCGCATCGTTGGCTCGGCTAGTTTTAACTTGGGATGTCAGGGCGAATAGCGTTAACTATTTCACGCTTGTGACAGGCGCCGCCCGCTCAGGCGGCGAAACGGCGGCGCTCGACCAGCAGGCGGCGGACCAGCTCCTCGAAGCTCATCGGTCGGCCGACAATGAATCCCTGGGCGATGTCGCACTTGAGCATGGTCAGCTGCTCGAGGCTCTGCAGGTCCTCGACGCCCTCGGCGACCACCGTCCGGCCCAGCGAGTGGGCGAGCGCAATCGTCGACTGGACCATGATCAGGTCACTGCGATTGTCGCGCATCGACTTGACGAAGCTTTGGTCGATCTTGATCTCGCTTGCCGGGATCTTCTTTAAATATTCCAGCGTCGACAGGCCGGTGCCGTAATCGTCGATTGCGATCTTGATGCCAAGGTCGCGCAGGCCTGCCAGCAGGTCGATGCCATTGCCGCTGCCTGAAACCGCCGCCGTCTCGGTCAGCTCCAGGGTCAGCCTGGCCGGCTCCAGCCCGTGCCGGTCGAGAATGGCCGCGACCCTGGCGGGGAGGCGGCGGTCGCTCAGCATCCGGGCCGAGAGGTTGACGGCAATCTCGAAGTCGATGCCGCGCTGGACGATCCGGACCGCGGATTCGACTGCCTTGTCGATGACGAATTCGGTCAGCGGCTCGATGCGGTCATGTTGCTCCGCGGCGGAGATGAATTCTAGCGGGCTGATCGGCCCCTTTTCGGGATGGGTCCAGCGTGCCAGCGCCTCGGCGCCGATCGTCCGCCGCGTCGCCAGGTCGAGCTTGGGCTGGTAGGCGATCCAGACCTCGCCATTGTCGATCGCTTTATCGAGCTGCGACAGCAGCGACAGCCGCCACGGCACGTCCTGCAGCCGCGCCGGGTCATGGAATTTCCATTTGAGCGACTCGGCGTCGGCCTCGTCGGCAGCGACCAGGGCGCTGCCGAGGCGGCTGGTCGGCGATCGGCTGCTGCCGAGCTCGACTCCGAAGCTCAGCACGGCGTCGATGCTCGTGGGGCCGACCCTGACCGGGCTGCGGAACAGGGCGTGCAAGGCGTCGAGATGTGACGCGAAAGGCGTGCCCTTGGCGGCGAACCAGGCGAAAATGCCTTCGTCGCCCTGGTAGATGCGGCGGTCCTGGCCAAGCGTCAGCCGGGCGACGATCTGCTCGATGAACTGCCGCTCCCCGGCGGCATCGAGCGTCGAAGCGATCTCGGCATAATTGTGGACACGTACTGCGACCAGGGGCAGGTCGGTTCCGCTCTTGTCGGCGGCAAGGGCGGCGAGGTTGGGAAGGCCGGTCGCTGGATTAACCAGCCCCTTCGAGCGCGAGCGCATCATCGCCAGCCGCGTGCCGACCACGGCCAGCAGGAACAATGCCGGCATGATGTCCAGTGAAACGAGGAAGAACTCGGCAATGATCGGCACGATGAAGATCGCCGCTGCCGTCAGCTCCATCACTCGGCTGCGGTTGCGGCCGCGGCGCAGCGCATAGGCCGCAGCGGCTGCGGCAGCCAGCAACCCTGGAATCCAGCCGAGATCGACCGGCTCGCCCTGCTTGAGCGTTTCGGCCGCGAGCAGATGGATGAAGACTCCGCCGCGTTTGCCGAGGCCGGGGATCACATATTGATCGCCCATGCGCGGCGAGTTGGTGCCGACGACGACGGTCTTGCCTTCCAGGAAGGCGCGGGGGACCCGGCCGTTCAGTACATCGACCGACCGAACGCGGGGGATGCTGTCGGCGTCGAATGAATAATCGATGCGGAAATCGCGGTCAGGGGGACCGGAAATGCCGGCGATTTCGGCGGCCAGCGACGGCATGGTCCGGCCGCCAATGGTAGCGCTGTAGGGCACCTTCCAGGCCGCGTTCTGCCAATTGTAATAGACGCCGATCGCGGCCAGCCGGGCATGTTTGGCCAGCGCCGGCAGCGGCAGCACCGCGTCCTGCTTTCCGTCCAGGTCGCCGACGCGGTTCTGGACGGCGAGGGTCACATTGCCGGCGCGCTCGATCGCTTCTGCCAGGGCTGCGTCCTCGGCCGGACGGCTCGGATTGGCATAGAGGACATCCATTATGATCTGGCCGGCGCCGAGCCGGTCGATCTGATCGATGAGCTTGGCCTGCGTCGATCGCGGCCACGGCCAGCTGCCGAGCTGCCGCAGGCTGGGATCGCCGATTTCGACCAGGACGATATCGCCGCTGACCGGATGGCTGCGAACCGCATTGCGGGCGATGCGGAGAGCGTCCTCCATCAGTTCACCGAAGCCGATCAGTCCGAAGACGATGGCGGCAAGCAGCGGCCACAGCAGCAGTTTTAGCCGCTTGTTCTTGCCGTCAGCGGCCTTCTCGGGCGATGCCGGGCGCATCTCGTCTCCTGGGGGCAAAGTCCCGCCGCGCGCACCTATGCGCGTGAAAAGGTTAATAACTTGGTAACGCCGTTGGATTTAACGGCCGGGGTCGTGCGGCATCGTGCGCATGAAATGCCTCTGTCCTACAGCCGGTCAACTGTGCGATGTCGCCGCCAATGGGCTTCGAGATTCCTTGCCGGCACCGGCGTTTTCAAACCCGTTACCGTCGCTTAAAGTCACACGAAATGGTGCTTTTTCACGAGACTTTTGCGACCTTTGTGACTCTAAGCAAGCGAATGGGGGGCTGATGGACTTCATTGCGATCCTGTCGATTTTCGTACTGGCCTGCTTCGTCGGCTATTATGTCGTCTGGTCGGTGACCCCGGCGCTGCACACGCCGCTGATGAGCGTGACCAACGCTATTTCCTCGGTGATCGTCGTCGGCGCGCTGATCGCGGCGGCCTCGGCGGCGAGTCCGGTCGCCAAATGGCTCGGCCTGCTCGGTGTCGTCCTCGCCAGCGTCAACATCTTCGGCGGCTTCGCCGTCACCCAGCGCATGCTCGCGCTGTACAAGAAGAAGGAGCGCCCTGATGCATGAGGCCGCGCCGACCCCGGCGTGGGTGCTCATCGCCTATCTCATCTCGGGAATCTGCTTCATCCTCGCCTTGAGGGGGCTGTCGAGCCCCGTCACCAGCCGCCGCGGCAATCGCATCGGCATGATCGGCATGACCATCGCCGTGGTGACGACGCTTGCTGTCCATGAGGTCGCCTCTTTGCCCGAAATTGCCGTTGCTATGGCCATCGGCGGCGGCATCGGCCTGGTCACGGCGCGCAAGATCCAGATCACGGCCATGCCGCAGCTGGTCGCGGCCTTCCACTCGCTGGTCGGCATGGCGGCGGTACTGGTCGGCGCTGCGGCATTCCTCAATCCGGATGCCTTCGGGATCATGGGCCCGGAGGGGATTTACCAGGTCAGCCGCGTCGAAATGGGGCTCGGCGTCGCCATCGGCGCCATCACTTTCTCCGGCTCGGTGATCGCCTTCCTGAAATTGAACGGCAATATGTCGGGCAAGCCGATCCTGCTGCCGATGCGGCACGTGATTAATCTCGGCACCTTGGCCGCCATCATCGGCCTGATCGCCTACTTCACGCAGGACCAGGCGCCCTTGGTGTTCTTTACCGTCGCTGCACTCAGCTTCGCCATCGGGTTTCTGCTGATCATTCCGATCGGCGGCGCCGACATGCCGGTCGTCATCTCCATGCTTAACAGCTATTCGGGCTGGGCCGCGGCGGCGATGGGCTTCACCTTGCACAATACGGCGATGGTGATCACCGGTGCGCTGGTCGGCAGCTCGGGCGCCATCCTCAGCTACATCATGTGCCGGGCGATGAACCGCAGCTTCATCTCGGTGATCGCCGGCGGCTTCGGCGGCGACGCCATTGCCGGCGGCGCCGCCGCCGCCATCGACCGTCCGTACAAGCGCGGCTCGGCCGAGGATGCCGCCTTCCTGATGCGCCAGGCCGACCAGGTGATCATCGTCCCTGGCTACGGCATGGCGGTAGCGCAGGCTCAGCACGCGCTGCGCGAGATGACCGATCTGCTCAAGAAGGAAGGCGTGCGCGTCAAGTTCGCGATCCACCCGGTCGCCGGCCGCATGCCGGGCCACATGAACGTCCTGCTCGCCGAGGCCAACGTGCCCTATGACGAGGTGTTCGAGCTGGAGGACATCAACAGCGAGTTTGCGCAGACTGATGTCGCCTTTGTCATCGGCGCCAATGATGTCACCAACCCGGCCGCCAAAACCGACAAGAGCTCGCCGATTTACGGCATGCCTGTGTTGGACGTGGAAAAAGCCCGCACCGTCCTGTTCGTCAAAAGGTCAATGGGAGGAGTGGGTTACGCGGGCGTCGACAATGAGCTATTCTATCGTGACAACACGATGATGCTCCTTGCCGACGCCAAGAAGATGGTCGAGGAAATCATCAAAGCGCTCGGCTAGAACCGAGGCGACAGTGTTTCTGGGTTGAAGCCCCCAGCCGGACACCCCGGTGGGGGCCTGTACGGGAAGGGGTCCAAGACTTTGAAAAAGCTGGGAATCGTCGGCGGTTCGAGCTGGGCGTCCACGGCGCTTTACTATGAGCACCTGAACAAGGGTGTCGGCCAGCGCCTCGGTGGCCTGCACAGCGCGTTGCTGGCGATCGAAAGCCTCGACTTCGCTCCCTTGGCGGCCATGCAGCAGTCGGGCGACTGGGACGGAGTGGCCAACCTGACCGTCGAGGCAGCTCGCCGGCTCAAGGCCAGCGGTGCCGAAGGGCTGCTGCTGGCTTCGGCTACCATGCACAAGGTCGAGGGCGCCGTCGCCGCCGAGACCGGCCTGCCGGTGCTGCATATCGCGGACGCCGCCGCCGATCGCCTGCTCGCCGACGGCTGGTCCCGGGTCGCCCTGCTCGGCACCCGCTTCACCATGACCGAGCCCTATTTCCGCGATCGGCTGGAGGGCCGCGGAATCGCGCTCGCCCCGGTCGAGGCCGGCTGGATCCGCGAGGTCGACCACATCATCTATGACGAGCTTGCGGCCGGCCGGGTGGTCCGCGACAGCCAGCGCAAGTTGAAGAGCCTGATCACCGAGCTGTCGAAGCAAAAGGTGCAGGCGATCGTGCTTGGCTGCACCGAGCTGGGCCTCGCCGTCGACACCCGCGCCAACGTCCTGCCGGTCTACGATACGGCCGCGATCCACGCCCGCTACGCGGTCGACTGGATGCTGAGCGAGGAAGAACAGGCGAGGGCGGCGGCATAATCATCCCCGGGGCGGGGAGTGGGACCATGCGCAGCATAGTGGGGGGGCGGCGCGCCAGGCGCGGACCCCCCTCCGTCAGCACTTCGCGCTGCCACCTCCCCTTCCAGGGGAGGATCGCCTAGATAGTATGCATGGATCGCACGCCTGCAGACCGGCCCGAGCATCCGCGGGCCGCGGAGCGCTTCAACGAGGACAAAGCGACCTACTCGCTGCGCGGGTCGGGCGCGCCCGATCTCGAGGCTGGTGTGGCGGCAATCCGCAACGTCCTGAAGACACTGCCGGCGCGGCCCGGCGTCTATCGCATGCAGGACGCGCGCGGCGACGTGCTGTACGTCGGCAAGGCGCGGGGCTTGAGGCAGCGGGTCACCAACTACACCCAGGTCGCCCGCCTGCCGAAGCGGCTGCAGCGGATGGTTTCGCAGACGCGGTCGCTGACCATAGTCACCACCCGCACCGAAGCCGAGGCGCTGCTGCTGGAGGCGCAGCTGATCAAGCGCTTCCGGCCGCCGTACAACGTCCTGCTGCGCGACGACAAAAGCTTCCCTTTCATCCTGCTGCGCGAGGACCATGACTTCCCGCGCGTGCAGAAGCACCGCGGCGCGCGGCGGACCAAGGGCAGCTATTACGGGCCGTTCGCAAGCGCCGGCTCGGTCACCCGCACGCTTAATGCGCTGCAAAAGCTGTTCCTCCTAAGGAGCTGTTCCGACAGCTTTTTCGCCAACCGGTCGCGGCCTTGCCTGCTCTACCAGATCAAGCGCTGCTCGGCGCCCTGCGTCGATCGCATCTCCAAAGCCGACTATGCCGAGCTGGTCGCCGATGCCAAGGCGTTCCTCGCCGGCAAGTCGACTGGCGTCCAGACCCGCCTCGGCAAGGCCATGGCCGAGGCGGCTCAAGCGCAGGATTTCGAGCTGGCGGCCATCTACCGCGACCGGCTTCGCGCCTTGACCTACATCCAAGGCAGCCAGACCGTTCATGCCGAAGGGCTCGGCGACGGCGACATCTTCGCGCTCGCCTGCAAGGCCGGAGCGATGTGCATCCAGGCCTTTTTCATTCGCGGCGGGCAGAATTGGGGGCACCGGGCCTTCTTCCCGGCGCATACCAACGACGTGCCGGAAGCCGAGGTACTATCGAGCTTCCTGGTGCAATTCTACGAGGACATGCCGCCGCCGCGGCGGATCCTGGTCGACCGGGACCTGCCCGACGCTGAACTGCTCGGCGAGGCGCTCAGCGTGCGCGCCGGGCGAAAGATCGCCATCGAGCGCCCGCAGCGCGGCGACCGCCGCAAGCTCATGGAGCAGGCGCGCCGCAATGCCGAGGAAGCCCTCGAACGGCGCATGGCCGAGACGACGACGCAGGGGAAACTGCTGCGCGAGCTGGCCGATACCTTCGAGCTGCCCGAGCCGCCGAAGCGGATCGAGGTCTATGACAACCGCCACATCATGGGGACCAATGCCACCGGCGCGATGATCGTCGCGGGCC
>JBKPSK010000028.1:0-3883 GCA_046734995.1 Pseudomonadota bacterium
ATTCTGCAGGAGTAGGTCGATGGGCATAGAATTTGATCGTGTGCTCAACTCGCCTTGCGGTCCTCGCGCGGCGACAAGCCGTAATGGCGCCTATAGACTTTGGCAAAGTGTGAGAGTGACACGAAGCCGCACGCGATCGCAACCTCCGCGACAGACATGTCTGTCTGCCTGAGCATGCGCCGCGCCCGCTCCAATCTCAACTGTACATAGTATTGCGCCGGCGTAGCGCCGAGGTAGCGCTTGCACAGCCGCTCCAGCTGCCGCTGGGAGACGCCGGTGCGCAGCGTGAGCTCCGCCAGCGGCACCGGCTCCTCGATCGCGCCCTCCATGAGCGAGACCGCCTTCTGCACCACCGAGTTGGTGACCCCCATGCCCAGCAGCATGCGGCGCTGATCGTCGGCGGCGGCGCGGATGCCGCCATGGAGGAACTGGCCGGAGATCTGCCGCGCCAGGTCCTGCCCGTGATGGGCGCCGATCAGCTGCAGCATCATGTCGAGCGCGGCAGTGGCGCCGGCGCAGGTCAGGATGCTGCCGTCCACCACGAACAGGTCGTTGCACAGCGCGATGTCGGGAAACGCTTCGGCAAAGCTGTCAGCATAGTCCCAGTGGACCGTGCAGCGGCGATCGTCCAGCAAGCCGGCGCGCGCCAGCACGAAACTGCCCGTGCTGACCGCGGCCAGCGCGACATTGCGGCGGGCGAGGCGGCGCACGACATCCTCGACCGGGCGGAAGCGGCGCTGTTCCGCATGGCTGGCGGCGCACACGACGACAAGGTCGAAGGGGCTCTGCTCCAAGGCCGAGACGGAAGCGGCGGCGACGGTGATGCCGCTGTTGGATTCGACCATCCCGCCTTCCGGCGCGAACAGTTCCCATTCGTAGAACTTGGTCCCGCTCAGGCGATTGGCGCCGCGGATCGGCTCGATCACCGAAGCGAAGGACATGAGGGCGAAGCCCGGCACCAGGATGACGGCGACGCGGAACGGCGCCTTGGCATTGGTGCGCGGCTTCAGGAAATCGGGCAGCAGGCCCGGCAGTCCGCCGCGATCCGCGGCCTGCGGCGCGTTGCCGGGTCTCTGCGACCTGGCCGGCGCCGCGACGTTCATGCCTGCAGGCTCCGGAGCGCGGCGAGTCCCACGATCCCGCCGTCATATTCGGCGATCGCGTCCTCGACGCAGGTCCATAGGTACTCGGCCGACGCGATGTCCGCCAGCAGGTGGTAGGCGAGCGTCGCGCCCAGGTCGGCGCGGATGATGATGCCGCTCATCTTGGCGACCGAGGTCTGCGCGATGGTGCCGACGGGGCAATGGCGCGGGCGCAGATCGACGCCGCAGATCTTGGCGAACATCTCGGCGGCCTTCTCGCCCGTCACCATGAACCAGGCGTGGCTGTCCTGGCGCGGCATCCGGTAGCCCTGCTGCGGTCGCGGGGCGGCGGGCGCCCATTGCCAGGCCGTGTTCAGCTTGTTGACGAGGCGGCCGGTCCCTTGCAGCGAGTCCAGCAGGAAAATCTCGGTCGGCGCCAGCCGAGCGGCCAGCTCGCCGTCAGGCTGGCGGTAGGCCCTGTTGCTGTCCGCGCCGATGGTCAGGCCCTGGCTGGTCAGCCATTCGACCGTGCCCCGGCCCTTGAAGCCGCCGTGCGGCAGCACCGAAAGATCGGCCAGGCCCATCCGCCGCGCGACTGCGGCCTCGCTCCCGGCGCGCGCCGGGTAGCGCATGGCAACGGCCCCGCCATTCACCTCGGCAAACTCCGCGCCGGCGGCGGCGAGCTTGCGGTAGATGAAGCTGCGGCGCTTCAAGGTGGCGGGATCGAGGTTGGTCAAGCTCGCCATCGCTCACATCTCCTGCCGCTTGTTGTCCGGGTCGTAGAACGGATACTTGGTGACGACGCCCTGGATGCGCCGGCCGCCCTCCACCTTGATGTCGAACGGCTTGCCCGGCTCGGCGTCGCTCGGATGCACGTAGGCGAGGCCCACGACCTTGTTCAGCGACGGCGAGCGGACGGCGGAGGTCACGCGCCCGACGATCTCCTCGCCCTTCAGCACCAGATGGCACTCCTCGGGGCAGGAATCGTCATCGTTCGCCAGCGTGAAGCCGACCAGCTTGCGGGTCAGCGGCATCTTGGCCTGGATTTCCGCCGACCGGCCGCCGACGAAGAACGGCTTGCTCTTGGCCACCGCCCAGGCCATGTCGGCTTCCCAGATGCTGGTGAGGCCGTCGGTGTCCTGGCTGACGATGATGTGCCCCTTCTCGAGGCGCAGCACGCGTTGCGCCTCCACGCCGAACGGCCGGATGCCCTCCAGGCCGCCCGCCGCCATCAGCGCGTCCCACAGGGCTTCGCCCTGGCTCGCCGGCACGTGCACCTCATAACCCAGCTCGCCGACGAAGCCGACCCGCATGATGCGCGCCGGAATGCCGGCCACCTCCGCCATCGCCGCGCCCATGTAGGGAAAGGCCTGGGCCGACAGGTCGACGCCCTCGCACACCCGCTTCAGCACCTCGCGCGACCGCGGGCCGGCAATGTTGACGCCGGCATAGGCCGCCGTGACATTCGCGACGTCGACGTCGAGCCGCCATTGCGCATTCCACCACAGCATCTGGCGATAAACCGCATCGACGCCGCTGGTCGTGGCTGTGACGTAGAAATGCTCGTCATGGAACCGCACCGCCACGCCGTCATCGATGACGACGCCGGCATTGTCGGTCATCAGCACGTAGCGACAGCGCCCGACCTGCTGCTTGGCATAGGCGAAGGTGTACATGCGGTTCAGGAACTCGGCGGCATCCGGTCCGCGGACGTCGAGCCCGCCCAGCGTCGATACGTCGATCAGCCCGACGCAGGTGCGCACCGCCTTCACCTCCGCCGGGATCGCCGCGTCGCGCTCGGACTTCTTGCCGTAATAGGCCGGGCGCCACCACACGCCGGCCGGCATCATCTGCGCACCCAGCTCCAGGTGGCGGTGGTGCATGGCGGTGCGCCGTTCCGGATCGAACACGCGGCCCGCCATGTGGGCGAACTTCTCCGGCGTGTAGGGCGGGCGCTGGGTCGTCACGCTCATGCGGTTCAGGCTTTCGCCGGTTTCGCGCGCCACGATCCGCACCGCCGCGACGGCGGAGTGCTTGCCCTGGCTCGGGCCCATGCCGACGGTGGAATAGCGCTTCAGCAGCTCGACATTGTCGTAGCCGTCGGCGATGCCGTTGATCAGGTCCTTGTATTTCAGGTCCTCGTCGAAATCGACGAAGTCCATGCCCTTGTCGTGCGGGAAGATCGGCCAGGGATGAGTCAGGCCCTCGCATCCCAGATCAACCGGCGCCGGCGGCTCCGCCCCGCCGGTGAAGCCCGCATCGCGCGCGGCCAGCCATCCCGCGCGCTTTCCATCTGCCAGCGCGGCATCGAGCGCATAGGCCTGGTTGACCGAGCCCGCGGGGAACACGTGCGCGGGCACGGACTCCGGCCGATACATATGGCTGCCGGCGTCGTACGCGAACTTGGTCCCGGCGTGATGCAGCAGGTGGGCCGCCGGCGAATAGCCGACCGCCATCAGGATCAAATCGCACTCCAGCGTCCGCCCGCCCTCGCCAAGCCTGCCATCGCCCGCGACCGGCGCGGCGATGGCGCCGGTAATGCGGGTCTTGCCGGGTCCGGCGATCGCTTCCTTGATCGCATGGCCCGTCAGGATCTCGACCCCGGCGCGCCGCACCGCCTGCGTGATCTCGTTGCTCGGCACCGCCACGCGCAGGTCCACTACCGCCGCGACCGCGATTCCGGCATCCAGCATCTCGAGCGCCGCGCCATAGCCGTCGTCATTGGCGGCGAGGATGACGGCGCGATTGCCCGGCTTCACGGCGTAGAGGCGCACCAGGCGCTGCGCCGCCGAGGCGAACAT
>JBKPSK010000029.1:0-7586 GCA_046734995.1 Pseudomonadota bacterium
CACGAATATACTTCGGCGAATGCGCGGTTCGCGTTGACCGTCGACAGCTCCCCCGAACTGGCCGAGCGAGCCGACACAATATTTGCGGCGCGCGCTCGCTGTGAACCGACAATTCCGACAACGATCGGCCTTGAGCGGAGCACCAATCCGTTCTTGCGGGCGCCTTCGCTTCTTCCCTATTTGACGCCAGTAGAAGCCTTCGCGGCGATCCGCCGTGCCAAAGATCAATTCGGGGGCTGAAGTCCTGAGCGTAAATCGAATCAAACAAAGATGGAGCACCGGCCAACCGGCCATCGTCGCTTGGCTCCAAATTCCCTCCGCTCATCATGCAGAATTGCTTGCCACTCTCGGCTTCGACGGCTTGGTAGTGGACCTCCAGCATAGCGTGATCGACTTCCGGACGGCCGTCGAAATGTTCACTGCCATCGAGGGCAGAGGGTGCGAACCGCTCGTTCGGGTGAGCCGAAATGATTTCACGGAAATTGGCAGAGTGCTTGATGCCGGCGCTTCGGGCGTCATCGCCCCCCTGATCGACACAGCTGACGCAGCTCAAGGGCTGGTCAATGGAATTCTTTACCCGCCAGGCGGTGCGCGTTCGCTAGGCCCGCGCCGGCCGACCCTGAGGTGGGGTCCGGATTATCGCCTTCGCACTCGGGAAGTGCTCGTCTCGCTCGCCATGGTAGAAACCCGGGCAGCTCTGGATAATATCGAGGCAATCCTAGCCGTCCCGGAGCTCGACGGGGTGTTCATCGGACCATCCGACCTTGCGCTGGCCCTTGGCCGCGAACCGGCCGCCGATCCGACCGACCAGACTGTGCTCGACACTATTCGCCATGTCCGCGAGAGCGCCCAGGCCGCCGGCAAGCGCATTGGAATCTTCTGCGGCAATGCAGAGTCGGCGCGTGAGCGTATTCGGGAGGGTTTCGATCTGGTGTCGATCGGAACCGATCTGCAGATGCTGGCCAGCACTGCAATGGCCGGGCTCCGTCATATTCCCCAGTAAGAAGGGGCCCCGGAAGCTTATGGCCTCCGGGGCTTTTTGTTTGCGAAGGGTGGCTTTACGCCTTCTCGGCTTCCTTCTGCTCCTTGGCCGTCGCCTCGATCTGGTCATGCTTCGGCGCGGCTCCGCCGATCTCGATCTTGCGGGGTTTCATCGCCTCCGGGATCTCGCGCGCCAGGTCGATCGCCAGCATGCCGTCCTTCAAGTCGGCGCCCTTGACCTGGATATGGTCAGCGAGCGCGAAGCGCCGCTCGAACGAGCGGTTGGCGATGCCGCGATGGACATAGTTGGAGTCGTTGTCGTCGCTCTTCTGGCCGCGGATGATCAGCACGTTCTGCTGCGAGGTGATCTCGATGTCATCCTGGCCGAAGCCAGCGACCGCGACCTCGATCCGGTAGCGGTTGTCGTCGACCTTGATGAGGTCGAACGGCGGGTAGTTCTCGCTTCCAAGCGAGCTGTTCTCCAGCATGTCGAACAGCCGGTCGAATCCGACGCTCGAGCGCCGGAAGTTTCCAAAGTCAAATGCACTGCGCATGTCTTGTCCTCCTATGAGCAAAATTGGGCGGGAGGCTGGCCCGTTGCGGGCCCCTGCGTCCCGTTACCGACCCCATCAGGCGGCCGGCGCCGGTGAATTGGGAAGAACTTCCCCAATTTCAAGATGCTCGGCCGGACCGGCGCTCGCGCAAGCAGCTTAACTCGAGACAGAGCCCTTGATCGGGATCTTCCGCGACTTCCTCGCCTCCTCGGACTTGGGTATTTTCACGGTAAGCTCACCGTTCGCAAAAGCGGCCTCGGCCTGGTTCTCGTCGATGCCGTCTGGGAGGGTCACGCGCCGCTCGAACCGCCCATAGAAGCGCTCGGACCAGCCGCGTTCGCGATCCACGTCGACCGCCTTGCGCTCGCCGCTGATGGCGAGCACGCCATTATCGATCGACAGATCGATATCCGCTTGCTTGAGCCCGGGCAGCTCCGCGGTGATTCGAACCTGCTTGTCATCGTCATGCACTTCCAGCTTCGGGAAGGCGGTCCCGCCGGTCCAGGTCCCGCCAATGGCGGGCCGGAAGACATCGTCGATCAGCCGATCCACTTCCTTGCGAAGCTGGAAAAACGGACTCGGCTCGCTGCCGAATGGTGCTGGCAGATTTGTTTCGCGTCGTGTTGTGAGGTCATTGATGGCCATGGTCCTCGCTCCTTTCCGTGGCCCTGCATCAACGCTTGGGCGGCGAGTCGGGATGCCGGTCCGGGACAGCTTCACCGCTTGGCTGCAACCGCTTGGCAGACGAGGAGGCAGGATCCTATAACGGAGGCAAAGAGGCGCGATGGCGGCCATCCTGCTCACCGGCGACGTAATGATCGGTCGGGGCATCGACCAGATCTTGCCGCATCCGCTCGATCCGATCCTTTACGAGCGTTTCATGACGTCGGCGCATGGCTATGTCCGGCTGGCCGAAAGCCGCAGCGGCCCGATTCCGCGACGGGTGGCTTATACGTATTTATGGGGTGACGCGCTCGATGCCCTTCGCCGCGCCGACCTTACGATCGTCAATCTCGAAACTGCGCTGACTCGCAGCAAGTCTCCGGCTCCCGGCAAGGGCATTCATTACCGCTGCCACCCCGCCAACGTCCCCTGCCTGACGGCGGCGGGGATCGATTGTTGCACCCTTGGCAACAACCATGTCCTCGACTGGGGTGAGGAAGGGCTGATTGAAACGCTGGCGACGCTGGACAGGGCCGGCTTGAGGCATTCCGGCGCCGGGCGCGATCGCGAGCAGGCGGAGGCGCCGGCGATTTTGGCCCTTGGCGATGGCAGGCGAGTGCTCGATTTTTCTCTGGGTGCGCTAACGAGCGGAGTCCCGGAGTCGTGGGCGGCGAGCCGCCGGCCGGGCGTTAACCTGCTCGCTGATTATCGCGCCGCCTTCGATCGCCTCTCGAAGCAGGTCCGGGCCACCAGGAAGGCCGGGGACATCGTCATCGTCTCGATTCACTGGGGCGGGAACTGGGGTTACGAGATTCCCGACGGCGACCAGCGCTTTGCCCGGCTCTTGATCGACCATGCGGGCGTCGACATCGTCCACGGCCATTCGTCGCATCATCGCAAGGCGGTCGAGTTCCATCGCGGCAAGCCGATCCTCTATGGATGCGGCGATTTCCTGAACGATTATGAGGGGATCGAGGGGCAGGACGAATTTCGGTCCAATCTCGTCCTCGCTTTTCGACTGTCGCTCGGCAAGGCCTGGAACCTGGAAATGCTTCCGTTCAGCATCAAGAGATTCAGCCTTCACCATGCGGACCTGCAGCAGGCGGAATGGCTTCGGGAAACAATGGATCGCGAATGCCGGATTTTCGGCGGCCGGGTGATTTTGGATCGGCAGCCCGGGACATCGGTGACCTATTTGCTAAGGCTGATCGGCACCTAGCGCACAACCGCTTGGCACGACGCTTCGCCGCGCCTTATAGCCGGTTCAGATGTCCGATCTTTTTTCGTCTTCCTCTTCCGCGACGCCCGACAGCTACGACGCTTCCTCGATCGAGGTCCTCGAAGGCCTCGAACCGGTGCGCCGCCGCCCCGGCATGTACATCGGCGGCACCGACGCGCGCGCCCTCCACCACCTCGCCGCCGAGGTTATCGACAATGCCATGGACGAAGCGGTTGCCGGCCACGCCAGCCGCATCGAGGTCACGCTCGAGACCGGAAACCGGCTTACCGTCACCGACAACGGCCGCGGCATACCGGTCGAGGAACATCCCAAATACCCCGGCAAGTCGGCGCTCGAGGTCATCATGACCACGCTCCATTCGGGCGGCAAGTTCGAGGGCAAGGCCTATTCGACTTCCGGCGGCCTCCATGGCGTCGGTGTCAGCGTCGTCAACGCTTTGTCTACCGAGACCGTCATCGAGGTGGCGCGCGAGAAAAAGCTATACCGGCAGGCGTTTTCGAAGGGCCTCGCCACTTCGCCGCTCGAGGAGATCGGCGCCGCGCCCAACCGCCGCGGTACGACAGTCAGCTTCGTCCCCGACCCCGAAATCTTCGGCGCCGAGGCGCGCTTCGATCCTGCCCGCATTTACAAGCTCGCCCGCTCCAAGGCCTACCTTTTCGCAGGAGTCGAGATCCGCTGGCGCTGTGACCCGTCGTTGGCGAGCGAGGACGTACCCGAAACCGCCGTCTTCCAGTTCGCCAATGGCCTCGCCGACCATCTCGCCGAGCAACTCGGCGAGCGCGAATGCGTGACGGCCCAGCCCTTCACCGGCCGCCAGGACTTCCCCGACGGCCAGGGCTCAGCCGAATGGGCGGTCGCCTGGCCACTCTGGTCGGAGGGCGCGGAAAGCTATTATTGCAACACCATCCCCACGCCCGACGGCGGTACGCACGAAGCCGGCCTCCGCGCGGCCCTGACCAAGGGCATCCGCGCCTTCGGTGACCTCGTCGGCAACAAGCGTGCCAGGGACATCACCGCCGACGACGTCTTCAACGGCGTCGAGCTGATGCTGAGCGTCTTCATCCGCAACCCGCACTTCCAGAGCCAGACCAAGGATCGGCTGACGAGCCTAGAAGCGGCGCGCTTCGTCGAGGCCGCCGTCCGCGATCATTTCGACCATTTCCTCGCCGATAATATGGATCGCGGCCGGGCGCTGCTCGGCGCCATCGTCGAGCGCATGGAGGAGCGCCTCAAGCGGCGCGCCGAGCGCGAAGTAAAGCGCAAGACCGCGACCTCGGCCCGCAAGCTCCGCCTGCCCGGCAAGCTCACCGACTGCGCCAACGACGACCCGGCCGGTACCGAATTGTTCATCGTCGAGGGCGACAGCGCCGGCGGCTCGGCCAAGCAGGCGCGCGACCGCAAGACCCAGGCCATCCTCCCCATCCGCGGCAAGATTTTGAACGTCGCCTCGGCGACCGCCGACAAGATCCGCGCCAACCAGGAGATCGCCGATCTCCAGCAGGCGCTCGGCTGCGGCATCCGTGACAAATGGGACGAGGACGCGCTGCGTTACGAGCGCATCATCATCATGACCGACGCCGACGTCGACGGCGCCCATATCGCCACCTTGCTGATGACCTTCTTCTTCCAGGAAATGCCGGAGCTGGTGCGGCGCGGCCACCTCTACCTTGCCCAGCCGCCGCTGTATCGCCTGACATCGGGTTCCAAGTCGCTCTACGCCCGCGATGACGCCCACCGCGCCGAGCTCGAGGAGAAAGAGTTCAAGGGCAAGAAGGTCGAGGTCGCGCGCTTCAAGGGTCTTGGCGAGATGAACCCCAACCAGCTCAAGGAAACCACCATGGACCCGGGCTCACGCTCCCTGCTGCGCGTCACTCTGCCCGGCCAGTACGAAGACCGCCAGCCGATCAAGGACCTCGTTGAGCGGCTGATGGGCCGCGACCCGGCGCAACGGTTTGCATTCATCCAGAACCGCGCCGCGGCGGTTGATGAAGATGCAATTGACGCATGATGGGGTCATGCGTCGAAATTGCATCTGCGATTGACGCCTAATCCATAGGAAAGGGCCGCGGCTTTCGCCACGGCCCTTCTTACTCGCCTTACGCGCTAAAGTCGGGATCAATAGCCGCGATACGCTACCTGGTTGCGGTTGATATTAACGTCGGTAACCTGGCCGCCGGCATTGACCTTGCAGGTGAAGCGCAGGTCGGCCGCCTGGTTAGCGTAGGCATTCTGGCCGTTATGGCCATTGTAGTAGCCCTGGTTGTTGTAGCCATAGCCACGACCCGAATTGGCAACGCCCGAAACCTTCAGGCTGCCGTTATTGCGCCGTTCGACATTGGTGATGCCGAGGACACGGGCTCCCTGGCCATTGTAACCATTGGCATAGCCCTGCTGGTAACCGTTGTTCGCATAGCCGTTGCTATAGCCATAGCCCGGCTGGCCGCGGTAATTTCCGTTGATCCGCTGCTCGGCGGCGGCGGCGCACATTCCGACCGCGGCGCGCTGGCTCGTCTGGCCATAGCCGTAGTTGCCGTGCGGATACTGGCCGTAGCCGTAGGCTCCTTGGGGATACTGGCCGTAACCGCCGCCCGTCACCGAATTGATGATGGCACCGACGACGCCATTGTCCTGGTTGCCATAAGGGTAAGGCTGCTGGGCCGAAGCGGGCGAAGCAATCGTCAGGGCCGCTGCAAGGCCGGCGGTGGCGATCAGGGCTCTTGATAGATTTGTCATAATATAGCTCCTAAAATATGCCCAAAATGAAATCTATTCTGGGAATATAACGAAGCTAAACTTGTTTAGATGCATCAATCGTGAATTTAAAATACGCTCGCCGTTCATCTACACGATTTAGAGAATGTCGGAGTAATTGACAATATCAGATTCACTTCTGGGATGTATTTGTGCTTTTTAACTCACTTGCACGATTCAACCCAGAAATTACGTTTTAGCTTCTGCCCTGAATCATCCCAGAGATTGCCGATGATCTGGGCGCGAATCCCGGTACTCGGTTGGAAGTTCGGCACAGCCAAACCTGAGGCAATGATCTACGGCTCGCTAATGACCGCAATGGGTCGGTTATGGCCGGAACGGGTGGAAAGCTGATATTGGCCTTGTGGCCAGAATCGGTGAAAAGTGGGCATCGGCTGGCCTCGGCAGACCATCACTTCAAATTGGCTCGCGTAGCCAGCCAGGAAACTGCCGTGGAGATGCAGCAATGACCGCCCTGCCCGAAGCTCAGGCCAAGACGCGGAACTTTGCCCGGGTTTTGGGTCCCTTCATGACAATCATACCCGCGACCGTAGCAATCCGTGCTGATGAATTGGGCCAGATGTCCATCACGGGCTTTTTCGGCAATCCGGTGCTCGTTTGGGTGCTTGGAGCGATGCTGCTTTTCGCCGGGCTTTTTATCATCGCATTCCATCAATATTGGTCGACCGTCGCCGCCGTGATCATTTCGCTGCTCGGCTGGTTCTTCGCGATCCGCGGACTCGTCCTGCTTATGGCACCCGACCTTTATGAACGCGCCATGCCGACCGCCACTGGTGCGATGCTGTTAGTGCGCGCCGGCTTTGCAGGGCTAGCGCTGGCAGGCCTGTGGCTGACCTACGTCGGCTGGATCAGGAATGATCGTTCGCAATGACCGACCCCCCGAAACGCCGGACCATCGAATGTCCGCAATGGGTCGAAAGCAGACATAAGCATCGTCAGGGTTTAGCATTCTCTGATGACCGCCAGCTTCACTACCATTCAAAGCGGGACCGATCGCGACAGCACCAAGGGTCTGCGGCAATTCCTGAATCCCGAGCAGCAGCGGGGTTGGATCGAAGGCGAGACACTGCCCGACCCCGTCGACCGTTCCGAGTCCCTGGAACAGCGATTCAAATATGTCGCGCGGTTCGAGAAGCTGCTTCGCCGGCCGCAGGCGCAGGAGGTTCTCGAAATTCTCAGGCTGTACGGCGAACACTGCATCCCCATCCCGCGCACGACCGAGCGTCACTATTGGTCGGTGTCCTGCCTGCCCTCGACCTCCGATAAGCCGCTCGTCCGCGTCAATGCGAGCTGGATGGAGCTGTTCACACTGTTGACGGACGGCGGCGACTTGCGCGCAAGGTTCATCCTTCACCTGTCGGATTTCACTACGGACG
>JBKPSK010000030.1:0-3689 GCA_046734995.1 Pseudomonadota bacterium
CGAATTTTTCGCCGCCTCGATGAGCTTCGACATGGCGCAGACCGACAAATTGGCCCTGTTCGCCGAGGATATCCGCCGCAGCGGTCTCGAGCTGCTGCCGCCCGACGTCAACGCCAGCCGCGCCGATTTCTCGGTCGACGAAGGCAAGGTTCGCTACGCTTTGGGTGCGCTGAAGGGCGTTGGCGAGAAGGCGATGGCGGCTCTGGTCGAGGAGCGCGAGGCGCGCGGACCCTTCAAGAGCCTCGACGATTTCGCCGAACGCATCGACCCGCGGCTCCTGAATCGCCGCCAGATCGAAAGCCTGGCCGCCGCCGGCGCCTTCGACAGCCTGGCCGGCGAGCGCGCCGCGGTATTTGCCGCCGCCGAGACGATCCTCGCCCATGCCGCCAGCGCCGCCGACAGCCGGGAAAGCGGCCAGCATGGCTTGTTCGGTGGCGAGTCGAGCGCCGGAATCGCACCGATCCGCCTGCCGAAGGATGCGAGCTGGACGCTTGCCGAGCGCATGGCCGCCGAGCGTGACGCCTTCGGCTTCTATTTCTCGGCCCACCCGGTCGACCATCACCGGCACCTCCTCGCGGCGCATCGCGTCCGCACTTATGCCGAGCTCGGCGACATCGAGGTCGTCGAGGGAAGCCGATCGTCGGCGATGATGGCGGGGCTGATCGAGGGCGTGCGCTGGCGGGTATCGGCGCGGGGGCGCCGCTACATGGTGGCCAGCCTCTCGGATCCCTCAGGTCAGTTCGAGGCGACGGTGTTCGACGACGACGCCTGCGCCGAGGTTGAAGCGGCGGCCAAGGCGGGCAGCTGCGGACTTCTGTCCGTCGAGCTCGACCGCCGCGCTGGCGATGACCAGCCGCGGGTGGCGATCAAGCGCTTCCAGCCGCTGGAGCGCCTGGCCAAGGCCAGCCGGCTGCAGCTGGATATCAGGCTGGCCGATGCGGGACTGGCCGCGCCGCTGGCATGCGAACTGCAGTCGGCGCGCGGCGGCAACGGAGTCGTGCGCTTCGCGGTGCCGATCTCTGGCGATCGAGAGGCAGTGCTGCTGGTCGGCCGCGACTTCCATCTCGACGCCGAGCTGGGCGCCCGCCTCGAGCGCATCGCGGGCGAAGGCAGCGTCACGCTCTCGGTGCAGGAACCGCCGAAGCTGGCCTTGGTTGGAGCCGCTTAGCGGCTCAGGCCATCTTAAAGCCTTCCTTGTTGACCAGCATCGTGATGCGGTCGCTTTGCTCTTGGCTCAGCTCGCGCTTCAGGCGCGGGAAGACCTGCTCTTCTTCCATCCGGGCATGCGCCTCGAGCATCTGCCGGAACTCGCGGACCTTGGGCAGGAAGTCCGCCGAGTCCTTCTTCATCTCGTTCAAGTCGTAGAGGAAGGTCTTCACATAGCCGTGCTCGCTTTCGAGCAAATCGGCATCGTGCATTTCATTCGCATCGCGCAGCGCCGGATATACGACATGCTCTTCTTCTGCGGCGTGCTTATCGAGCGCATTTGTCAGCTTCCTGAGCAGCATCGTCCGCTTGAAGGTCTGGCTGTCGTCGGTGGCGAGCAATTTGTCGAAGTTCAGCAGCGCTGCATCATGTTCGGCGGCCAATACCTCGTCCCAGTCGCCGGCGGAGGCCGAGAAACCTTGCATGACCGCCTTGCGGCCAAGATTAGCGGCGACCGCGATCGCCGCGCCGGCAATCGCCGCGCCGACCAAAGCGCCGCCGTCACCCCAGTTGAAGGCGCTGCGATCGCTAGGTGTTGAGCGGCTGTTGCTGCTCCGGCTGCGGCCTGTGCTGCTGGAACGATTCGGGGTCCGGGTTGCCATGGTTTCGCCTCCTGCTTGGGTTTGGAATCCAAACGAGAAGGGCAGGGGCGGCGTTCCTCGTTTCGGCCCTAACTTTGGTTACTGGCCGCAACGTTTTCCGCTGGCGGCGGCGGGGTTTCTTCGGGCGGCTGTGGCTCTTCGGGCATCACGACATTTTCCGGCGGAGCGGCTTCATTGGCAACCGGCAACTCCACCGGCGGCGAATCGACGTCCTCGGCGGGCGGCGGCGGCGCGCTGGTCTCATATTCCTCGCCGGGCAGTTTCGCTGGCTTCCGCGACGGAGGCGGCGCCTTCTCTCTTGGCGCGGCTGCGCCGCTGTAGACGCAGGCGTCCAGGCCCTGGTTGGCGACGACGCCGATGCGAGCGGCGATCGAGCCGCCATAGCGCCTCGTGAACCCCTTGGGCGCGATGGCGCCGCGCTTCTTCGGCAGCGGCAGTACGGCGGCGATCCGCGCCGCCTCGGTGCTGCTCATGGCGCTCGCGTCATGGCCGTAATAGCGCTCGGACCCCGCATTCACGCCGTAGGTACCGATGCCGGTCTCGGCGAGGTTCAGATAGACCTCCATGATCCGGCGCTTGGGCCACATCGCCTCGATCAGCACCGTGAACCAGGCCTCGACGCCTTTGCGGACATAGCCGCCGCCCTGCCACAGGAAAGCATTCTTCGCGGTCTGCTGGCTGATGGTCGATCCGCCGCGGATGCGGCCGCCCGAAGCGTTGCGCTGCATCGCCTGTTCGATAGCATCCAGGTCGAAGCCGTTGTGAGAGCAGAACTTGCTGTCCTCGGCGGCGATGGCGGCGCGGACCATGTCGCGGTCGATCGTGTCGATGCCCATCCAGTCCTTCTCGACGCCACGCCCGGCCAGGAGGTCGCCGACCATGGTTGCCGTGATCGGCGGCGGCACGAATCGGTAGGCCAGCACCCACAGCACCGAAATCAGGATGAAGGCCAAGACGATGCGGACGAAGCCGATGGCGATTCGCGCCGCAAGCCCGCGCTTCCGCCGGCGTTTGTAGGTTGGGATGGTGCCGGATTTCCGCTTCGCCATGGCCGCCTTGCTAGCGGACGGGTCACGAAAAAAAAGCCCCGGCAAACGCCGAGGCCCAGAAATGGTAAGCCCCGAATACCGAAGTATCCGGGGCTCCCCATGGCTTTGATCCGAAGATCTCTGCCACGACCTCCTTCAAGCACGATTCGCGGGGCCGCGCAAGCCCGCCAAAAACATTTTTTCGACAGCCCCGCGGGTTGCTTGCCCGGGGCGGCGCTTGCCGCATTGCAACACAACGAATATCTCACTTCTCATGACCTCGACGAACGACATCCGCCGGTCCTTTCTCGACTATTTCGAGAGGGAAGGACACGCGCGAGTGGCATCGGCGCCTTTGGTACCGCACAACGACCCGACCCTAATGTTCGTCAACGCCGGCATGGTGCCGTTCAAGAACGTCTTCACCGGCCTCGAGACGCGGCCCTATGTGACCGCGACCAGCAGCCAGAAGTGCGTGCGCGCCGGCGGCAAGCACAACGACCTCGACAATGTCGGCTACACCGCCCGCCATCACACCTTCTTCGAAATGATGGGGAATTTCTCCTTCGGCGATTATTTCAAGGACCGCGCCATTGAGCTGGCGTGGAACCTGGTCACGAAGGAATGGGGATTGGGTGCTGACCGGCTGACGGTCACCGTTTATCATACCGACGACGAGGCCTTCGACCTGTGGAAGAAGATTGCCGGCCTCCCCGACGATCGCCTCATCCGCATCCCGACCAAGGACAATTTCTGGGCGATGGGGGACGACGGGCCGTGCGGGCCCTGCTCGGAAATCTTCTTCGACCACGGCGACCATATTTCGGGTGGGCCGCCGGGCTCGCCGGACCAG
>JBKPSK010000031.1:0-5214 GCA_046734995.1 Pseudomonadota bacterium
GGTTACGGCCTGCCGGTCAGCGAGCTGATCAGCGAAGGCAACATCGGCCTGATGCAGGGCGTCAAGAAGTTCGAGCCCGACCGGGGCTTCCGCCTGGCGACCTACGCCATGTGGTGGATTCGCGCGTCGATCCAGGAATTCATCCTGCGCTCGTGGAGCCTGGTGAAGATGGGCACCACCGCCGCCCAAAAGAAATTGTTCTTCAATCTGCGGCGGATGAAGAACCAGATCGACGCTTTTGAGGAAGGCGACCTCAAGCCCGCCGACGTCAAGAAGATCGCCACCGACCTCGGCGTCACCGAGGACGAGGTGGTGTCGATGAACCGCCGCATGGCTATGGGCGGCGACACGTCACTCAATGCTCCGCTGCGTGACACTGAGGGCGAAGGCCAGTGGCAGGATTTCCTGGCATCCGACGAGCCGCTGCAGGACGAGGTCATCGCTAATGAGGAAGAGCGCCGCGTCCGCCACGATCTCCTGACCCAGGCGATGGAGTCGCTGAACGATCGCGAGCGGCACATCCTCACCGAAAGGCGGCTGGTCGATGAGCCGAAGACGCTTGAGGACCTCTCTCAGGTCTATGGCGTCAGCCGCGAGCGGATCCGCCAGATCGAGGTCCGTGCCTTCGAGAAGCTGCAGGCCGCGCTGATCCGCCTTGCCGGCGAGCAGAGGTTGCTGCCGGCGGCCTGACCACCGGCGCGTGCGAATAGGGTCCGATCGCAACCATCCGGGCGAAATTGCGCTCTGCCTCGGCCAGCAGTTCCGTCCGCTCGGCCTCGTCCGGCTCGGCCTGCGGCCAGTTGCCGTCGAGGTATTTGTCGACGATGCTCCGGGCGACACTCATATCGTTGAGCGCTCCAAGCTGTTCCTGGAGGTCGCGGATCGCCGCCCCGAACTGCTTTCGGATCGGCTTCTGATCGCGATGCAATGCACGAGCGAACTCAAGCGCATAGCGGAAGTTCTTGACACGGATTCTAAAGCGGTGCCGCTCGTCTTCCGCAAGCGCCGCCAGCTGGCCTCCGGGTGCGGCCAGGCGCGCCCAGGCCTTGTCGATCCGGCCCTGGAGAAACCTGGCAATGGGCAGTTGCGCCTCCGGCCGCTCGCGCCACGCGCCGATCGACAGCCAGCGCACCAGCCGCAGCATCATCCCCAGGAATCGCTTGGAATCGAGCGTGGCGATGATCCGGGCATAATGTTCGTCCCGCAAATGCTGGAGCTGCGGCAGCTCCCGGGCGATGCCGCCCAGCCCTTCGACGAAGACATCAAGGTTGCGCGCGTCGCCGAGCCTGCGGCTGATCCGGCGCAGGTCCTTGCGCAGGCGGTCATATTCGGGGTCGTGGCGAATGACCGGCCGGAACAGGAGGAATGCCGACCGCAGCCTACGCATCGCCACCCGCGCCTGGTGGAGCGCTTCGGTCAGGTGCTGATCGACCAGCAGCGGCTCGTTCAGCCGGAAATGCTTCAGGCAGGAGAGCAGGACCGTCGCCAGAGCATCTGCGACTGTCATCTCCGCCGTGAGTTTGACCTTAGGCGCCTTGGCGACCTTGCCGGCCTTGCCTTCGGCGATGGCCAGCGCCCTGTCCGCCTTGCTCAGCACGCTGAGGCGCAGCGGCAGGTGGCGGGCGAGCGCCTCGGTGAGGTCGAACAGCGCCGCCGCCGAGCCGCGCTTGAGCTCGAGCTCCAGTTCGCTGACCGGTCCTTCCGCGGCGCCGGCGGTGACGACGCCCCGGTCGCTCGTCACTTCGATGCACGACGAGCCGTCATCCACCACCCAGCTCGTCCGCGCGATCCTGATCCGCGCCAGCGGCCGCAACCTCGCTCCCGCCCGTTCCGCCAGCACGCTGGCCAGCGGCGTTTGTCGAGCGGCCTGCAGGTCCGGGCGCATGGCCCGCACCGGCGCTTCCCATTCGGACCGGTCGAACAGGCCGGCGGCGTCCCCGCGTGACTTGATCGTCTGCGTCCGCTTCCTTCCCGAACGGCGCACCCGCAGCGTATAGCCGGCGCGGCGGAGCTTGCCCTTCGGCGTGTCGAAGTAGATCGATTCCTGGTGCTGCTCCGAGACGGGAGACCAGGCGAGCAGCGGATCGCGACGCAGGCGTTCCGCATCCCGTGGCGCAATTTCGAACTTGAGCTCCAATTCGCGTTGCTGCGTCATCTTGGCCAGCGGCCTTACCACCAACGGACCGCTATAGCGCTAGAGTCCGGAATGGGTGGAAAACGGACATAGATTGCGAGGACGTGCGGCACGAAGGAGTTCCGGCAGATCAGGCCTCGGCTCACTTGCTCACGGTGCGGCTCGAACGAATCTAGGCTCACAGTGCTGCCACCAGCTAGCCGGAGTTCACAGCGGAGGATCCGCGCGGGTTCTGACGGTGACCCCGTGGTTGCGACGAGAACAACCGTTGTTTTGAACTGCATGTCGTTTCGCACACCGTATCCTGGCAACGTGCGAAGCACCGCTTCGTTGGTCGGTTGTGGAAATGCATCCGCGATTAGGAGGCGAAAATGTTTGATAAAACAACTCTCAGCTCTTTCATTAAGCAGGCGCAGCCCGAGGATCTCTCGGCAATAGCGTCGCAACTATTCAATCGGGTTGGCTCGCTCGATCAGCGTCAGCAGGACCAGTTTATCGAGCAGGTCCAGCGCGATCCCCAGGCCAAGCCGTTTTTCGACAAGATGCAGACTTACAGTCGATAAAGCGGCTGGTTGATCGAAGGCGCGGGTCGGGAAACTGGCCCGCGTTTTTCTTATGCCTCAGGAGATGCCGGGTAATGTCCGCTTTGGGTCGAAAGCTGCCACTACGGCGCTAGGGTCCGGAATGGGTGGGAAGCGGACACTAGAGAGGTTCGCGGTTCATTGCTGCTTTGATTACAAAGGGTTAATTTAAGCGCACGGCAAGCTCGGCTCTGGATGGGCCGAGGGTTGCGGTGTGCCGCCTGCAGCGGCCGCGTCCTGGGCCGGGGGGAGTCGAGCCCCGTTTCCACCGATCATGGTGATCGGTGTGAACAGGGAGACTCATCATGAAAATCGTGAAGTCATTTCTGACGAGCGCGGCGATTGCATTAAGCATGGGGCTGCCGACGCAGCCTGCCTCGGCCCAATTTGCTTGCGATCTCAACGGTATCCCGCAGCCGGCGCCGCTTGCTCAGTTCGCATTGAATTGCGGAGCTCCCCTGGCAGGATTGGGCTCAAACAGTACGGCTGTCGGCATTCTGACCGTATCGTTGGGTGAAGAAACGACTTTGCTAGGGGCACGGTCGGTTGCCGGTACGCAAACTGTCAACACGCTTGGATCTATACTCTTCTTTCCGCCGCCGCCGGTTAACGGCGCCACCGCGCTGGGCGCATTTTCCCTCGCCGTAGGCACGGGTACGCTCGCAATTGGCGATCAGGCGATGGCCGGCACGATCACGTATGATGGCGCAGGAGGCTTCATCACGACTGCAATTGCCAACGGCACCGCGATCGGCAGCCATGCGGTAGCGTCAGCAGACAACGGAACGGCAGTCGGCATGTCAGCGCAGGCAACTGCCCAATCGAGCACGGCGCTAGGCCAGAATGCCCGAGCCAGCGGAAGCGGGTCGATCGCAATCGGCGCCAATTCCGTCGCCGACCAAACAAATACGGTGTCGGTCGGTAGTGCGGGTGCGGAGCGGCGGATCGTCAACGTCGCCGCCGGCACCGCGCCCACGGACGCGGTGAATGTCAGCCAGCTTATTGGCGTCACGACCAACGTCACCGCGCTGCAGACCGGCCTGGCGGCGACGAACCTGGCAGTAGCTTCGCTCGACACACGCGTCGGCGCCCTTGAAGCCATTGCGCTCGACTTTGACGAGGATCTCGACCGCATCGACGACCGCGCCTCGGCCGGCACGGCAACAGCAATCGCCCTGTCGGGCGCCATGTTCCTACCGGGCAAGTCGCTCAACTTGACGGGGAACATTGGCGCTTATCGCGGTGCGATCGCAGGAGCGTTGCAGGTCGGCGCGCTGGTCAGCGACAGCGTGGCGCTCAATGCTGGCCTGGCGTACGGCTTCAACAAAGGCGGCAAGGCCGGTATTCGAGCTGGCTTCACCGTAGGATGGTAGCAGTCGGGTCGCAGAGGAGAGCGGCTGCATGCGAGTGCCGCCGTCCTTCCTAATGTCTGCGATGCTTCGATTCCGGACACTGGTCCGAGCGTCCGGAATGGGTGGAAAGCAGACATTGCGCCGAGGCACCCAAGCGGCTGACTTACGTGCGACCGCCACAACTGGCGCGCGAGCGCAATCAAAGTCGGAGGAGTCGTGTAAGGGTCTCGACCAATTCGACATCGCGATAGGGTTTTCCCAGCACAGGTCGGTCCCTGTAGCCGTCGTCGAGGCTTTCGCCGCTATAGCCGGTCGAGAACGCGAACGGCACGCCGCGCGCCGCTAGCGCGTCGGCCACTTGATAGCTCTTCCTGCCATTGAGGTTCAGATCCACCATGGCTGCATCGAAAGGTTGTGCAGCGATGAGGGCAAGAGCCTGGTCAGTGTTGGCGGCAGAACTCACGGAAGTGCACCCATGGTCGGCCAGCATGTCCTCGATGTTCAGGAGAACCAGCATTTCGTCCTCGACAACGAGGATGCTTCTGCCAGAAAGCAACTTATCCATCCCTGCCAGCTTGCGGAGCCGGAATGTTGATGGTGCAGACCACGCCGTCCGGTCGATAATCGAGGCGGGTGCTGCCGCCCAGCTCAAAGTCCAGACCGCGCTCGATCACTCGCGATCCGAACCCCTTTCTGGTCGGTGTCGTGACGGGCGGACCGCTCTCCTCGCTCCATCGCAGGATCAGGCGGTTGCCGTCGTCCCCCTGCTCGATCGTCCACGCGACCCGGACGCATCCGGTTTCGCCGGAAAAAGCGCCGTACTTGACCGCATTGGTAGCCAGTTCGTGGAACGCGATACCCAGGGCAAGAGCGGCTTTCGGCGGGAACCGGACATTATCGCCCGTGACCTTGAAGCGCTCCGATCGGCCATTCGCAACCCCGAAAGGCTCGAGGGCCGCGTTGACGACATCGAGCAGACCCGCGCTTTCCCAATTTTCGCGGGTCAGAAGGTCGTGCGAGCGCGATAACGCGAAGAGCCGCGATTCGATGGCTTCCCGGATTTCCGCTGGATCGGACGCGTTCCGCAGCCCTTGCGAAACAATCGACTGGACAGTTGTCAGCGTGTTCTTCACGCGGTGATTGAGCT
>JBKPSK010000032.1:0-19423 GCA_046734995.1 Pseudomonadota bacterium
TTCGGCTTCGAACCCGTGACCTTTCACCGCATCGGCGTTGAGCAGCAAATTGGCGTTGGTGTTCCCGCCGACCGCCGACAGCTGCAGGTCCTTGGTCTTGAACAGATAGCCGGTCAGGTTGAAGCGCAGCCGGTGGTCGAGCAGCACGCTCTTGATGCCCGCCTCATAGGACATGGTGTTTTCGCTGTCGGCGGTCGTCACTTGGCGGGTGAACAGAATGCGGCCCTGGATCGCCGGCGCACGATAGCCTTTGGCGATCCGGGCATAGACGTTCACATCGGGATTGATCTCGTAAAGGGCGCTCGCGTCCCAGGTCAGCACGCTATCCTTGACCTTGGTCGTGGTTTCCGGGACCAGGCCGCCGCCGATGTAGATCGGGCGGATGTCGAACGGCCGCTCGGCGACCAGCTTCTTGTCGTCATGGTTCCAGCGGGCGCCGGCCTGCAAGGTCAGGCCCATGTCAAACTTGTAGTTGGCCGACCCGAAGATGCCGATGGCTTCGGCATCCTGGTGCTGGTTGACGATCGCAGACGGATACGGAGAGGTGGGTGTGCTGGGGTCGCCGAAATCGAGGCTCTCGATCGTAAGATCCTCGTTGAAGTAGAAAATGCCGGCCTGGTACCCGAACCCGCCGGTGTTGTTCGACGCGATCCGAACTTCCTGCGTGAACTGATCGATATCCGGGACATTGTCCTGGCTTTCCGCAAAGAACGGTATGAATCCCGGTCCGGCGTCGCTGATCGGGCATACGTACGTAGGCGCAGGGAGACTGTTGCAGAAACCGCCGTCGATGTCGCCGCGGCTCTGCAAGTCGCCGTGCCAGTAGCTCGTAACAGAATAGAGCGTTGCCGGCCCGAAGTCGTATTCAATATGGCCGGCGATATTCTGGGTCTTCAGCTTCTGGAAGTTGGTGCCGTCTGTCCGCACTTCATCACGCTCGAAATCGCCGCCGTCGACACCAATGAGATTATTGGTACCGCGTTCAATCGCATTGGCACGGAAGATGCGCGCGTCGCCGTCGAGGTCGCGGACCTGGCCCACGAGGCGCAGTGTGAGCGCATCGGTCGGCTTGAACTGAAACTGGGCGCGCAGGGCGATGTCGTCGTAGCCCTCAAGGTCGTGGTCGCCGGGATCTTCAAGATTGTCGATCCAATCGTTGCGGTGCTGCCAGAGGCCGGAGATGCGCACGGCGAACTTGTCGGTGATCTCGGCTCCGACCGCGCCCTCGGCGTTGATGGTCGAATAAGTACCGTAGCTGATCCGCGCATAATTACGGCCATGACCCGGCAAGACAGTGTCGAACTTGACGATGCCGGCCGGCGTGTTGCGGCCGAACAAGGTGCCCTGCGGTCCGCGAAGTACCTCGATGCGGTCGACGTCGAAGGCCGGGAAGCCTTTGAGGATGGGGTTCTCAAGGACCACGTCGTCATAGATCAGGCTGACCGGCTGCGAGGCATTGAGGTCGAAGTCGGTATTGCCGAGGCCGCGAATATAGAAGCGCGGGAAAGTACGGCCAAAGGAGCTTTCGATATTGAGGCTCGGCACGCGGCCGGAAAGGCCGCGGATGTCGGCGCCGCCCGAATTGATCGCGGCCAACGTTTCGTCGTCGACCGTCGCCACCGACAGCGGAATGTCCTGCAGGTTTTCGCTGCGCCTGGTCGCCGTGACGATGATGTCGGCGATGCCTTCTTCGGCGTCGGCGGCCGGCGTATCCGTGTCGCCGGTTGCCTGCGCCATCGCCGGCGCTGCGGTGAGCGTAAAGGTGCTGGCAATGGCCAACGCCACGAGCGACGTGCGAGCAGGTATGCGCATAGCTGAAGTTCTTTCGGTAAAAGCCCCGGACGGGCTTCTACGCCCCGCCCCCCAATGGCTTTTCACCTCTGCGCGCGGCCCTTCGGAGTCAACGCGGGCGAGCCGTTCATGTCAATATTTCACACCGGCTGTGGCAATTCGATGACTCGAACCCGGCTCAAACTTCAGGGAAAAGCATATTTTGGAACGCGTCCCGTGCCGGCGCGCGAAATTTCTCACGAAAGCTGAAGCGTGGGTGGACGACGAGCGGGAAGAAGCTCATCGTCGCATTGGCTTCGAAGAGGATGGCCTGTCCCTTGCGATCGATGGCGAAGTCCATGCCGAAAAAGTCCAGGCCAATGCGTTCGCGTACAGCGTCGAAGACGGCGTGAATCCCATCCGGATAGTCGCCTTCCGGCCTCGCCATCAGGCGCACTTCTTCTTCAACCAGCTCCGGCCGATCGAACATGAACTTGTCCGCGTCCGCGACATGAATGTTCCAATGGTCCGAAATCGCCAGGTGACGGAAGATAGTTCGGTCGCCGAACGACCATAAGCGATGTTTGCGATAGAGCCCGTCCTCGCTGCGGAAGTCGGCGAATTCGGTAAGGATGAACTCGCCGCGTCCGGCGCAGGCGGATTCCAGCGACTCCGCGCTGTCGACCAGCCCGATGATCTTGCCCATATGCGTACCGGCAACACGGGCGATTACGGGGAAGGCGAGTTTTGCTCGCTCGGCAGCCGCGGAGGCGGCGCCGGGCCTGGGGTTGCGCAGGCGGACAACTTTAGGGACGTGAAGGCTCTCTATGCCGGCCAGGCGCCTCGCGACCTGGTCGCGGGTTGTGCGCAGCACCGCCTCGGGCCGGTTGATCACACGGCCGCGAAAGCCGCGCATCAGCATACGAAACGCCTCCAGCGTTCGCGGATGCTGGTCGGGGTCGGTGACGAGGTTGAGGATGCAATCGTAGCGTGTGAGGTCGGGTCGGCCATGCTGGCGCATGAATTGCTTGCTGAGGTTGATCTGCTCGAAGTCGACGGTCTCGGGGAGCAGCTGGAAGACATCGGAATTCCCGCCTATGCGCAAGCCGCCCCGCTTCTTTTCCTGGGGAACACCATCGCCCCCGACGACGACCAGCAACGGCGCGCCGCGCGTACCGATCGCGGAAAAGTCGTACGCCCAGGGATTGCCCATCCCTCGGGTGATACTGGCAAGAGCGGTCGGAGCAAGACCGACGCTAGAAGCTCAGTTCCGGATAGATGCGGCGGACGTCGCCATTCCACTCGTTATGATATTTGTCGAGCAGCCGGTCGGCGGGGGTCATGCCAGTGGCGACGACGTCGCGTAGCGGATCGAGGAAGCCACCCTCATTATCGCCGCTGGCGTTGAGCTCGGCTCTGGCGGTTAGTCCGGCGGCGGCCATGTCGACCACCTCACGCGCCAGTTCGCGCATCGTCCCTCCGCCCGGCACCGGCGCCTCCAGCGCAAGGCGCGGCACAGAGTGGCGAAGCGCTTCGCGTTCTTCGATGGTCCAATGCCTGACCCGGTCCCATGCCGCGTCGAGAGTCGCAGGATCGTAGAGCAGTCCGACCCATAGGGCCGGGAGCGCGCAGATCCGGCCCCAGCGGCCGCCGTCGGCGCCGCGCATCTCCAGAAAGCTTTTCAGCCGCACCTCGGGGAAGGCGGTCGACAGATGGTCGGTCCAGTCGGAAAGACGCGGCTTCTCGCCGGGCAGCTGCGGCAATTTGCCGTCCAGGAAACCTCGGAAGCTTTCGCCGGCGACGTCGACATATTTGCCATCGCGAAAGACGAAATACATCGGGACGTCCAGCGCATAGTCGCAATAGCGCTCATAGCCGAAGCCATCCTCGAAGACGAAGGGCAGCATGCCGGTCCGCGCCGGGTCCGTGTCCTCCCAGATGTGGCTACGGAAGCTCTTGAAGCCGTTGGGCTTGCCTTCGGTCAACGGCGAGTTGGCGAAGAGGGCGGTCGCTACTGGCTGCAGCGCAAGGCCGACCCGGAACTTCTTCACCATGTCCGCCTCGGACGCATAGTCGAGGTTCACCTGGATGGTGCAGGTCCTGAGCATCATGTCGAGGCCGAGATTGCCGACGCGCGGCATATGCCGGAGCATGATCTGGTAGCGGCCCTTGGGCATGATCGGCAGGTCCGAGCGCGCCTTGTCCGGCCACATGCCGAGGCCGAGGAAGCCGAGGCCGAGCCGGTCGCCGATCATCTTGCACTGGCCCAGATGGCGGGCAGCCTCCGCGCAGGTCTGGTGAAGGTTTTCAAGCGGCGCGCCCGACAGTTCGAACTGGCCGGCCGGTTCGAGGCTGATGGTGCCGTCTGCGCCCGTCAGGGCAATGACCTTGCCCTCCTCCTCGACCGGCTTCCAGCCGAACTCTGTCAGGCCGAGCAAAAGGTCGCGGATGCCGCCGCGCTCCTCCCATGAGGGCGCGCGATGGTCCTCGCAGCGGTAGACGAATTTTTCGTGCTCGGTGCCAATGCGCCAGCCCTCAGGCCGCTTCTCGCCTCCGGAAAAAACGGCGAGAAGGCCGTCCCGACCCTCGATTAACGGGCTTTCGGAAGTGTCGGTGCGCGTGGTCATGCGCCTGCGCCGTTAGCGCCAGTCCCCGGCCAGCGCCATCCATGTTGTGACTGCGGCCAGCGCCGCGGTTTCCGCGCGCAGGATGCGCGGGCCGAGGCTGATGGCGACCGCATTCGGCGCGGCGCGGATGGCGGCGCGCTCCTCCTCGGTGAAACCGCCCTCGGGGCCGGTGAGAATCGTCGCCGGCCCTGGCTTGAAGGCGTCGGCGGCCGGCGCGCCGCCGCTCTCGTCGGCGAAATAGAGCGTTCGATCCGGGTCGCGCCCCTTCAGATAGTCATCCAGCGGATGTGGTTCGGCAATTTCAGGAGCGGTGGTCCGATTGCACTGCTCGGCCGCCTCGATGGCGATCGCCTCCAGCCGCTCAAGCTTGACGCGTTCGACGATGGTCCGCCGCGTCGTCACCGGCAAGAGGCGGGCAATGCCGAGCTCGGTCGCTTTTTCGACCAGCCAGTCAGTCTGGCCGCGCTTGACCGGCGCAAAGGCCAGCCAGCAGTCGGGCGCCGCCTCCTGTTGCCGTGTGCGCCGCTCAACGCTGAGGGTCATTCGTTTTTTGCCCATGTGCGCGACCATCGCCAGCCATTCGCCTGAGGCGCCGTCGAACAGTAGCACCTCGTCGCCCATTTTTAGCCGCATGACATTGCGGAGGTAATTGATCTGGCCAGCATCGAGCTCCAGTGCCACACCCTTGGCCAGCGGCCCCGGCACGAACAGGCGCGGCAGGCTTTTCGGGGGCCAGGCGGGGATCGCGGGCATGACGGCCGCCTAGCATCGGCATGACTCGATGGCTATTGGCAGACCCATGCCAATCGACCTCATCTGCCTCGATGCCGACGACACGCTTTGGCACAATATGCGTCACTTCCAGGCCACTGAGGATGCGCTGGTGGCCATGCTCGAGCCATTCGCCGACGCCGGCGTGGCGCGCGCCGCGATGGAGGCGTGCGAGGTGCGCAATCTCAAGCTGTACGGCTACGGCGCCAAGGCCTTCACATTGTCGATGATCGAGACCGCGCTGGAAATTGGCGGCGACGACGTACCGGCGTCGGTCATCCGCCAGATCCTCGATGCGGGCCGCTCGCTTCATGCCCACCCGGTCGAATTGCTCGAAAAGATTGAGGAAACGCTTGAAGCGCTCGCCGATCGCGCCCGGCTCGTGCTGGTGACCAAGGGCGACCTGTTCCACCAGGAAGCCAAGCTTGCCGCTTCCGGGCTCGGCGACCGCTTCTCTGGGATCGAGATCGTCAGCGACAAACGGCCGCAGACGTTCAGGCGCATCTTCGACCGCTTTGGCGTGCTGCCCGCGAAAGCGCTGATGGCCGGGGATTCGATGCGATCCGATGTCCTCCCCGCGCTCGAAGCTGGGGCTTGGGCAGCCTACATCCCGCAGCCGCTGGCCTGGAGCCACGAGCAACGCCCCCCGCCCACCGACCATCCACGGTTTCGCGAATTGCCTTCGCTCGCTGCGCTGGTTCACTGGCTGGACGAGATCGAACGGCTTGCGGCTTGACTGCCATTGAAACGGTCCCCGACAGCGAGCGGCGCGGCCTGATCGGCGCGCTACCGCCGCGCTTGCGGCCCTTCGCGTCATTGATGCGCCTCGATCGGCCAATTGGCAGCTGGCTGCTTTACTGGCCCTGCGCCTGGGGCGTGGCGCTAGCCGGGGTGCGCGGGCGCTGGGACCTGTTCCTGTGGCTAGCGATCGGCGCGTTCGCCATGCGCTCGGCGGGATGCGTCTATAACGACATTGTCGACAGGGACCTCGACCGGTCAGTGGAGAGGACTCGAATGCGGCCGCTGGCCAGCGGCCGGGTTAGCCTAAATGCCGCCTGGATACTGACACTAAGTCTTTGTCTTATAGGGCTTTTTGTCCTTTTGCAGCTCAACCGCGCTGCACAGCTGGTGGCGCTCGCCAGTTTGGCCCTGGTGGCAGCATACCCGTTCATGAAACGGATCACCTGGTGGCCGCAGGCCTGGCTCGGCCTCGTCTTCAGCTGGGGCGCGTTGGTCGGCTGGCCGGCCGTCACCGGCTCGCTCGCTGCGCCGGCGATGCTGCTCTGGCTGGGCAGCGTCGCTTGGGTAATCGGCTACGATACGCTCTACGCCATCCAGGACATGGAGGACGATGCCTTGGTCGGGGTGAAGTCCAGCGCCCGGCGCCTAGGCGACAAGGCACCCTTTGGTATCGCCATCTTCTATGCACTGGCACTAATCGGCTGGGGCGCGGCGGTCTGGACGGTTAAGCCGGACTTGCTGGCGCTGGTCGCATTGTTTCCCGCCGCCGTCCACCTCGCCGGCCAGGTGATGCGCGCCGATCCGAAGGACGGCGAGGGGGCGCTCGCCTTGTTCCGCTCCAACCGCTGGTGCGGCCTCCTCGTCTTCCTTGCCATGCTCGTCGTGGGCTTGAGCGCGGTGCACTGAGCGCCTAACCGCCGCGCCATGCTAAGCGTCACCCAGGCTCGCGACAAAGCCGAGAAACTGGTCAAGCAGGCGCGCGCCGCCGGAGCGGAGGCGGCTGATGCCATCTACATCGGTGAGCGCTCCAGCGGCGTCCAAGTGCGCAAGGCCGCCCTCGAGGATGTCCACCGCTCGGAGGGGGAGGAGATCGGCCTCAGGGTCTTCCTGGGCAGCAAGTCCGCCAGCGTCGCCTCGTCCGACCTCAGCGACGAGGCGCTGTCCGCGCTGGTCGGCCGCGTGCTGGCGATGGCGGGCGAGGCGCCTGACGACCCTTATGCCGGCCTCGCTCCGGCCGAGTTGCTGATGACGGGGAGCCTCCCAGAGCTTGATAATTGGGATGCCGAGGAGCCCGACCCGACGGCGCTCAAGGAACGCGCGCTAACCGCCGAGGGCGCGGCGCTCGCGGTTCCTGGAGTCACCAACAGCAATGGCGGCAGCGCCTCGGCCTCCGCCTCAACGATTGCGCTTGCCACCAGCCACGGATTTTCCGGCGCCTATCGGGCGTCGTGTCACAGCTGCTCGGCAGGCGTCGTTGCGGGCGAAGGCTCGGGCATGCAGCGCGATTTTGCCTGGCACAGCGCCCGTCATGCGGAAGATCTCGAAGACCCGGCGGAGATCGGTCGGCGTGCCGGCCAGCGGGCAGTCGCCCGGCTGGGCAACGTCAAGATCGCGGCGGGCAAACTGCCCGTCCTGTTCGATCCCCGCGTTGCCGGAAGTTTGCTTGGGCATTTCGCGGCGGCGATCATCGGCGGCGCCATCGCCCGCAAGACGAGCTTCCTGCTCGATCGGCTCGGCGGGCAGGTTTTTGCCAAGGGCATCACGATCCACGACGATCCGCTTCGAAAACGGGGCCTGAGAAGCCGCGCGTTCGACGGCGAAGGCCTCCCGGTGCGGCCGATGGACATTGTTGCCGACGGCGTGCTGACGAGCTGGCTGGCGAGTAGCGCCGATGCTCGCCAGCTCGGCATCCAGCCAACCGGCCATGCGGTGCGCGGGACCAGCGGCGCCCCCGGCGCCGGCCCTTCCAACTTCTATCTCGCTGCCGGCAAACGCAGCCGCGAGGAGCTGCTGGCGGCCTTCCCGCGTGCCATCCTCGTCACCGAGCTTATCGGCCATGGCGTCAACGGCGTCACCGGCGACTACAGCCGCGGCGCCGCCGGCTTCCTAATCGAGCATGGCGAGATAGCCGGGCCGATCGCCGAGATCACCATCGCCTCGAACTTGAAGGACATGTTCGCGAGCCTTGAGCCGGCCAGCGACCTTAGGTTCCGCCGGGGCGTCGACAGCCCGACGGTGCTGGTGCCGGAAATGACGGTGGCGTCGGCCTAGGCGATCTGCGTCACTGGTGGAACGCCCAGCCGCGGGATCTCGATTTTCGGGCAACGGTCCATGACCACTTTCAGCCCCGCGGTCTCGGCGCGCTTCGCCGCTTCCTCGTTGATCACCCCGATCTGCAGCCATACCGCCTTGATCCCGGCAGCGATCGCCTCGTCGACCGCTTCGCCCGCCGCGATCGGCCGGCGGAAGATGTCGACGATGTCGATCGGCTCGCCGATCTGGCTGAGTTCACGCCAGACGAACTCGCCGTAAAGATGCTCGCCGGTGATCTGCGGGTTGACGGGAATGACGCGATAACCACGGTCCTGCAGGAATTTCATCACGCCGTTGGAAGGACGATTCGGCCGATCCGAGGCGCCGATCATGGCGATGGTGCGCGCACTGGCGAGCAGCTCGTAAATGTCCTCGTCGCGGGTCAGGGGCATGGCCGTCTCCTTGGACCGAAAATGCTTCAGCCGGCGATTGTCTCCAGTTGCACTAGCAAGCGGCGCGCCAGCTCGGCGAACACATCCGCGGCCGGTCCTTCGCCGGCGGCGGGCGGCTCGCCCGCATCCGAAGCCTCGCGCAGGCTTGCGGACAGAGGCAGCCGGCCGAGGAAGGCGACGCCCAGTCGCTTCGCCTCGGCTTCTGCGCCGCCATGGCCGAACGGATCGGACGGCTTACCGCAGTGCGGGCATTCATAGCCGGCCATGTTCTCGATGACGCCCACTACGGGCACATGGGTTTTTTCGAACAGGTCGATGGCCCGCGCCGCATCGATCAGCGACAAGTCCTGCGGCGTCGAGACGATGACCGCGGCAGTGGGCCGCGACTTCTGGATCAGCGATAATTGCACGTCACCGGTGCCGGGCGGCAGATCGACCAGAATTAGCTCGGCATCGCCCCAGTCGGCCTCGATCAGCTGGTTCAAGGCTCCGGTTGCCATTGGCCCGCGCCAGGCCAGCGCCGTGCCTTCCGCGACCAATTGCCCGACCGACAGCAGCTTCAGGCCATGGGACTCGACCGGGATAAGCTGCTTGCCGCGGGCTTCGGCGCGCTCAGTCGCCTTAAACAGCCGCGGCTGCGAAGGGCCGTAGATGTCGGCATCAATCAGGCCGACCTTTTTGCCCATCCTCGCCAAGGCAATGGCGAGATTGGCGGCCAGGGTCGACTTGCCGACGCCGCCCTTGCCGCTGCCGATCGCAACCAGTGTCCGGCCGCGCTTGGCGGCGGTCAAGGCGACGCGCGCCTCCTCGACGCCGGGGATGGCGAGTGCCGCTATACGCAGGTCCTCTTCCAGCGCCTTCTGCTCGGCATCGTCGAGCCCGGTCGCGTCGACCACCAAAGTCGCGACGCTTCCCGTCAGGCGGCGCGAACGGATGCGGGCCGCATGGGGAAGGCCATCGAGTTCAGCTAGTTCCGGCATCGACGGCCACTTAAGCGCTCTCCCACCGCTTGCCACTGTTTTTCGTGGGCCGCGCTACCTATAGTGGGTCCATGAGCATCTTTACGGGGCTGGCCGCGCTGGGCCGCGGTCTGTTCAGCGACAACAAGGGACCGTGGGGCCAGGCGCCGGGCGGTTCTGGCGATGGTGACCCTCCGGAACCGCCGGTCGGCGGCCAGGGACCGTGGGGCGAGGCGCCCAGGCGCCGCCGCCGCGCCGACAAGCCGTCGGCAACCAATATCGCCAGCCTCGACGACTGGATCGCCCGCTCCAAGCAAAGGCTTGGCGGCGGCGGCGGGCTGCCGACACAGCCGAGCGGCTCGCTGATCAAGTGGGCGCTGCTCGGTTTCGTCGCCTTGTGGCTGCTGCTCACTACCATGCATAGCATCGCGCCCGAACAGCGCGGCGTCGTCACCCGTTTCGGACGCTACAGCTCGACCCTTGGGCCCGGCGTCAGCTTTACGCTGCCCTCTCCAATCGACCGGGTGCAGAAAATTGACGTCGAAAACATCCGCGAGATCGATTTGGGCTCGGCCAGCGAGGAAACGCTGATGCTGACCGGCGACCAGAACATCATCGATATCGCCTACCAGGTGCGCTGGAACATCCGCGATCCGGAGCTCTATTTGTTCGAGCTGGCGCAGCCGGACGAAACCATCAAGGAGGTCGCCGAAAGCGCCATGCGCGCGGTTGTCGCGAACGTCGATCTGCGCGGGGCGATGGGAAATGAGCGCGGAATCATCGAGGCCAGGGTCGCCGAGGAAATGCAGCAGATCCTCGACACCTATAAGGCCGGCGTTCTCATCCAGGGCGTCGCCATTCGCCAGGCCGACCCGCCGGCCGCGGTCAACGACGCGTTCAAGGAAGTCACTGCCGCACAGCAGGAAGCCCAGAGCTACATCAACCAGGCCAATGCCTATTCACTGCAATTGAAGCAGAAGGCCCAGGGCGAAGCGACCGCCTTCGACAAGGTCTATGAGCAGTACAGACTTGCGCCGGGCGTAACCAAGCGCCGCATGTATTATGAGACGATGGAGCGCGTCCTCCAGGGTGTTGACAAGACGATCGTCGAGGCGCCGGGCGTCAACAGCTATTTGCCGTTGAACGAGCTAAGGCGAACCCCGCCCAGGGAGCCGGCGCAATGACCGACCTCGTTCGCCGCCACCCGTTGATGTCGGGCATCCTCGGGCTGTTCATCCTGTTCCTGCTGATGAGCACCTTCGCCATCGTGCCGGAGACCAGGCAGGGCATCGTAGTCCGATTTGGCAAGCCGGTGCGCATCATCAACCGCTACGAAGCGGGCCGGCCGTTCGGATCGAATGGCGCCGGCGTCACCTGGCGGCTGCCGATCGCCGAGAGCTTCGTCTGGCTCGACAAGCGCGTCCGCGACATCGACATGGAGCGCCAGCAGGTACTCTCGACCGACCAATTGCGTCTCGAGGTCGATGCCTTCGCCCGTTACCGCATCGTCGATCCGCTGCGCATGTACATTGCCGCGCGCACCGAGGATCGGGTCGAGAACGCGCTGAAGCCGATTCTCGGCTCGCAGCTCAGGAACGAGCTTGGCAAGCGCCCGTTCGCCTCGCTGCTCAGCCCGGAGCGCGAAGGCGTAATGGAAAATATCCGCGATGGCCTTAACCGCGTCGCCCGCCAGTATGGCGTCGAGGTCATCGATGTGCGGATCAAGAAGGCCGATTTGCCCGACGGCACACCGCTTCAATCAGCCTACAACCGCATGGTCACCGCCCGCCAGCAGGAAGCGCGCTCGATCCGCGCCGAGGGCGCCAAGAGGGCGCAGATAATTCGCGCCGAGGCCGATGCGGATGCCGCGAAGACCTATGCCGCCAGCTTCGGCAAGGATCCGGAATTCTACGATTTCTACCGGGCGATGCAGTCGTATCAGACTACCTTCCTGGGCGACGGCAACGGAAAGCCGGCGCCCACCACCGTCATTTTGTCGCCGCAGAACGACTATCTGAAGGAATTCTCTGGACGATAGGCATCCGGCGATGTTCAATTCGCGTTCATGCGCTCGACCTAGGTCGTTCCGTCAATGCCAAGCTCGAGTGAAAGGTCAGGAATGGTTTCGAAGGAGTCGGGTTTCGTGCGCTACGCCTATGGAGTCGCTACCGCACTGCTAATCGGCGGCACTGCCTTCTCGGTCGCCACTGGCCCGGTCGGAGCGCAGGTCGCCCAGAATGCGCCGTCGGCCATGCCCCCGCGCGGTGCGCCCTTTTCGTTCGCCGACCTTGCCGCGCGGCTGCAGCCGGCCGTGGTCAATATTTCCACTCGTCAGCGCATCCCGGTCCGTACGCAAACCGATCCGTTCGAGGAATTCTTCCGCCGCTTCGGGGCACCGGACACGACACCCCAGGGCGGGCAGGGCCAGCAGCAACAGCAGCAGGGACAGCCGCGCACCCGCGAGGCCGGCTCGCTCGGCTCGGGTTTCATCATTTCGCCCGACGGCTACGTCGTCACCAACAACCATCTGATCCAGGGGCTCACCGGCACCGGAACGGTCGACACGGTCACCGTGACGCTGACCAACCGCAAGGAATATCCGGCTCGCATCGTCGGCCGGGACACGGCCTCCGACCTTGCCCTGCTGAAAATCGACGCCGCCAACCTGCCGTACGTCAATTTCGGCGATTCGACGCGCACCCGGGTCGGCGACTGGGTAATCGCCATCGGCAATCCCTATGGCCTTGGCGGAACGGTCACGGCCGGCATCGTCTCGGCGCTGCATCGGGGCATCACCGGTGTCGGTGCCTACGACCGTTATATCCAGACCGACGCCAGCATCAACATGGGCAACAGCGGCGGCCCGATGTTCGATCTTTCGGGCAATGTCATCGGCATCAACTCCGCCTTGATCTCTCCGACCGGCGCCAGTGTCGGCATCGGCCTCGCCATTCCCGCCGAGCTCGCGAAGCCGGTCATTGAATCTCTCCGCCGCGGCCAGCGGCCGCAGCGCGGCTATCTGGGCGTCGGTCTTCAGCCCCTCGACGAGAATATCGCCGCATCTCTTGGCCTGCCCAAGGACCAGGGGGAGATCGTCCGCTCGGTGGTTCCCGGTGAGGCTGCCGCCCGCGCCGGAGTTCAGCAGGGCGACGTCATCGTCCGCGTTGGCGGCCAGGAGGTCACTCCTGACCAGACCGTTTCTTATCTGATTGCCAACACGCCGGTCGGCTCGCGCGTGCCCCTGGACATCATCCGCGACGGCAAGCGCCAGGCGCTCACCGTCATCGTCGGCCAGCGGCCCACCGAGGAGCAGCTGGCCCTGCAGGCGGGTGGAGGAACCGAAGAAAGCGATTCAAACGTCGGCGCGGCCGGCCCGGCCGGCTCGGCCCAGGTGCTTGGCTTGACGATGGCGCCGCTGACTCCGGAGCTGGCGCAGCGCTCGAACCTGCCGGCGACTGCGCGCGGCGTCGTTATCACCGCCGTCGATCCAGCGAGCAAAGCAGCCGAGGAAGGCCTGCGGCCTGGTTATCTGATTGTCTCAGTCAACCGGCAGGCCGTGACGACCCCGGCGCAGGTCACCGCGGCGATCGACATGGCTCGCCGCGCCGGGCGCACGAGCGTGCTGATGCTGATCAAGGTCGGTAATGCCCCCGAAGCGTTCGTCGGCATCGACATCACGCCTCAGTAACTTGTCTTGCCCGCGCTTGCGTCTTCGTCCTAGGTTCAATCCGAGCCTAGTCCGGAGGAGCGGCGCGACGCATGGCTGAACAGCCGACGACCATCTTCATTGGCGCTGGGCCCGGCGGCGTCCAGCCGCAGGTCCTGCAGCTGTCTCGCGCCAACCGCCACGGGCTGATCGCTGGCGCGACTGGGACCGGCAAGACCGTTACACTCCAAGGCATTGTCGAAGGCCTGTCCGCCGCCGGCGTTCCGACCTTCGTCGCCGACGTCAAGGGGGACCTCGCCGGTCTCGCCATGCCCGGGTCCGCCACCGCGAAGCCGCACCAAGCATTCGCCGCCCGTGCCGAGGAAATCGGGTATGCCGGCTGGGCTTACGAAGCCGTCCCCGTGCAATTCTGGGACCTGTTCGCCGAGCAGGGCCATGCCGTACGAACCACCGTCAGCGAAATGGGCCCGCTGCTGCTCGCCCGGCTGATGAACCTCAATGAGGTACAAGAAGGCGTCCTCGCCATCGCCTTCCACGTCGCCGATAAGGACGGGCTGTTGCTCCTCGACCTCGACGACCTGCAGGCGATGCTAGTCAGCGTCGGCGAACGGGCTGACGAACTGACGCTTGAGTATGGCAATGTCGCCAAGCCGTCGGTCGGGGCCATCCAGCGTTCGTTGCTGCAGCTTCGTGCCCAGGGCGGCGACCATTTCTTCGGCGAGCCGGCCCTCGAGCTCGAGGATTTCCTGAAGCTCGACGAGGCCGGCAAAGGGATCGTCAACATCCTCGCCGCCGACAAATTGATGGCGAGCCCCAGGCTCTATTCGACTTTCCTCCTGTGGCTTCTGTCGGAGCTGTTCGAGCAGCTTCCCGAAGTCGGCGACCTCGACAAGCCCAAGCTCTGCTTCTTTTTCGACGAGGCCCACCTGCTGTTCGGCGACGCCCCGCCGGCGCTGCTGGAAAAAGTCGAGCAGGTCGTGCGGCTGATCCGTTCCAAGGGCGTCGGCGTGTATTTCATCACCCAGAACCCGATCGATATTCCCGATAAGGTCGCCGGCCAGCTCGGTAACCGGGTGCAGCATGCGCTGCGCGCCTTCACACCGCGCGACGAGGCGGCGGTGAAGTCGGCGGCCGAAACCTTCCGCCCGAACCCGGCGATCGACGTCGGGGAAGTCATCACCGAGCTCAAGGTCGGCGAGGCATTGGTTTCGCTTCTGCAGGCCGACGGTGCCCCGTCGCCTGTCGAGCGCACCCTGGTCAAGCCGCCGTCGTCCCGCGTTGGCCTGCTGACAGCCGAGGAGCGCGGCGTGTTTGTAGCCACCGATGCCGTCGGCTCCAAATATGATTCAGTGCTGGACCGCGATAGCGCCGAGGAGATCCTCAAGGCCAAGGCGGATGAAGCTGTCGCGGCTGCCGCCGCCGTCAAGGCTCAGAACGAGGCCGAGAAGGCCGCCGCAGAGAAGGCGCGTCTCGATGCGATCGCCGCTAAGGAAGCGGCCCGCGCGCAGGCAGCGCAGGAGCGCCTCCAAGCCCAGCGCCAGCGCGAGGGGGCGCGGCAGGCGCGCGAGGCGGCGCGACCCACGATGACCGACAAGATCATCGCCTCGGCGACGCGCGCGGCGGCCAGCTCGGTCGGCCGACAGCTCGGTAATTCCCTGCTTCGCGGGATTTTCGGAGGCCTGATGCGTGGGCGTTGACCGGACCGACGTCCGCGCGCTTGAGCGGCTTTGGCGCGACGCCTTGTACGCCAAGGACGAGGCCCGGCTGCGTCAGCTGATCCATCCGCAGTTCAAGTTGGTTGGGATCCGCTCGACCGGGACAGTCGCGGTCAGCCTGGAAGACTGGCTGGTCGCTTTGCAGCGAATGGACCTTATCAGTCTTGAGGTGCGGGTCATGGACTCCGTCCGCCTAGACCAGACGATTGTCGCCACCGTCGATGCTCAGTGGAAACTGCGCTTCATGGGCCATGCGATCGACGAGCGCGTGCTGCTCACCGACGTCTGGGTGAAGACCGACAATGGCTGGCAGGTCGTCCGCCGACACTCGAGCCCGGTCCCCGCCGGAGTCGGTATCGAATGATCGGCTGGTTCGCCGCGATCCTGCTGGCCCTGGCGCCTGTCGCAAGCCCGGCTGAAAGGCTCAGCGGCACCTACCGGACGCGGCAGATGGAGGTCGGCGCCATGCTCGAGCTGAAGGCCGACGGCAGCTTCCGCTACATGCTCGACTATGGCGCGGTTTCCGAAGCGGCGGAGGGCCGCTGGACGGCTTCGCCCGAGGGCGCCACACTCAACAGCAGGCCGATGCCGCTGGAGCTTCTCCGCGAGATCGAACGTTCCGATGCCGGCTTCGACGAAGAGCCGCTGGCGCTGGAGGATGGTGCGCTCGTTATGCAGCGCCACGACACGATCTTCACTTTTTACCGGGACGAGCCCTGATGCTTGCTGAAAACGTCCGCGATTGGAGCGAAGCCGCCGAATCCGAGCTGGAATCCTGCCTCGCCTTGCGGCGCGCCATCCACGCCGAGCCGGAGCTGGGTCTCGATTGCCCGCGCACGACCGAAAAGCTCAAGGCCTCGCTCGCCGGCTTGCCACTGACGATCCGTGACAGTGCGGCGACAAGCGGGTTCGTCGCCCGCATGGACGGCGCCAGGCCGGGTCGCACGGTCCTGTTGCGCGGCGACATGGACGCTTTGCCGATCCACGAGGACACCGGTCTCGCTTTCGCTTCAGCGAAGGCGGGCCACATGCACGCCTGCGGCCACGACACGCATTCGGCGATGCTGGCCAGCGCCGCGCGCATCCTGTGCGGCCGCCGCCAAGACATTGCGGGCACTATCCTTTTCATGTTCCAGCCAGGCGAAGAGGGAATGCACGGCGCGAGGTTCATGATCGGCGAAGGGCTGCTTGACGATCCCGCGCCCGATGCCGCCTTCGCGCTGCATGTCTTTCCCAACGTGCCCGGCGGGATCGTCGCCTGCCGTGCCGGCGCGCTTCTGGCTTCGGCCGACATGATTTCCGCGACCATCCGGGGCAAGGGCGGTCACGCGGCGATGCCGCACGACGCAATCGATCCGGTGCCGATCGCCTGCGAGGCGGTGCTCGCGCTGCAATCCTACATCGCGCGGCGGACGACTTTCACCGATCCCGCCGTCCTCTCCATCACGAAAATCGCTGCCGGTGCCGCGCACAATGTCATTCCCGACGAAGTCGAGATCCTGGGCACGATCCGGACTCTGTCGGAAAAGGCCCGCAAGGAGACGCGCGCGGCGTTCGAGCGGATCGTCTGCAAGGTCGCCGAGGCCCATGACGCGACGGCCGAGGCACGCGTTGACGAGGGCTATCCGCCGACATTGAACGACCCGCGCGCTGTGGCGCTGGTACGCGACATTGCCGGCGAGCTGTTCGGCGAGGGCGCCTATTTCGAAATTCCCGCGCCGATCATGGGCGCCGAGGATTTTTCCTACGTGCTGCAGAAGGTGCCGGGCGCGATGGCGATCCTCGGCGTCGCGCCGCCCGGTGGCGACCCATTCGCGCGCCCGCCGATCCACAATGCCAAGATGATGGTCGATGAAGCCGTGCTGCCGCGCGGCGTCGCCATGCATTGCGCCTTCGCCGCCCGTTTCCTGGAACGCGGCTGGGAATGATTTTCACGAGGGGAACGACATGGCGACGACGACTGCGACAGGCGATCAAAGCAGGGGACTGATCAAGGAACTGACGCTTCGAGGGATCATCCTCGGCGCGCTGATCACGGTCGTCTTCACCGCCGCGAACGTCTATCTCGGCCTAAAGATCGGCCTCACCTTCGCTACATCGATTCCGGCGGCGGTCATCTCGATGGCGGTGCTCAAATTCTTCCGTGACGCCACCATCCAGGAAAACAACATCGTCCAGACCATCGCCTCGGCAGCGGGAACACTCTCGGCGATCATTTTCGTCCTTCCCGGTTTGATCATGGTCGGCTGGTGGACAGGCTTTCCTTACTGGCTGTCGGTGGCGGTGATCGCCATCGGCGGCATCCTGGGCGTCATGTATTCCGTGCCGCTGCGGCGCGCGCTCGTTACCGGCACCGACCTACCCTATCCGGAAGGCGTCGCGGCGGCTGAGGTCCTGAAAGTCGGCGCTGGCGTCGGCGGCGCCGAAGAGAACCGGCTCGGGCTCGTGACGATCATCTGGAGCTCGATCGCCGCAGCCGCCTACGCCACGCTTGCCCAGACCCGCATCCTTGCCGCCGACGCCGCCAAGACATTCGGCTTCGGCTCAGGCGCGACGACCGTTTCGACCAGCCTGTCGATGGCACTGATCGGTGTCGGCCACCTGGTCGGCATGGCGGTGGGCATCGCCATGTTCGTCGGCCTGTTGATCAGCTGGACGGTGCTCGTTCCCTGGCTGACGGCCGGCGCCTTGCCGGCGACCGGGGTCGAGGATTTCGTCAGCACCGTCTTCCGCGAGAAAGTGCGCTTCATCGGCGCCGGCACGATCGGCGTCGCCGCTATTTGGACGCTGCTGCGGATCATGGGGCCGATTATCGGCGGTATCCGTTCGGCGATCGCCGCCAACCGTGAACGCAAGGAAGGCCGCGGCGACGCCCTGCCACTCACCGAACGCGACCTGCCGATTGGCATCGTCGCGGGCACCATCCTGGCGTCGATGATACCTATCGGATTCCTCCTTTATGCCTTTGCTGACACCAATCCGATCGCCGCCAACCCCGGCGCGACCATTGCGCTCAGCATCGTCTACATTCTCATCGCCGGAGTCGTGATTGCCGCCGTTACCGGTTACATGGCCGGCTTGATCGGCGCTTCGAACAGCCCGGTCTCAGGCGTGGGCATATTGGCGGTATTGGGCATCGCGCTAATCCTTGCTGCGCTGTTCCCGAATGCCGACCTGGACGCTTCCAAATCCTTGGTCGCCTTCGCCTTGCTCGTGACAGCCTTGATCTTTGGTATTGCGACTATTGCCAACAATAACCTCCAGGACTTGAAGACCGGCCAATTGGTGGCAGCGACGCCATGGCGGCAACAGGTGGCGCTGGTGCTTGGCGTGATCTTCGGCGCAGTCGTTATCCCGCCGATCCTCGATTTGCTCAACAGCGCCTTCGGTTTCCAGGGTGCGCCGGGCGCCAAGGCGACCTCGCTGGCCGCACCCCAGGCGGCCCTGATTTCTGCCATCGCCCAGGGCGTGCTCGGTGGCAATCTCGATTGGGGCCTGATCGGCATTGGCGCGGGCATAGGCGTCGTCTGCGTCATCATCGACGAAGCCCTGCGCGCGTCGAAGCGCGGCGCCTTGCCGCCGCTCGCCGTGGGCATGGGTATTTATCTGCCCATGGCGCTGACCCTCCTTATCCCCGTCGGGGCGCTGCTAGGCTGGTTCTACGACAAATGGGCGGTCAAGCAGCGCGACCCGGCCTTCGCGGAACGGCTCGGCGTGCTGATGGCCACCGGCCTCATCGTCGGCGAGAGCCTGTTCGGGGTGACCTTCGCGGCGATCGTCGGCGCCACCGACAGCGATGCGCCGCTGGCCGTCGTCGAAAGCTTCTCGCTTGCCGTGCCCTTGGGACTGCTGATCTTCGCCGGAACGATCGCCTGGCTCTATCTCAAGACCAAGCGCGACGTAGCTTCGGCGCCAGCCATGGACGAGCATATTATCCCACCGCACCAGGCAGGGCCGAGGTAGTTCAGCCGCGGCCGCGGTAGGGCTGCACTCCCTGGTCGGGCAGCCATAGCCCGGCGGGGGGCTCGCCCGACTGCCAGAAGACGTCGATCGGCATGCCGCCGCGCGGGTACCAATAGCCGCCGATTCGCAGCCATTGCGGCTTTAGCTCGTCGACAAGTCTTTGGCCGATGCCGACCGTGACGTCCTCGTGAAAGCCGGAGTGGTTGCGGAAGGAGCCGAGGAACAGCTTCAGGCTCTTCGATTCGACGATCGTCTCGGCCGGCGCATAGTCGAGCACGAGGTGCGCGAAGTCGGGCTGGCCGGTGACCGGACAGACCGAGGTGAACTCCGGCGCGACGAAACGCACCAGGTAGAGCGCGCCGTGCCGCGGGTTGGCGGGATAGTCGAGCACGGCTTCTTCGGGCGAAGCGGGCAGGGCGCTGGGCTTGCCGAGATGCTGCGTGTCCATCTCCCGGGCTCTTACGGCTCCGGAAGCGACCAGTCGATTGGCTTGAGGCCTTTGCTC
>JBKPSK010000033.1:0-8430 GCA_046734995.1 Pseudomonadota bacterium
GTCGGTCACCAGCTGCTGGGCCGACCGTCCATTGACCGCACAAGCCAGGCGCAGCTTCAGGTGCCGCGACGGATCGAGGCGGAGCGTGAATGCCGCCTTGCCGCTAGTGCCAGGCTGCGAGCGCGGCTTCGGCTCACGGCGCGGTGCCGCCGCAACTGGTGGCGCAACGACTGGCGTCGCTACCGCGACCGGCACAGGCACAGGCACAGGCTCAGGCTCACGCTCAGGCTCAGCTTCTAGCCCCTGCTCTGCCGCAAACAGGATTTCGGGCTCGTCACCGTCGACCAGCTCTGCAGTCTCGTCATATTCTTCGTCGAACGCCTCGTCCTCATCCTCATCGGCCGCCTTCAGGCGATCGACGATTTCCGACTGCTGCTCATGGACGGGCGAGCCGACCGGGGTCAGCGCGGCGAGCGGGTTGCGCAGCGGGTGCGGAGCCAGCTCCTCGCCGAATGCATCATGGTCGGTATCGCGCTCGGTCTCCGCCGGCTTGGGGGGCTCGAAGCCCATGTCGTTCCAGCCGAGATCCTCCAGGCCGGCGCCGGACTGGCCGCCGAAACCCTGGGGCCGCATCGCCGGGCGCGCGGCGCCCTTGCGGGCGAGCAATCCGGAAGAGAGGGAGGCAAAGGGCTTGGGTTCGCTTTTCATTTCTGCATACGCCCCTTACTGGCCGACCACGCGACGGCCGAACCCGCCCATGGGGCGCGGTGCGACAGTCGGAGCTGCGTTCGGCGCCGCGAATACGGTGCGGCGGAAATTCTTCTCGAGCCGGTCGGAAATATAATCCCACAGCTCGACAACTTCGCGCGCCGAGCGGCCGTTGGGATCGACTTCCATGACCGTGCGGCCGTCGATCATCGAGGCTGCGAAATCGGTGCGGTGGTGGACGGTTACCGGGGCGACGGTACCGTGCTGCGACAAAGCGACTGCGGCTTCATAGGTGATCTTGGCCTTGGGGGTCGCGGCGTTGACGACAAAGATCAGGGGCTTGCCGGCGCGGTCGCACAAATCGACGGTGGCGCCGACGGCGCGCAAATCGTGCGGGCTGGGCCGGGTCGGGATGACGATCAGCTCGGCGACAGCAATAACGCTCTGGATAGCCATGGTGATGGCCGGTGGCGTGTCGATGACGGCCAGGCGGAAGCCCTGTTGACGCAGGACCTCGAGATCGGAGGCGAGGCGCGCGACGGTCGTCTGCGCGAAGGCGGGCATTTCGTCCTGACGCTCGTTCCACCAGTCGGCGAGCGAGCCCTGCGGATCGATGTCGATCAGGCAGACGGGGCCGGCTCCGGCCATCTGCGCCTGCACCGCCAGATGCCCGGAAAGGGTCGTCTTGCCCGATCCGCCTTTCTGCGATGCCATTGCCAGAACGCGCATTCTCTTCCCCTCGCCCTAATGACGCTGATCAGGCTGCCAACTGACAGGAAAGCCTCTAATTATTGGTTAATGCCGTCCCGACCTTGTTGCTTGGGCATCACCTTCGATAAGCTAGGCCGGAGCCCGGATTCGGAGTGCGTTTGTCGCCATGAGGTTAAGGAACATATTGCTGGCTTGCTGCGTCGGGCTTGCCGTTCCGGCGCTCGCCGCCTCCCCGACGGTCAAGGACGGCGTCGAAGCCTGGCAAAAGGGCAATCACGCCGCCGCCGTCGCAATCTGGCGCAATCTTGCCCAAAAGGGCGACTCCGATGCCGCCTTCAACCTCGGTCAGGCCTATCGCCTGGGCCGCGGCGTGCCTGCCGACAGCGGCCAGGCGAAGAAGTGGTTCGAGACGGCCGCCAACAAGGGTCATGTCGACGCGCAGGTCAGCCTTGGGTTGCTGCTGTTCGACAGCGGCGACCGAACGACCGCGATGAGCTGGCTGAAGAAGGCAGCCGACAAGGGCGAGCCACGGGCGCTGCTGGTCGTCGGCACCGCTTTGTTCAACGGCGATGGGCTGAAGCAGGATCCGATACTCGGCTATGCCTTCGTCAGCCGCGCGGCGGCCCAAGGCCTTGCACCAGCTAAGACTACTTTGGCCGAAATGGACAAGATCATGTCGGTCGAGGAGCGGCGGAAGGGCGTCGCCATTGCCTTGGCGGCCGCCAAAGGCACCGCCCCCCAAGCCGCAAGGCCGGCGGGAAAACCGCAGCCGGCGGAATCGGCGATCGTCACGAAGAATGGCAAGGCGACGGCCAATGTGTCGGCGACCACCAACGCCCGCGGCGCCTGGCGGGTCCAGCTTGGCGCCTTTTCCGCGCGAAGTTCCGCCGAAGGCCTGTTCCGCAAGCTGTCCGGCAATGACGCGCTGGCTGGCCGTCAGCCTTATTATATCCCGGTCGGCAAGATCACGCGGCTTCAGGCGGGGCCGTTCGAGAGCCGCGCCGCGGCCGCTTCCGCCTGTGCTCGCCTGGCTCCCCAGCCCTGCTTCGCCGTCGAGGCACGCTAGCCTTCCGTTACCCAATGCCGGCGCGGAACGTCCGCAGCCCAGAGCAAGGCGTCGAGGCCGTGGTGGTTGAGCTGCGCGTCGGCGACGGCGGCCAGCGCCGGCTTGGCGCGATAGGCCACGCCCAAACCCGCTTCCTCGACCATGGCGATATCGTTGGCGCCGTCGCCCACGGCCAAGGTCATTTCCGGCTCCAGGCCAAGCTGGTCGCGGGCATGCACCAATGTGTCACGCTTGACCGACGAATCCACGATCCGGCCCTCGACCTCGCCGGTCAGCCTGCCATCCTCGACCGCTAGCTTATTGGCGACGAACCGGGCGAATCCGACCGCCTCCGCGATCGGCGCGACGAAGTCGGTAAAGCCGCCCGAGACGAGGATCGTCTCGGCGCCATGCAGCCGCATCGTCTTGACCAGGGTCGCCGCACCCGGATTCGGCCGGATGCGATCAGCGAGGCAGCGCGTGATGACCGCCGCGTCCAGCCCCTTGAGCAAGGCGACCCGTTCCTGGAGCGCCGCTGCGAAATCGAGCTCGCCCTGCATCGCCCGCTCGGTGATTGCGGCAATCTCAGGCTTGATGCCGGCATAATCGGCGAGCTCGTCGATGCATTCCTGGCCGATGATGGTCGAATCCATGTCGGCGACCAGCAGCCGCTTGCGGCGATGGCGGCCGGACTGGACGACGACGTCCACCCCCTCCCAGCCTTCCAGCGCCGTCCGGGCCGCCTTCCGATCGCCGATCGCGAGGTCAGCGGCGTCGCCTTTGTCGACCCAGCCAAGCAAGCGCGCGCCGTCGAGACGCGCCAGCGCCGCCTGCAGCAGTCTGTCATCCAGCCGTCCCGCTGCTATCAAAGTCGCAATGAGCAAGGCGCGCCCTCCTCTGGCCCTCATCGCCGGTCCGACGGCCAGCGGCAAGTCAGCGCTCGCTCTGGCGCTCGCCGAGGCCGAGGACGGCATTATCATCAACGCCGACAGCGCCCAGATCTACCGCGACCTGCCCATCCTCAGCGCGGCCCCGAGCGCGGAAGACCAAGCGCGGGCGGAACATCGGCTCTACGGCGAGCGCGACGGCGCAGTGCCGTGCTCCGCGGCTGACTGGGCGGCGCTGGCCAAGCTCGAAATCGAGCGCGCCCACGGCTACGGCAAGCTGCCGATCCTGGCCGGCGGCACCGGCCTCTATCTGCGCACCTTCCTGGACGGCATCGCACCAGTCCCGCCGATCGATCCTGACATCCGCAACCAGGTACGGTCGCGGTCAATCCAGGAAAATCGCTTGGAGCTCGAACGGCTCGACCCCGAAGCGGCCGCCCGCCTCAACCCTGCTGATGCCAGACGCATCGCCCGCGCGCTGGAGGTGGTCAAATCCACCGGCCGAACGCTGAAGGATTGGCAGTCGGAACGGCACGGCGGCAGCGGCGGCGAAGTCGAACTGCGCCCCTTGATCCTCCTGCCACCGCGCGACTGGCTCTACGCTCGCTGCGACGCGCGCTTCGCACGCATGGTCGAGCAAGGCGCGATCGCCGAAGTCGAACGGCTTCTGGCCCGCAATCTCGACTCGAATTTGCCGGTTATGCGCGCGATCGGCGTGCCGGAGATCGCCGCCTTCCTGCGCGGCGAAATGACGCGTGAGTCGATTATCGCGGCCGGCCAGCAAGCAACCCGCCGCTATGCGAAACGTCAGTACACCTGGTTCGCGCACCAGCCGCCGGCGGATTGGCCGCGCTTCACCGAGCCTGTGGAAGCGAGCGAATTCGGGACAGCAATCGGATTGCTCCAAAAGAACCGCTCGTCCTGAGCCTGTCGAAGGGCGGTTTTTCCTTGTAGGACCCAAGAAACAGCAGTCCCTCGACCAACTCGGGGCGAACGGAAATATGGAAATTCTCAAGGAAGCCGACATCGACCCCGCGCCGCTCGCCGGCAAGCGCGTCGCCGTCCTCGGCTTCGGCAATCAGGGCCGGGCGCAGGCACTCAACCTCAACGACAGCGGCATCGACCTTGTCGTCGGGCTTCGCCACGGCTCTCTGAGCGAGGCGGCGGCGCGTGGTTCCGGGCTCGAGGTCGCACCGATTGAGGAAGCCGTGGTTGGCGCCGACCTCGTCATGATGCTCGCCCCCGACGAGTTCCTCGGCGGATTGTACCGGCAGGTCGAGCCGAAACTCAGGGAAGGCGCGGCCCTCGGCTTCAGCCACGGCCTCGCCGTCCATTTCGGCCTGATCGAACCGCGCTCCGACCTCGATGTCTTCATGGTCGCCCCCAAGGGCCCGGGCACGGCGCTGCGCTCGCTCTATATCCAGGGCAAGGGCATGATCGCGCTCTGGGCGGTCGCCCAGGACGTCACAGGCCGCGCGCGCGCGCTCGCCTTGGCCTATGGCCGCGCAATCGGCTGCGCGCGCGCCGGCCTCATGGCGTCGAGCTTCGGGGAGGAATGCGAAGCCGATTTGTTCAACGAAGGCGCGGTCGTCTGGGGCGCCGTGCCGGAAATCCTCATCGCCGGCTTCGACATCTTGGTCGAGGCCGGCGTCGCTCCCGAAATTGCCTACATGGAATGCGTCGGCGAGCTGAAGCTGATCGCCGAGCTAATCGAGACGCGCGGCATTGCCGGCATGCGTGAGGCGATCAGCAACACGGCCGAGCTCGGCGCCGTCCTCGGCGGTCCGCGGGTGGTCGATGACCATGTCAGAATGCGGATGCGGGATGTCTTGGAAGAAGTCCGCAGCGGACGGTTCGCTCAAGCGCTCAGCGATGAAGCTGCTTTGGATTATCCGAGATTGAAAGCGGCGCGCGCCAGCGCGCGCGCGCTGGCGGTGGAAAAGGCGCGGCTTAGCCTGGAATCCTAGCCTATCGGATCGGCGGTTTGTTCCGGTCGGGCGCCAATGCTGGCGCGCTCGACATAGGCACGCTGCAATTTGCGATGGGCCTCGGCGGCATGCGGGTCTTTGGCTTCGTCGGCGAGCTTCTCTTCCTCGGCCGCGCGACGGGCGAAATAGATGCGGTCCTGCTCACTCATCACTCTGCCCTCCCCACGAGGTGCAAGTCAGCCATATAGCAGCCGACAGGCCCGGAGTCGAAACGAACTGACCCCCAGTCTAACCTATGTTCGGCACTTTTCGTCCCATTGCCGGGCAAGCGGCACATTTCAGCGGCGGCCGAACAGTTTCTCGATGTCGGCATGGGCCAATTTCACCCAGGTCGGCCGGCCGTGGTTGCACTGGCCGCTATGCGGCGTGACCTCCATTTCGCGCAGAAGCGCATTCATCTCGGCGACTGACAGTACTCGCCCGGCGCGCACCGACCCGTGGCAGGCGATGGTCCCGGCGACATGGTCGAGCCGGTCGCGAAGACTCAGCGCCGTGCCGAGCTCCGCCAGTTCGGCCGCCAGGTCGGCAAGGAGCCCACGGACATCCGCGTCTCCGAGCGGCGCCGGGGTCGCGCGCACCAGCATTGTCGCCGGCCCAAAGCGCTCGATCTCCAGGCCTAGCTCGGAAAGTTCCGCGCTCGCCGTCTCCAGCCGGTCGCAATCTGGCTCATCCAGCTCGACCACCTCGGGCATCAGCAGCGCCTGCCGCGCCACTGTCCCGTCGCCGCTAGCCCGGCGCATGCGTTCCAGCACCAGCCGCTCATGGGCGGCATGCTGGTCGACGATCACCAGCCCGTCCTCCGCCTCCGCGACAATGTAGGTCGCCGCAACCTGCCCGCGTGCGACGCCCAGGGGGTAGCGAACCTTGGACTCGGTTGCAGGTTCTGCCCGCCCGGCGGGTGCGTGGTCGAACAAGGCCCGCGCTTCGGCCAGAACCGTCGCTCCGGCGAAATGGCCGGCTTGCGGCGCCGTCTGGGGGACGGTGCCGTCCGGCAATGGGGCCGCGGGGAGAAAAGTAGTGACAGGATCGCCGGGATCCCGGCCTTCGCCGGGATGACGGATGGACTCAACCTGCCAGGCCGCGGCCCGGGCGAATTGCTCGCGGGCGGCGCTGCGGTGCCCGGCCTCGTCGAGCGCGGCGCGCAGCCCACCGACGATCAACCCGCGCACCGCTGCCGGGTCGCGGAACCGCACCTCGGTCTTGGCCGGATGGACGTTGATGTCGACTTCCTCGCCCGGCACCTCGACGAACAAAGCAGCCACGGGGTGGCGGTCGCGGGCCAGCAGGTCGCGAAAAGCGGCCCGCAAGGCGCCGACCAGCAACCGGTCTTTCACCGGCCGGGAATTGACGAACAGATATTGCTGGTCGGCCATGCCCCGGTTGAAGGTCGGCAGGCTGACCACGCCGGCGAGCCGCAGACCGTCGCGCGTGCAGTCGATTCCCAGCCCATGCCGTTCCAGCTCGCGGTCGAGCAGCGCCGCGACCCGTGTCGGCGTGTCCGACGGCTGGACGCTCAGCACTCTCCGCCCGTCATGTTCGAGGCTGAAGGCAACATCGCTGCGCGCCATCGCCAGCCGGCGCACCGCGTCGAGGCAAGCGGCATATTCGGCGCGCGGGCTGCGCAGGAATTTGCGCCGCGCCGGCACCTTGTCGAACAGCCCTTCGACCCTGACCCGGGTTCCCGGCGGCAGGGATCCCGGCCCCTCGCCTGCCGGCTCGCCATGGTCGATCGTCAGCCGCCAGCCGTCAGGCGCCTGTCCTGAGCCGGTCGAAGCCTGTCCTGAGCGGCTGGCTTGGCCAGCCGGCCGAAGGGGACGCACCCGGCTTTCGAGCGTCAGACGCGCGACGCTGGCGATCGACGGCAGGGCCTCGCCCCTGAAGCCGAAGCTCGCCACCGCCTCGATGCGGTCGTCGGGCAGCTTCGAGGTCGCGTGCCGCTCGAGCGACAGCGCCATCTCCGCGGGGTTCATGCCGCAGCCGTCGTCGGTCACTTCGATGAGCTCGAGGCCGCCTGCCGACAGCTTGACGTGGATGGTCGAAGCGCCCGCATCGAGGGCATTTTCGACCAGTTCCTTGACCGCGCTTGCCGGCCTTTCGACCACCTCGCCCGCGGCGATGCGATTGACGAGTTCGGACGGCAGCCTTCTTATTGACATGTTAACTCTCGTAGCCCAATCCGAAGCACCCTGCGAAGTGCTGAATTCGGGCACGAATTCATCTTGCTTTCACAAGGGTTTGAATAAGGAATCGTGAATCGGGCCAGCCGGCGGGGAAGGCCTTTTTCCAGCAGACAGGTGAGAGACGGGTAGAGCATGTTCTGGGCACGCTGGTTCAAATGGATGTCGCACGATATGGCGATCGACTTGGGGACGGCCAATACGTTGGTCTATGTTCGCGGTCGCGGCATCGTCCTCAACGAGCCCTCCGTAGTGGCGATCGAGACCATCAACGGGGTCAAAAAGGTCAAGGCGGTCGGCGAGGACGCCAAGCTGATGATGGGCAAGACGCCCGACCAGATCGAGGCCATTCGGCCGCTGCGCGACGGCGTCATCGCCGACATCGACGTCGCCGAGCAGATGATCAAGCACTTCATTCACAAAGTGCACGGCGGCAAGATGCGCGCCTGGCGCTTCCCGGAAATCGTCATTTGTGTCCCATCCGGATCGACTTCGGTCGAGCGCCGCGCAATCCGTGACGCCGCCTCCAATGCCGGCGCCTCGGCGGTCTATTTGATCGAGGAGCCGATGGCCGCCGCGATCGGCGCCGACATGCCGGTCACCGAGCCGATCGGCTCAATGGTGGTCGATATCGGCGGCGGCACGACCGAGGTCGCGGTGCTGTCGCTGCGCGGCCTCGCCTACACCACCTCGGTCCGCGTCGGCGGCGACAAGATGGACGAAGCCATCTCCTCCTATGTCCGCCGCAACCATAATTTGCTGATCGGCGAAGCCACGGCCGAGCGCATCAAGCAGGAAGTCGGGATCGCCAAGCCGCCGGTCGACGGCATCGGCAAGACCGTCCACATCAAGGGCCGCGACCTCGTCAACGGTGTGCCCAAGGAAATCTCGATCAACCAGGGCCAGATCGCCGAAGCGCTGTCCGAGCCCGTTGGAACGATCGTCGAGGGCGTCCGCATCGCGCTCGAGAACAC
>JBKPSK010000034.1:0-6789 GCA_046734995.1 Pseudomonadota bacterium
ATCAGGTTTATGCCCCCTATCCGGCGTATCCGCAGCCGGTCGCAGTCCCTTATTACTATCCGGTCCCAGCCAGCATGCCGCGACCGACGGCATCGCGGAGCCGGCCGAGTGGCTGGAGCGAAGTCGCGCCGCTGCCCGAACCGCTTTACTACGGGCCCGAGATTCACGACCCGGAGCCGCCCATCCGGATCGCCTCCACCGCGGCCGGCGCGCGCGCGCTGCCGCAACCGGCGGCTGCCGTGCCGGGACCGGCCGGCACACCGCTGTCGAAGCGCTTCGACCGGCTGCAGCTTAGCGCCTGGGCATTGCTGCGCGGCAGCCCCGGGCCGGGCAATCTGGCGACCGGCGGGACCTTGGGCGGGAGCCAGGTCGGGGCCCGGCTGACCTGGAACTTCTCACCGTCGCTGGCGGCATCGCTGCGCTCGAGCTCGTCGGTCGGGGGCGTCCGCTATGCCGAGGTCGCTGCCGGCGTCCGCTGGAAGCCGATGGCGTCGGTGCCGGTGGCGCTCAACCTCGAACGCCGGCAAGCGCTCAACGAGTGGGGCGGCCGCAATGCCTTCGCCCTGTTCGCCGAAGGCGGCCTCTACCAGACGCCGGTTTTCGGGCTCGCCAACCTTGACCTCTACACGCAGGGCGGGGTGGTCGATTTCAAGAGCCGCGATCTGTTCATCGACGGCGCCGCGACCTTCACGCGGCCAGTATGGAAGAACTGGTCCGCTGGCCTTGGTATCTGGGGTGGCGCGCAACCGGGCCTCTACCGGATTGACGGCGGACCGCGCATCAGCATGGACCTCGGGCGCGGCATCCGCCTGCACGCCGACTATCGCCAGCGGCTCGCCGGCGAGGCCGCGCCGTCCTCTGGCCCGGCGCTGACCATCGCGGGAGATTTCTGACTTTCCTTTCCCGTGCTGGAATGAGCGGATGGGAGCGGCTAGCGTGCCGCCCGGCCCATGGACATCTATCTTCCCATCGCCGGCATGTCGGTCAACGCGCTGTTCATGGTCGCGCTGGGGTTCCTGGTCGGGCTGCTGTCGGGCATGTTCGGGGTCGGCGGCGGTTTCCTGACGACACCGCTACTGATTTTCTACGGGATCCCGCCGACCGTGGCGGTGGCTTCGGCGACGACGCAGATCACCGGCGCCAGCGTTTCCGGGGTGCATGCCCACTGGCGCCGCGGCGGGGTCGATTTCCGCATGGGCGCGGTCATGATCGCCGGCGGCCTTTTGGGCTCGTTGCTCGGCGCTGCGCTTTTCCGCGCGCTCCAGACGAGCGGCCAGATCGATCTCATCATCGGCTTTCTATACGTCTTGCTGCTGGGCTCGATCGGCGGCCTGATGCTGAAGGACGCGATGCTCGCGTTGGGCTGGGTGACGCCCAAGGAAGTCAAGGAGCAACCGCGCCACAACAAGTGGGTCGCCTCGCTTCCGGGCCGCTGGCGGTTCTACGCCTCGGGCCTATACATCTCGCCACTCGCCCCAATGGCGCTCGGCTTCGTCGCCGGCATCCTGACCGTCCTGCTTGGGGTCGGCGGCGGCTTCATCATGGTACCGGCAATGATCTACCTGCTCGGCATGGCGGCGCGGGTCGTCATCGGCACCAGCCTTGTGATGATCCTGGCGGTCAGCGCGGCGACTACCCTGGTGCATGCCGTGACCACCCAGTCGGTCGACATCGTGCTGGCCGCCCTGCTGCTCGTCGGCGGCGTCATCGGCGCGCAATATGGCGCCCGGCTGACGACGCGCATCAAGCCTGATTTGCTTCGGCTGGCGCTGTCCGTCATCATCCTCGCGGTCGCCTTGCGCATGGCCCTCGGTCTCGCCTGGCGACCGGACGAAATCTATACGGTCTATTATCTGTGAGGCGCCGGGCGCTTATCCTGCCGCTGATCGCTCCCTTCCTGCTCGGCGCTTCGAAGCCGGTGCTGGTGCCCGACGTATCCGCCCGATCGATCGAAATCCAATACAGCTTCACTGGCGCCCAGTTGCTGCTGTTCGGCGCCATCCTCTATCCCGGCGGCAAGATTCCAAGCCAGCAGGCCCATGTAGCCGTGGTGGTCAAAGGGCCGGTGCAGCCAATCGTGGTCCGCGAAAAGCACAAGATCGCCGGCATCTGGATGAATGCCGACAGCCACCGCTTCCGCTCGGCGCCGAGCTTCTATGCCATCGCCACTTCGGAGCCGATCGGCAAGCTCGTCGACGAACGAACCGCCGCCATCTACGAGCTCGGCCTCGACAGCCTCCAGCTCTCGCCGGGCGGTGGCGCCCTGCCGGACAAGGAGCGCCGGTTCGAGGCGGGCCTGCTCGACCTAAGGAAACGGCAGGGCCTCTATTATGAGAATCCGAAGGGCGTCGAGATCAGCGAGGCGGTACTCTACCGTGCCCGGATCAACATCCCAAGCCAGGTGCCGGTCGGCACCTACACGGCCGAGACTTTCCTGATTTCGGACCGCCGGGTAATCGCCGCCGCAACGCGGGAAATCGAGATCGGCAAGTCCGGATTCGAGCGCTATGTCGCTTTGGCTGCTCGGCGCCATTCGTTCGTCTACGGCCTCGCCGCCATGCTGATGTCGCTCGGGCTGGGCTATGCAGCCGCCTGGGCCTTCTCGCGTCGCAGCTGAGCACTCCCTTCAAGTAAGCCAAATCTTAACCGGCTTTCGATAAGCCGTCCGCGACTTGTTTTTCCGGGAAGAGCAAAGGCAGCGGTAAGCATATGAACGAGCAACCGAACCTGCAGCAGTTCGTCGACCATTTGTCGAGCTTCAGCGACGAAGCGGCGTCGACGAGCGGCGCGGTACCCAATCCCGCAAATTCTGTCCCCGCTATCGGCACGGTTCAGGAGATCGCCGGTTCCGGATCGCGCGTGTCGATGGACGCGGTGCAGCTGCACGCTTTGCTCGACCACAAAGACCCATCGATCGCCATGGCCGGCCAGGTCGGCAGCCAGGTCAAGATGAAGGTCGCCAACAGCTGGCTGATCGCCAATGTTCGCACCCTGCGCGCCGGCGACGATGACAAGACGGTGGTCGCCAACGTCGACTTCCTCGGCGAGGGTCAGAATGCGTCGGGCGGCCGGATGGTCAATTTCCGCCGCGGCGTCACCCGCTACCCGATCCCGGGCACCACCATCTTCCCGGTTACGACCGAGGACATGCGCGCCATCTTCGCGGCCGACGACAGCCCGCATATCGAGATCGGCACTGTCTATCCGACCGACGATATCCGCGGCGCTCTTTACGTGGATCCGATGCTTTCGAAACACTTCGCGGTGCTGGGATCGACCGGTACCGGCAAGTCGACCAGCGTCAGCCTCATTCTCCACCGAATCTCGGAGCTCAGCCCCGAGGGCCATATCGTCATGATCGACCCGCACGGCGAATATTCGGCGGCGTTCAAGGATTGCGGCGAGCTGTTCAACGTCGACAACCTCCAGCTCCCCTACTGGCTGATGAACTTCGAAGAACATTGCGAGGTGTTCCTGACCACCGATGGCGCGGAGCGCCAGCGCGACGCCGACATCCTTGGCAAGTGCCTGCTATCCGCCCGCACCAAAGGCAAGAATCTGGAGCAATACGGCAAGGTGACGGTGGATTCGCCCATTCCTTATTTGCTCACCGATCTTTCAGGTGTGCTGACCGCCGAAATGGGCAAGCTCGACCGCGCCGGCGACACCACGCCCTACCAGCGGCTAAAGAACAAGCTCGACGAGCTGCGTGCCGACCCGCGTTACACTTTCATGTTCTCGGGCATGCTGGTCAGCGATTCGATGGCGCCGTTCGTCGCCAAATTGTTCCGCCTGCCCGCCCACGGCAAGCCAATCTCGATCGTCGACGTTTCCGGCGTGCCGAGCGAGGTCACCAGCGTCGTCGTCTCGGTGCTCGCCCGTATGGTGTTCGACTATGCGATTTGGAGCCGCACCGAGGCGCAGCGGCCGCTGCTGCTGGTCTGCGAGGAGGCCCACCGCTACGTGCCCAAGGACGAGAATTCGAATGGCCAAGCGGTCCGCAAGATCCTGGAGCGGATCGCCAAGGAAGGCCGTAAGTATGGCGTTTCCCTGGGCCTGATCACGCAGCGTCCGTCCGATCTTGCCGAAGGCGTGCTATCGCAGTGCGGCACCATCATCTCGATGCGTTTGAACAATGACCGCGACCAGGCCTGCGTCCGCGCCGCCATGCCGGAAGGCGCCCGCGGCTTCCTCGACGCCATTCCCGCGCTGCGCAACCGCGAGTGCATCGTCTGCGGCGAAGGCGTCGCCATCCCGATCCGAGTACGCTTCGACGACCTGGAACCGGAGAAACGCCCGGCCTCGTCCGACCCAAGCTTCGCGGCTTTGTGGCGCGAGACCGGCGGCGAGGAAGGCATCATCCAGCGCACGATCAAGCGCTGGCGCGGGCACGGCCGCTAAGTCGGACAAATCCAACGAGAAATCGAAGCCTGCTTGCGCCGAGTGCCGCGCGGGCCTTTTCCTTGTCCGGCGCGCCGAACCGTGGAACCTTTTGGTCTTCCCAAACGCTGGGGCGCGGGCTGCACAACGCAGGGGAATGGAAGATGAAGACCTTGAAATTGCTCGGGCTGGCGGCCGGCCTGGCGGCGCTTGCCGCCTGCGGCAGGAATAATGAAGAAAACAATATGGCCAATGCCGACTTGAACATGACGGCAGACAATACCGTAATGCCGGCCGACAATCTGGCCACCAATGTCGACATGAACGCTGGCATGAACGAAACCAACATGGCCAACGACACCAACATGACCGGCAACAACACCACCAATACCAGCGACAATACAGTCAACTCTTATTGATCCGGCCAGAGCACGGGCTGGATCGGGGCGTCTGCGGCCAGCGCGGGCGCCCCTCTCTTATGAGAGCGCCGCCGAGCCTAGCTGAAGGATGCATGGCAACTCGCCTCCCGGCGACGTGCGTCCACCCCGCCAGGCCCAGCCCCGCTCAGCGTTTAAAGAACTGGACCTCGCGCTCGTGCTTCTCCGCTCCGGCGCGGCTGCTAAACGTGCCGAGGTTCTTGCGCTTCCCGTCGGCGCCTTTCTTGCGCGAATAAAGGCGATATTCGCCCGATTTCAGCTTGCGGATCATCGCTTCGGCTCCTTCCTGCACGCAGGACGCTCCAGCGGGTCCGAGCGTTCCTCCCGCCGGCGCGATGCAGGCGCAATTGGGCTTATCGGCATGACGCGCTATGGTCGCCGCGAACCAGGGAGAGTGAGATGGCCAAAGGGCAGAAGAAATCGAACAAGGAAATTCGCAAGCCGAAGGCTGCCAAGCCCAAGGCGAACGCCTCCAACCCCTCGAACAAAAGCGGCCAGACGGGGCTGAAGGTGTTCAAGGACTAGGAAGCGGGCGGACCCGCAATAACCCACTGGCAATCCTCGTAAAATCCGATAAAGCCGATTCGCTTTGGGGGCTGGGAGAGGGTGCAATGCGTCGTCGGCGTATATCGGCTTTGTTGTGCTTCACCGCGGCCCTGGCCGCATGCGGCGGCGGTGGCGGAGGTGGAGGTGGGGGAGACCCAACCTCCGGTGGCGGTACGCCGACTCCCACTCCGGGCACGTCCAGCTGCTCGCTGCTCGACCGCCAGAACTGGGCGGCGGCGTCCTTGCGCGAATGGTATCTGTTTCCCGAGCTGTTGCCCGCCAGCCTCAGCCCGGCGGGCTACACTACGGTCGAGGACTATATCGACGCGTTGACCGCGACCGCTCGAGCGCAGGGCAAGGATCGCCACTTCACTTACCTGACCTCGATCGCGCAGGAGAATGCCTTCTTCAATTCGGGGTCCAGCGCCGGCTTCGGCATCCGCCTGAGCATTGATACGGCCGCCCGCCGGCTGTTCATCGCCGAGGCGTTCGAGGGCGCGCCGGCGCTGGCCGCCGGCATCGACCGCGGCACTGAAATCCTGGCGATCGGCGACAGCCAGGCGACGCTGCGCACGGTCGACAGCATCATCGCCGCCGAGGGCTCGGCCGGGATCGACAATGCCATCGGCCCGTCGACCGCCGGCCTGACCCGCTGGTTCCGCGCCGTCACCAACGGCGTCACCACCGAATTTCCGGTCACCAAGGCCAATTACACGATGACGCCAGTGTCGTCGCGCTACGGCGTCAAGGTGCTGAACGACGGAACCTCCAACGTCGGCTACGTCAATCTGCGCACCTTCATCGACACCGCCGATCCGGCGCTGCGCAACGCCTTCCAGACATTCCGTTCGCAGGGCATCAGCAAAGTGATCGTCGACCTGCGCTACAATGGCGGCGGCCTTGTCTCGATCGCCGAACTGCTCGGCAATCTGCTCGGGGGCAATCGCTCGACCGCCAACGTCATGTTTTACCAGACGTTCAGCGCCGCCAAGTCGGCGAACAACACGACGACGCATTTCAACCCGCAGTCGCAATCGGTATCGCCGCTCAAGATCGCCTTCATAGGCACCGGCGGCACGGCCTCGGCGAGTGAGCTCGTGATCAACAGCATGACCCCCTACTACGGCGTCAATTCGGGGCTGATCGGCACCAACACCTACGGCAAGCCGGTCGGCCAGATCGCGGTCGACCGCTCGGCTTGCGACGACCGCCTGCGGGTGATGGCATTCAAGACCGAAAACGCGAACCACCAGGGCGACTATTTCAGCGGCCTCGCCACCTATGTCGGGGCGACCTGCCAGGCGGCGGACGATATTTCCAGGCCGCTCGGCGACGCCAGCGAATCCTCGGTCAGCAGGGCGCTGGACTTCGTCGCCGGCCGGACCTGCACGCCAATCAGTGGCGGCATCACCACGCAGGCGGCCGG
>JBKPSK010000035.1:0-6314 GCA_046734995.1 Pseudomonadota bacterium
ATCGCAGCCGACCGGCCGTTATTGCGCGAAGTCTGGAGCCGGGCTGAAGTCCGCGACTTCTTCAACCGGACCGGCGAGTCCTTCAAGGCGGAATGGGTGATGGATCTGCCCGAGGGCGAGCCGATTACCATGTACCGCACCGGCGAGGGTGAGGACGCCTGGATCGATCTTTGCCGAGGGCCGCACCTGGCCTCGACCGGAAAGCTCGATCCGCAGGCGTTCAAGCTGACCCGCGTCTCGGGCGCCTATTGGCGCGGCGACCCCAGGAACCCGATGCTGTCACGTATCTACGGCACGGCCTGGCTGAACAAGAAGCAGCTCGACGCTTACCTTGTCCGCCTCGAGGAAGCGGCGAAGCGGGACCATCGCAAGATCGGCCAGGAGATGGACCTGTTCCATCTCCAGGCGGAAGCGCAGGGCAGTGTCTTCTGGCATCCCAAGGGCTGGACCATCTGGCGTCAGCTAGAGGCCTATCTGCGCCGCCGGCTTGATGCCGCGGGCTACCAGGAGATCAAGACTCCGCAGCTGATCGATTCAAAGCTCTGGGTGCTCTCGGGCCATTGGGGCAAGTTCCGTGAGAACATGTTCGTCGTCCCCGACGAGGTGCCCTCGACCGACGAGGGCAAGCCGGTGATCACTGGCAGCGCCGACCTGCTCGCGTTGAAGCCGATGAACTGCCCGGCGCATATCCAGGTCTTCAAGCAAGGCATCACTAGCTACAAGGAATTGCCCGTCCGGTTCGCCGAGTATGGTTGCTGCCACCGCAACGAACCGCACGGAGCGCTGCACGGCATCATGCGCGTTCGGCAGTTCACGCAGGACGACGGGCACATCTTCTGCACGCGCGACCAGCTGGTCGAGGAGACCAAGTCATTCTGCAGCTTGCTCCACGCCGTCTACCGCGACCTGGGCTTTGCCGATTACCAGGTGAAGCTGGCGACGAGGCCTGACCAGCGCATCGGGACCGACGAGGAGTGGGACCGGGCGGAGGCCGACCTCGAGCGGGCGCTTAAGGAAACTCGCCTCGAATATGAAACCCTGTCTGGGGAGGGCGCCTTCTATGGGCCCAAGCTGGAGTTCCATCTCCAGGATGCGATCGGCCGCACGTGGCAATGCGGAACGCTCCAGCTCGATCCGCAGATGCCGCAGCGCCTGGACGCGGCCTATATCGGTGCCGACGGGGAGAAGCATCCTCCGCTGATGCTCCACCGGGCGATTCTCGGCACATTCGAGCGGTTCATCGGCATCCTCATCGAGCATCATGCCGGCAAGTTCCCACTGTGGCTGGCGCCGGTGCAGGCGGTCGTCGCGACCATCGTCTCGGATGCCGACGATTATGCCGGCGAAGTGCTTGCGAAATTGCAGGCAGCGGGAATTCGCGCGGAGGCCGACTTCAGGAACGAAAAGATCAACTACAAAGTGCGCGAGCACAGCCTCGCCAAGGTCCCGCTGCTGCTCGTCGTCGGCAAGCGCGAGGCTGAGGAAGGCACGGTGGCGCTGCGCCGGTTGGGCAGCGATGAGCATCAAAAGATGATGGGCCTCGATGAGGCCGTGGCGATGATCCGGGACGAAGCGGTTCCGCCCGACCTTCGTTTAGACTGACGCCGCGCCGCCACCTCGCGCCGCAAAATTTGGCCCAAACGCGATGCCGCCCTTCCCATATCGGACGGGAGGGCTTAACTCGCGCCGACAACCAACGATTCTAGGAGATTGCGTTATACGTCCGCCCATGACGCGCCGCCCCATGGCGCCGCCGCCGATGACCGGCCCCCGATACAATGAGTTCATCCAGTCCCAGAAGGTCAGGGTGATCGATGAAAACGGCGAAAATCTGGGCGTGATGTTTACGCGCGAAGCCTTCGAGCAGGCTCAGGAAGTCGGCCTCGACCTGGTCGAGATTTCCCCCAACGCCGATCCGCCGGTCGCCAAGTTCCTTGATATCGGCCGCTACAAGTACGAGGCCCAGAAGAAGGCCAACGAGCAGCGCAAGAAGCAGAAGACGCAGGAGATCAAGGAGATCAAAATGCGTCCGAACATCGACGACCACGATTATGACGTGAAGATGCGCAAGGTCGTCGAATTCCTCGAGGAAGGCGACAAGGTGAAACTCACCATGCGTTTCCGCGGGCGTGAGATGGCGCACGGCCAGCTTGGCATGGCGGTGCTGCAGCGCGCTTCGGAGCAGGTCGCGCATCTCGCCAAGATTGAGGCTCATCCGCGCATGGAAGGCCGCCAGATGCTGATGGTGCTGGCGCCGAAATAGCGCCGGGCAACGAGCTCAGCTTATCAGTCGGGGTCTCCAATTGATTGGGTTTTGCCGCCGGTGCATCGCAAGGACAGCGGCATGGATGAAATCTCGCTGATTGCCGACGCCGACAACCGCGCGCGCCAGTATCTCAAATCCGTATCGAGCCGCCGGGTCTTTCCGGACGAAGCCGCGCTCGCCGATCTCGACCGCTTCGACGAACAGGTACCTGTGGAGGGCCGGCCAGGGTCGGAAACGCTCGCACTCCTGGATGAGGTCGGCTCGCCGGCTACCGTTGTCAGCAATGGACCGAACTACTTCGGTTTCGTGATCGGCGCGTCACTGCCGGCAGCCGCGGCCGCGGAACGGCTGATGCTGGCCTGGGACCAGTGCGCGTCCTCGTTCGACATTTCGCCGGTCGCGGATTCGATCGAACGGATAGCCGCGCGCTGGTTGCTCGATGTGCTTGACCTGCCCCGCGAAAGCGCGGTCGGATTCGGCACCTCCGCCACGGCCTGCACATTGAGCTGCCTTACCGCCGCCAGACGAACGCTGCTGGCGCGCGCAGGCTGGGACTTCGACGAGCATGGGCTGGCCGACGCCCCTCAGATTCGCGTCGTACTCTCCGAAACGGCCCACATCGCCGTCAAGAAGGCGCTCCGTGTACTCGGCTTTGGCACGGGCAACCTGATTGTGGCGCCTGTCGACGCTTACGGTCGGATCGATCCGGAGCGGCTGCCGCCCTTGGATTCTCGAACCATCCTTTGCCTGCAGGCCGGCGAGGTGAATACCGGCGAGTTCGACCCATTTACGGAAATCATTCCCAAGGCCCGCGCGAAAGGAGCCTGGGTGCATGTCGACGGCGCATTTGGCCTATGGGCCCGGGCGGCGACGCAGCTACGCCATCTGACCGACGGTGTTGAGGAGGCGGACAGCTGGACCACCGACGGTCACAAATGGCTGAACACGCCCTACGATGCGGCGATGGCTATCTGCCGCGACGCCAGTGCGCTGGCAGCGAGCATGAACAGCGATGCCGTCTACGCGACGGCGTCGAAAGACGCCCAGAAGAACCTTACGTTGGAATTCTCGCGGCGGGCGCGGGGAATTGCCATTTGGGCGGCGCTGCGCAGCCTTGGCCGCTCGGGGGTCCAGGAATTGGTCGAACGCCATTGTGCCCAGGCGCGGCGCCTTGCCGACGGATTGCGCGCAGCTGGTTTCAACGTTCTGAATCGCGTCGTGCTCAATCAGGTACTGGTGCGCGGCGATGATGATCGAGCCACGGCCGATATTGTGGAGGCCGCGCAAGACTCGGGTGAAATCTGGTTCGGCGGCACCGTCTGGCAAGGACGACCGGCTTTCCGGCTCAGTTTCTCATCATGGCGAACGACCGATGCTCACGCGGATCGTCTCGTCGCGCTGCTCATCGGACTTCGGGCGGCAAGCAGCCTTAGCGCTGCATGATGGGCGCCATGACCCGCGGGTAAGCGGTCGACGCCAGAAGGACTTGTTACAGCTATGTTGCATAAACGCCGCAGGGGTTCCGCAATCATGCTTGCGGCCTCGCGGCGCTCGCTTTCATTCCTGTAAGCAGTGGATTAGCCTCCCCGCCCAATCCGCTACGCCCATGGAAAACGGGCGAGCGGCAATAGAGGGGAACATCATGCGCAAGTCGATCTGGCTGCTGTCCGCTGGTTTTGCCGTAATGGCGGCGCCCGCTTTCGCCCAGGAACCAAACCAGGGAAGCCCGTCCACCGCCGCCGAGGGTCCAACCGAGCCCGCGGCCGTTGCTCCCGCCGACGCTGAGGACAGCCAGAGGGACGAAGAGGCCATCATCGTCACGGCCACGCGCCGCAACGAAGCGCTGAGCGATGTTCCGCTGGCCGTGTCCGCGGTGACCGCCGATACGCTCGAGAAAACGGGCGCGGTTGACATCCGTGGCTTGAATCAGGTCAGCCCCTCGCTGCTCGTTTCGTCGACCTCCTCTGAAGGCGGCGCCGCCGTCGCCCGCATTCGCGGCGTCGGCACAGTCGGCGACAACGCGGGCCTCGAAGCGTCGGTCGGCGTCTTTATCGACGGCGTCTATCGCTCGCGCACCGGCGGCGCTCTTACTGAGCTCGGCCCGCTCGATCGTATTGAGGTGCTGCGCGGCCCACAGGGAACCTTGTTCGGCCGCAATACTTCGGCCGGCCTTATCCATGTCATCACCGCCAAGCCGCGGTTCACGCGGGAAATTTACGGCGAAGCGACGATTGGCAATTTCGATCTGCGGCGCGTCGAGCTCGGCGCAACGGGGCCAGTCACAGAGGCGCTGGCGGCGCGCATCGACGCGGTCTGGCAGCAGCGCGACGGCTTCCTTAAGGATGTGATCTCGGGCGACGATTACAACGATCGTAACCGCTATCTGGTGCGCGGCCAGTTGCTCTACCAGCCGAATGACGATCTGTCGGTCCGCCTGGTCGCTGACTATGCGAAGCGCAACGAACAATGCTGCGGCGCTGTCTATCTGCCGACACACGATACGGTCGCGACCGGGCCAAACACGGTTCTGTTACAGCCATCGACGATTGCCTTCATCGAGCGGAGCCTGATCAGCAACGTCGGCGGCCTGCACGGCATCATCCTGGACGATCCTTTTGACCGCGACATCGCGGTGACCCCGGGGCGGGGCTACAATTCCGACGTCAAGGACTACGGCGCCTCGCTCGAGGGCTCCTACGACTTTGGCTGGGGCGAGCTGACCTCGATCACGGCCTATCGCTACAACAATTACGACCGCGGCCAGGACGCCGACTTCAACAATCTCGACATCCTCTACCGCGACGGCAGCGGCGGCTCGTACAACCGGTTCAAGACGTTCAGCCAGGAGCTTCGCCTGCAAGGCGAGCTGTGGAACGGCCGGCTCGACTGGCTGGTCGGCGGTTATTACGCCCACGAGAAGCTGAAAGTGATCGACAACCTCACCTATGGCGAGGATTATGAGCAATATGCGAACTGCCTGACCGTTGCCAATTTGGCTGCCTCGGGTGGCGGCTCCGCGCTCCTCTCGCCGTCGTCGGCGAACTGCATCAGCACGAGCGCGGCTTTGGCAGCAATTTTGAACCCCGGAGTTCCGGCAGCTCTCAAGCCGGGTATCGGCCTGTTCGCTGGCTTTGCACCGGGCCTTGGCGGGATCGGCGGCTATGACGCCGTTGGCCTTGCTGCTGGTGTCGGCATGAATCCGTTTGCGGGCGTCGGCCTCAACGACGAGTTCGACCACACCAGCGAGAATTTCGCGGTGTTTACGCACAACATCTTTGAGATCACGGACGGCCTGAAAGTGACGCTCGGCCTCCGCTACACGCATGAGAGTAAAGATCTCGACATGCATCTGATGGACAACAACGTGTTTTGTAGGGCGTTGTCGGCCAATCCGCTGTCGAGCGTATTCGGCTTCCGGACGCTTCCGTGCGTGATCCCGAGCGCGCCAGACGGCAATTATTCCGCGGACGGCCACAAGAAGGAGAGCAAGTTCTCCGGCACTGCGGTGCTGAGCTGGAAGCCGATCGACGAGATCCTGGCCTATGCCAGCTATTCGAAGGGCTACAAGGCCGGGGGCTTCAACCTCGACCGCTCGGCATTGACGCGGACCGGCGGGACGGGCGCGATCATCAATAGCGGCAGCACCGATTCCCTGCTCTTCGATCCTGAGATCAACAACGCCTTTGAGCTCGGCTTGAAATATGATGGGCCTGGAATCGACATCAACATCGCCTTGTTCCGGCAGGCCTTCAAAGATTTCCAGCTGAACACGTTCAACGGCATCAACTTCGAAGTCGAGAACATCAACAGCTGTTCGGAAGACCTTAACGGCCAGGATACCGATAACAGCGCCGCAACCGGAGATTGTAACCTGGTCGGTGGCGATGTCCGCTCGGGCGTCGTCTCGACCGGCATCGAGTTCGAGATTTTCACCCGGCCGTTCCGCGATGCCAACTTCAACTTTGGCATGACTTATGCGGACACGCGATACCGGGACGATCTGGTCGGTGCGGACGGCGAGCCGATTTCCGCGCAGCTGTTCCAACTC
>JBKPSK010000036.1:0-8368 GCA_046734995.1 Pseudomonadota bacterium
CGGTGAGCATGATGATCGGCAGGTTGGCGGTTGACGGCCGGCGGCGAAGGCGGCGGCAGACCTCGATGCCGCTGATCCCCTCGATCATCCAGTCGAGGATGATGAGGTCGGGGCGTACTTCCTCGGCCAGGATCAGGGCCTCTTCGCCGTCGCCGGTGCGGGTCACGTCGTAACCGGCGCGATCGAAATGGAAGCGAACCAGCTCCGCAAGTTGGCGATCGTCTTCAACGAGGAGCAGTCGTTTGGCGCTCATGATCAGAGGCTCGCTTCATTTTCTTCGCGAAGATGATCCAGCATGTGCTGCCCGGTGGCGGCGTAGTAGACCATTTCGGCGATATTGGTGGCGTGGTCGCCGGCGCGCTCGATGTTCTTGGCGATGAACAACAGATGCGCCGACTGGCCAATGTTTTGCGGGTCTTCCATCATGTGCGTCAGGAGCGTGCGGAAGATGGAATCGTAGAAATCGTCGACCGCTTGGTCGCGCTCGCAGACTCTCAAGGCGGCCTCGGCGTCTCGCTCAACGAAGGCGTTCAAGACGTCGTGCACCATCTCGGTGGCGATGCGCGCCATTTCCGGCAGCAGCGATAGAGGCTCGATCTGGCCCATCGATTCGAGCAAGGGCACGCGTTTGGCAATGTTCTTGGCATAATCGCCGATGCGCTCGACGACGCCCGAAATCTTGAGTGCCGCGACGACATCGCGCAGGTCGCCGGCCATCGGCGCTCGCAGAGCGATCAACTGGATGGCGCGCTTCTCTGTTTCGACCTCGAGCACATCCAGCTTCTTGTCGTTCTCGACGATCCGCGCCGCGCCTTCGATATCGCGCTGCTGCAGGCAGCGCATCGATTCGCGGATCGCGTGCTCGGCGAGGCCGCCCATCTCACTGATCAGCGCGCGCAGCCGGTCGAGATCGTCGTCGAATGCCTTCAGTGTGTGTCCCGTGGCCATGACTTCATCTTCTCCCATCAGCCGTAACGTCCGGTGATGTAATCCTGCGTCCGGCGTTCGCGCGGGTTCGTGAAGATCTCGCTCGTCTTGCCGTACTCCACCAGCTCGCCGAGGTGGAAGAATGCGGTCCGCTGGGAGACGCGCGCCGCCTGCTGCATGTTGTGTGTGACGATAGCGATGGCGTAACGCCCGCGAAGCTCATGGATCAGCTCCTCGATCTTCGCCGTCGCGATCGGATCGAGCGCCGAGCATGGCTCGTCCATCAGAATGACTTCGGGGTCGACGGCGATGGCGCGGGCGATGCACAGCCGCTGCTGCTGGCCGCCCGACAAAGCGGTGCCACTCTCGCTGAGCCGGTCCTTCACCTCATCCCATAGGCCGGCGCGCCTCAGGCTGTTCTCGACGATCGCGTCCATCTCGCTCTTGCCGGAGACCAGCCCGTGTATCTTTGGTCCGTAAGCGACATTTTCGTAAATCGATTTCGGGAAGGGATTGGGCTTCTGAAAAACCATGCCGACGCGGGCGCGCAGCTGCACGACGTCCATGTCGGAATCGTAGATGTCCTCGCCATCGAGATCGATGTCGCCCGTGACCTTTGCATTCGGGATCGTGTCGTTCATCCGGTTGAGACAGCGGAGGAACGTCGACTTGCCGCAGCCCGAAGGGCCGATGAACGCCGTCACCCGGTCGTCGTGAATGTCGATGGAGACACCCATCAGCGCCTGCTTCTCACCGTAAAAAACATCGACGCCGCGGGCCCGCATCTTGGGAGTCCTACCTGCATCCAGCTCCTCAGTTGCCGAGGTAGCGGCCGACGCGAATCTCGCCGTGCGCTCCAAGCCCACGGCCCCCGCCGGCAGTCCGGGCGCAAGTGGATCATCGGCGCTGGATTCGGCAGCGATCGCCACGGACGGCGCCGGCACGGGCGTATCTGGGGTCAGGGGAATCTTCTCTTTCATAAGTGCCTACCAGCGCTGCTCGAACCGGTTGCGAAGGTAAATGGCGAGCCCGTTCATCAGCAGCATGAAGACCAATAGCACGATAATCGCGGCGCTGGTTTTTTCGACGAAGCCGCGGCCGACCTCGTCCGACCAGAGGAAGATCTGGACCGGCAAGACGCTCGAGGGATCGGTGAAGCCATGCGGCGGGGTGGCGATGAAGGCACGCATGCCGATCATCAGCAGCGGCGCCGTCTCGCCAAGCGCGCGGGCCATGCCGATGATGGTGCCGGTCAAAATGCCTGGCAGCGCGAGCGGCAGGACATGGTGGAAAACCACCTGTGTCTTCGAGGCGCCGACGCCCAGCGCGGCATCGCGGATGGAGGGCGGGACCGACTTGATGGCATTGCGTCCGGCGATGACGATGACCGGCATGGTCATCAGCGCCAGGGTCAGGCCGCCGACCAAGGGCGCCGAGCGCGGCAAATGCATGAAGTTCAGGAATACCGCGAGGCCGAGCAGGCCGAAAATGATTGAGGGCACCGCCGCAAGGTTGTTGATCGATACCTCGATGAGATCGGTCCAGCGATTCCGTGAAGCGAACTCCTCCAGATAAAGCGCCGCGAGCACGCCGATCGGAAAGGCCAGCGCCATGGTGACGACGATGGTCAGGAAGCTGCCCTTCAGCGCACCCCAAACGCCAACTTCGCCCGGATCGGTGGCGTCGGACGCGCTGAGGAAATCGCCGCTGAAGGTCCGCTTGAGGGCGCCCTCCGCCTTGATCGCCGCGACGAGACGCTCTGCCTTGGGCGCCCCCTCGCTTTTGGCGGCGACGTCGTAGGCGCTGGCGATGGGCAGCCACAAGTCGGCGCGCCGGGTCGTCAGGCTCGGATCTGCAATGAGCGCCTTGCCGAGTGACCGCCCTGCGGCCCCGCCGAAAAGGTCCACTGCCGCTTCGCCATAATTGGCAACCGCGGCTTGAGAAAGCGCGCCCTCGAGGTTGGCCGAGCCGACCACCTGTTTCGCTTCCGGGCCCTTGAGCGCAGCCGGGTCAATGATCAGGTCCGACCGGGGAAAGTCGATTAGAACCTTGGCTTCGGTATGGGTGAACCCGCCAAGTCCCTTCCACGCCATATCGACGAGCAGGAAGGCAAGGAAGGCCACGGACAGGCCGATGGCGAGCAGGCCGAGCAGCTTGAACCGCCGCTCGGCCGCATTGCGGCTCCGTACGCGGGCATGCATCGACCCGTCGGTCCACCGGCTTGGGGCAATGCTACTCATAGGCCTCCCGGTAGCGGCGGACGAAGATCAGGCCGATGAGATTCAGGATCAGGGTGATGATGAACAGCGCCAGGCCCAGGGCAAAGGCGGCAAGCGTCTTGGCGCTGTCGAATTCCTGGTCGCCGGTCAGCAGCTGGACGATCTGAGTCGTCACGGTGGTGACGCTTTCGAACGGATTGGCGGTAAGATTGGCTGCCAGGCCGGCTGCCATGACGACGATCATCGTCTCACCGATGGCGCGGCTTACAGCCAGCAAAACTCCACCCACCACCCCGGGAAGCGCGGCCGGAAGCAGCACCTTCTTGATGGTCTCCGCCTTGGTTGCGCCCAGCGCCAGGCTGCCGTCACGCATCGATTGCGGCACTGCAGCGATACTGTCGTCGGCCATCGAGCTGACGAAGGGGATGATCATGATGCCCATGACGACGCCGGCGGCGAGCGCGCTCTCGCTGCTGGCCGAGCTGATCCCAATCGACAGGCCAAAGTCGCGCACAATCGGCGCGACCGTCAGCGCGGCGAAATAGCCATAGACGACAGTCGGAACGCCGGCGAGAATCTCGAGGATCGGCTTCAGCCAGCTGCGCACCGGCGCCGGCGCATATTGGGTCAGGAAGATCGCGCTCATCAGCCCAAGCGGGATGGCGACGATCATCGCGATAATGGCCCCGATGAACGCAGTACCCCAGAACAAGGGGAGTGAACCAAAGGCGCCTGACGATCCGGCCTGGTCGGCGCGAAGAGCGGTCTGGGGACTCCAGCTGGTGCCGAACAGAAATTCGCTCGGGCTGACCAAGTTGAAAAAGCGCAGGGATTCGAACAGCAGCGACAGGACGATGCCCAAGGTCGTCAGGATGGCGATCAGCGACGCGGCGATCAGCAGCGCCTGCACCCATCGCTCGACTCCGCTCCTCGCCCGAAAATCGGCTGCCACCCGGCGCAGAGCGAAGGCCGCGCTGGCGAAGGCGAGCAGCAAAGCAATCCCGCCACCGATCGCCGCATAATAACCTTCGGCTTCCCTGAAGCGCGGCGCCAGCGCGGCCGATTCAGGGTTGAACCCGGTCTCGATCTTTCCCGAGGCCATCTGGCGCGCTTCAGCGAGTATTCCCTCGCGCTGCATTTCGAAGGCGGGAAGTGACTGGCCCTCCGGGGTCGCCAGCACCGTTTCCTCGACCAGCCTGGACTGGATCGGGACCCAAGCCGCGATCAGGATGAGCGCCGGCAGCGCGGTCCACAGGAAGGCATAGGCCGCATGATAAGACGGCAAGCTGTTCAGCCGGCCTTGCGTGCGCAGGCCGCCCGCCCGGGAACGGGCCTGCCAGGCCGCAACGAAGGCCACCAGCAAAACGGCGACGAGCGCAAGTGTGAGTGTCATGCGCCCGCCCGCCTGTTTACTTGAGGGTCGCCGGGTCGAGCGGCTTCAGCGTCGTTGCCTGCGCAGTCGCTGCCTCGGCTTCGGCGCCGCCGAATGGAACAAGGCCGCGCTTCTCAAGTGGGCCGCCCTTCGCCCAAGCCCTGGAATAGGCCTCGATGAATGTCTTCATCGACGGCTTGGCGGCCATATGCTCGCCCTTGACGTAGACGTAGAGCGTGCGGCTGCCGGGATAGGTCAGATTGGCAATCGTCTCCTCGGTCGGACTGATGCCCGCCAACTTCACGGGCTTAACCTTGTCGGCATTTTCCTCGAGAAAGCTGTAGCCCAAAACGCCGAGCGTGCCGGAATTCGCAGATACCTTCTGGACAAGCAGATTATCGTTTTCGCCGGCCTCAATATAAGCGCCGTCCTCACGAATTTTGGTGCAAATGTCCTTGTGCTTCGCCTCGTCCGTCTTCTTCAATTCCTTCATGGCCGGGTCGCTTTCGCAGCCCTTCGTGAGGACGAGGTCGGCCAGGCTGTCGCGTGTCCCTGAAGTCGGCGGCGGCCCCATGACACGAATCTCGATCGCCGGAAGCGATGGATTGACGTCCTTCCAGGTCTTGGCTGTGTTGGGCTTGCCGAACGGATTGGCGGCCAGAGCCTTGTAGATGTCGGCGACCGTCAGATCGAGGCCCGGGCCGTCCTTGCCTTCGATCAACGTCAGGCCGTCGATCCCAATAGGGACCTCGATGACCTGCTTGGCGCCGGTCTTGGCGCAGTCGGCATATTCGGAGGCCTTCATCTGCCGCGAGGCATTGGCCATGTCGGGGTATTGCGTGCCCACTCCAGCACAGAACAATTTGATGCCAGCGCCCGTGCCCGTCGATTCGACGATGACGCTGGTGCCCGGATGGGCGCGCTGGAAATCTTCCGCGACCGCAGTGGTGAATGGATAGACCGTCGAAGAACCAACGATCTTGAGTTGCGCGCCCGGCGAACCGGCCGAATCATTGCTGCCGCATGCTGCAAGCAGCGCTACCAGTGGCAGCGCGACCATCAACTTGTTCATTAAATTGCTCCCGAAACGGGTCATATCCCGCGCCTACAAGTAGCGTCGGATTGGGGACCCAGTTGTTACGTTAAGATTGCAAAATTATGACGAGGGCGACTGCAGATCAGAGATTCAGGCTCATCGATATCGTGGCGACATGGTCGACCGTGTCGTCACCGTCCCTCACGAAGCCATATTGGTTGAGATAGCCGCCTTCGATTCCCAGGGTTCTCGACAATGGCGTGGAGATTGCGATCAGGTTGCGCATCCGATCCACGCCGTCGGTTTTTTGAAAGCTCGTGTTCTTCAGATTCACGAAGGTTTCGTTGCTGAGATTCAATGAGGTCTTACCGCCCTTCTTCAGTGGGATGGAGTATTTGACATAAGGGCGTACCCGCAATGCCATTCCATCCGCATTCTGCCGCCACCTTTCTTCCAGGCGCAGGCGCGCGCTGAGCTTGCCCCGGCCAAATTGCGCAAGGTTGTCGAAGGTGATCTGTTCGCGAGCGCGATGCTCCCGGCCGCTGAATTCGCCGTTCGAATAGAGCGGATTGTAAACATAGCCTCCTGCAAGCGTCACCGACTTTCCGACCCGGTAGCCGAGCATGGTGACGGACTCTATTTCGTACAGGCCCTTGCGGTTATCACTGAACCTAGCAGTGAGCTCCTGGCTCAAGCGCCATTTGTCATTGAGCTTCACATTGGCATTGGCGCTGGTCCAGAGCTGTCCATCATCACGGGCAACGGCACGGCCAGCAGCAATAGCGATCAAAAGGGCGCCTGTGGCGCCCAGGAAAATGTGTCGTTGCATAAATGCGCGCTAGGTTTCGTCCACGACTAGTCCATGACTCAAATATTGCATTTTTATTGCAAGAAGCGACCCTCTCGCCTGTCTTATGCGAATGGGAGCCGGACTTCTACGGACGTGCCCTTGCCCGGCGCGCTTCGGATATCGAGCGTTCCCCGGTGCCGCTCGACGATGTGCTTGACGATGGCGAGGCCGAGACCGGTACCGCGGCTGTCGCGGCTGCGTGTGGTGTCGACCCGATAAAATCGTTCAGTGACGCGCGGGAGGTGCTCCGGTGCGATGCCCTCCCCATAATCGCGGACCGCCAGCAAGGCGCGATCGCCATCGCGGCGCGCTTCGATCGTAACGCTCATGCCCTTGCTGGCACATCCATAGCGAATGGCATTGGCTACCAAATTGTCGGCCGTCTGCAGCAGTTGCGCAAAGTCGCCGGCAACCGGCGGAAGCTCCTCATCGATCTCAAGCTCGATCGAGCACGCCTGCTCCTGTATGAGCGGCGCGGCATGGTCGGCGGCCAGCCGAGCGACTTCGCCGAGATCGAGCTCTTCGCGCGGTGCCATGAAGCGTTCCGCCTCGATCCGCGACAGGCTCATCAGGTCCTCGACAATTCGCAACATTCGCTTGGCCTCGCCGAGGATCACCGAGCCAAACCGGCGTTGGGTTTCCTCGTCGACGTCGCCTTCGTCGGCCAGGGTCTCGGCATAGCCGGCAATGGTCGCCAGCGGCGTGCGCAATTCATGGCTGGCGTTGGCGACGAAATCGACGCGCATTCGCTCGGCCGCCCGCCCGGCGGACTGATCGACGAGGCGGACGAGGGTCTTGCCCTGTTCGATCCGCCTGACGCTCAGGGTCCATGGCCGGTCGGGAGAGCCGATCCCGACCAGCTCGAGATCGGTGAAGTCTTCCGACAGAATCGTGCGCAATGCTTCCGGATGGCGGATGGCGAAGCGCACATCCGTGCCCTCGATCCGCTGGCCCAGAAGGGCGCGCGCGGCGTCATTTGCGGCGACGGTGCGCGAACCCTCGATGATCAGGGCGGGCTCATCGAGCACCGCAATCAGCGAGCGGGCGAGGTCTGGCGACAGCGGCATTGCTGCCCTGTAGCCCAGGCCGGCGCCGCGCTGCTAGGCCATCCCGGCGTGGCGCTCGTGTCGAGCCCGTTGATGGCTGCGCCAGGTGCCGATGACGATGATCAGGAAGATCGGATAGACCCAGAAACGTCCCGCAGCTGCATAGGCGTGGGGAAGCAGATCGAGATCAACGGCCTTAAGCAGATGTGCGAGGAGTGTCGTCAGCTGCAGCCCCGCAACCCACAGAGGCCAGAAGCGATCGGTTCGAAGGGCGATCGCCACGAACCCGGCCAGAGTCAGCAGGTCGACGAGGAAAACGCCAATCTCGACTCCCGAATATCGTTCCGGGGTCGGCGACAGCACCAGCCTGGTAGCGATCGTCGCGAAAACGCAGATCGCGGCGGCGAGCCGCTCGTCCGAGCGCCCGCGCAGGAATGCATAGGCGGCCACGGCAATGAGCAGAAGGTGATAGACGATTGGGTTCAGCATATGGGTCGGGCCGGACTAGGATCGCTAGTCCGGCCGATCAAATTTCACGCGACGATGCGCAGGTCGGCACGGGCCGTCTTCGGCGGGCATTCGTCACCGTCGCCGAACGAAACCGTGCGCAGGCCGGGGATGGTCTGTTGAGTGTCGACCAGGGCAACGTGGCAGTGGGCGATTCCGCCGCGCGCGGCGACCAGGCTGCTGACGGTCACGGCGAGCTGCTCGAACGCGGCGTGGCTGTTGACGAAACCGGCGCGGGTGACGGTCCGGGCATGGACCATTTTCGACTGCAGATCGGCGATCTCCGCGAGAGCGGCTTCGATGCTTTCCTCGACTGTGCGGACCTGGGTGGCGACTTCGTAGGCGGCATTTTCCATCTGTTGTTTGCGCATGACCTTCTCCGTTCCCGGACGCATCCTCCCGCATCCCGGC
>JBKPSK010000037.1:0-9656 GCA_046734995.1 Pseudomonadota bacterium
GGCGAAGGGTCGGGACGGAGAGGCGTGGCGCGCGGCGCTCGGCCACGTCTTCCCGCAGGCGCAAAAGTGCAACCCGGGCAAACTCGATTGCTATTCGGCGCGGTCGCTGGTCAAGGAGGTGTTCCTCGACAGTGACACGGACGCGGGCGTCATTTCCGCTTTGTTCGGGACGACCACGCCCACGCCAATCGCCTATGCTTCCGAGGCGCGGGGACTGATAGAATCGATGGGCGGCGGGAAGCATCGTGCCTTGATCCACGGCGGTGTCCTTCCAAATCTGCCGGGTGAAATCGAGGCGATGGAAGAAAAGGCGCGCGTCCACAAAGTTGCTGCCTGGAAACTCTATCCGCAATGGGGCCCGGACGGCCGCGGCTATTTCCTCGACGAAAGCCCGCTTGCCGAGCGCATGTTCGCCGAAGCGCGGCGGCTCGGAGTGAAGATTTTCGCCGCGCACAAGGGCGTTTCGCTGTCGGGCATTGATCCGTCGCAGTCGGCGCTGGACCCGGCACTGTCCTCGCCCAAGGACATGGGGCGGGTCGCCAAGGCCAATCCCGACCTTACCTTTTTTGTTTATCATTCGGCTTTCCAGCCTGGCGTCAGTGAAGGAGCCTATAGCCCCAATGGCAGGGGCGTCGACCGGCTGATCAAGGCGCATCGCGAGGCCGGCCTGACGCGCAACGCGGGCAACCTTTATGCGGAGCTTGGATCGACCTGGCGATATTTCATGAGCCGGCCCGACCAGGCGGCTCATGTGCTGGGCAAGTTGCTCGCGACCTTTGGCGAAGACCGGATCATCTGGGGAACGGATTCGATCTGGTACGGCAGCCCGCAGGACCAGATCCAGGCCTTCCGCGCCTTCACGATCAGCGAGGAATTTCAGGAAAAATACGGCTATCCGCCGCTGAATGCGGAGGCGAAGCGGAAGATCTTCGGGCTCAATGCGGCGCGTGTCTACGGTCTCGATGTCTCGGCCATCCGCACTTCCGGACTCGACGCCAATCGCACGGCCTATCGTGCCGACCCGAATCCGGCCTTCCGTCCTTATGGTCCGGCCACCCGCCGCCAGTTCCTGGCGCTGCGCGACGCTCACGGCGGCCGCCCCGGCTGACCCTTCGCAGGTAATGACCTGCGGTTGATCGACGCCGGTTTGCGCTGGCCGTCGGGCGCGGCATTGTGCACCGCGACCGAATCGGGGAGGGATTGCAAGATGTTCAGGGGTTTGACCGCATTGGCGCTGGTGATGGCCACGCCCGCCATTGGCCAGGACAAGAACCCGCCGCCTGAGCCCAAGCCCGGCGCCGCGGCGACCGAGCCGGCCAAGCCCGACCTGACGGCGATCGCCCAGAAGCGCACGACCAGGCTCAGCGGGACATTCGGCGGCCAGCGCATGGGCTACGCGGCGACCATCGCCGAGACGATCATCAAGGCCGAAGACGGGACGCCCAAGGCGGCGATCGTCACCACCTCCTACGTCAAGGAGCCGCGCGACTCCAGCCGGCCAGTCACCTTCCTGTTCAACGGCGGCCCGGGCTCAGGTTCGGTCTGGCTGCAGATGGGCGCCTTCGGCCCGAAGCGGGTCGCGATTCCGTCGGACGCGCGCGACGACGGGGCGCCGCCCTATCCGATCCTCGACAACCCCGACAGCCTGCTCGACGTCACCGACCTGGTTTTCATCGATCCGCCCGGCACCGGCTTCAGCCATTTGATCGGCAAGACCGAGGGCAAGGAATTCTACGGTGTCACCGCTGACGCGAAAGCGGTTGCCGAGGTCATCCGACGCTGGCTCGGCGACAACGGCCGCTGGAACAGTCCCAAGTTCCTTGGCGGCGAAAGCTACGGCACCAGCCGCTCGGCGGCCGTCGTCAACCAGCTGGAAGGCTCGACCTACAACGACGTCGGCTTGAACGGCGTAATCCTTATCTCGACTATTCTCGACTTCGGCGCCGGCGCCGACCGCGCCGGCAATGAGCTCAGCTACATCACCAACCTGCCGTCGATGGCGGCGGTCGCCCTTTACCATGGCAAGGCCAGCGCGCCCTCGGTCGAGCAGTTCGTCGAGGAAGCGCGGCAGTGGGCGCTCGGCCCCTATGCGCAGGCCCTGCTTAAGGGCCAGAGGCTGAGCCCGGAGGAGCATGCAGCCATTCGCCGCCAGCTGGCGCGGTTCACTGGCCTCAGCGAAACCTATCTCGAGGAAGCGGATCTTCGCGTCTCGCCCGACCGCTTTTACAAGGAACTGCTGCGCGATCGGGGCGTGACCATCGGCCGGCTCGATGCCCGTTACACCGGCAAGGACTATGACAGCGCCGGCGAAACCCCCGACAACGACCCGAGCTTCTACGGGATCGACGCCGGCTACACTGCCGCCATCAACAGCTGGTCGCGCGGCACCTTGGGCTTCGTCACCGACCGCGAATATCAGTCGATCGGCAACCTTGGCCGCGACTGGGACTGGAAGATCGATGGCGGGCGCGACGCCAACGCCTATCTCAACCTGACGCCCTATCTCGGCACCGCGCTGCGCGAAAATTCAGGCCTGAGGATCTTCGTCGGTCAAGGCTATTACGACTTTGCCACGCCCTTCTTCGCCGCCGAATATGCGCTTTCGCGCAGCGGCATCCCGCAGAACCGGGTCCAGTTCCATTATTATCATGCCGGACACATGATGTACGTGCGCGACGAGGATCGAGTGAAGCTGACGCGCGATATCCGGGAGTTCATCCGCTCGCGCTAGGAAATTTGACGCTCAGCCCACCTTGCGCTGGGTGCCCAGGCCAAGGACCATTTGGTTGGCGCGCTCGTAGCTGAGGGGGCGGCCGAACAGATAGCCCTGGATGGTGTCGCAACCGAGGTCGCGCATGCGCTCGAAATCCTCGGCGGTCTCGACGCCTTCGGCTGTGACGTTCATCCGGAAGCTCTTGGCGAGCTGGACGATCGACTGGATGATGGCGACGTTCTCCGGCCGCGAGCCGGCTTCGCGGACGAAGCTGCCGTCGATCTTCAATTTGTGGAAGACGGCCTTGTTCAGATAGCCAATCGACGAATAGCCGGTGCCGAAATCATCGAGCGCGATGCCGACCCCAAGCGCGCGCAGGCGCTTCAGCACGTCCAGGGTCTGGTTGTTGTCGCCGAGGAACACGCCTTCGGTGACTTCCAGCTCCAGCCGGTTGCCGGGCAATTTGTAGCGCGACAGCGCCTGGCTGACAGTGTTCGGCAGGGCCGGCAGGATGATCTGCTTCGGGCTGATGTTGATGGCGACCGTGATCGGCTCGGGCCAGGTGGCGACGGCGCGACAGGCCTCCTCGATCACCCAGTCGCCGATTGCGCCCATCAGGCCGGTTTCCTCGGCGACCGGGATGAAGACGGGCGGCGGGACCAGCCCGCGCTGCGGGTGGTTCCAGCGAATGAGTGCCTCGAAGCCGACCAGCTTTTGCGTCTTTGCGCTGACCAGGGGCTGGAAGGCCAAGTGGAATTGCTTCGCAGCGATCGCCTGGCGGAGGTCGGTTTCAAGCCGCACGCGGTCATCCTGCTCCGACTGAAGCTCCGACGAAAAGTAGCGAGCAACGCCCCGGCCGCCGTCCTTCGCCTGGTAAAGCGCAAGGTCGGCCTTGAGGATCAGGTCGTCGACAGTGGCTCCGTCGATCGGGCCGAAGGCGCAGCCGATGGATACGCCGATGCGAATTTCGGTGCCGTCGATCATGTAGGGCTGGGCGACTGACTTGATGATCGATTCCGCCAGCATCTCGACCTTCTTGCGGCTCTGCGCGTCGATGATGACGATGGCGAACTCATCGCCGCCCATCCGGCCGACATGGCCGTCCTGGCCGACCTGGTCGCACAGGCGCTTGGCGACCGCCTGCAAGACGGCATCGCCCTTGGGGTGACCGAAGGTGTCATTGACCGGCTTGAAGCCGTCCAGGTCGAGGAACATGATTGCGCAGGGGACATTGCTGACCGTGGCCGCACGCAGCGCCTCACCGAGCAGCTGGCGCACGCGGCCGCGGTTGGGCAGGCCCGAGAGCACGTCCATGTTGGCGAGATGGGTCAGCCTCTCCTGCGTCTGGCGGATCTCGGTGATGTCGGAGCCGACGCCCCGGAAGCCTTCGAAACGGCCGGCGGTGTCGATGATCGGATCGCCGGCGATCGAGATCCAGCGGGCACCGCGCGGTGTGTTAAGCTCCATCTCGAGATTGTTGAAGGCCTGCTTCTCCAGCAGGATCCTGCCCAGTTCGGCATGGCCGCCGAGTAGGGACGGAAGCGAATGGCCGATGAGGGCGCTTGCCGGGCGGCCAAGCAGGGCGGTCATGCGCGAGGAGATGTAGCTGACGCGGTTCTCGGCATCGACCTGCCACAGCCAGCCTACACCGCGCTGCTCATATTCCTGCAGCAGCAGGGAGGCGCTTTCGCTGGCCGAGCCCATGTCGGCATTGGTCTTCAGCTGGCGAAAGGCCCAGCGCGCGACCGCGAATACACCGAAGACGGCGACGCCGAGGGTGAACAATATGTCGAGCATGTGCAGGAAGGGCACGGTCTTGCGCGCCATGAACAAGGCGAAGCAGACGGCTGCGGTGAAGCAGGCCATCCAGGCGTTGACGCAGGCCGGGACGACGACCAGCCCGAGGGCGGCAACGCCAAGACCGGCGATCAGCGAAGCGGTGATGATCTGGCTGCTGGGATCGAGCCCAGGGAAGAAGTAGAGCGGCAGGCTCAGCCAAAGCAGAGCGCGGACGACGACATCGCCAATGAGCTGCCAGTCGGGAACGGCGTGGCCGGAGCGGCCGACATGGGTCACCGCCTGGGTGCGGGCAATATGCATCGCGCCGAAATTCGCCAGTCCGACCGGGACCAGCCAGCCGATCAGCCAGGGCAGAGGAGCATGGTTGCCCAATGCGGCGACCATGAGGGCGGCGGCGACAACGTTGGCGCCGGCGAAAAACGGCGCGAGCTGGGCGCGGGAGATGAGCTGGACATCCCTAAGCGGCGATCCGCCGTCATTCTGCCCGCCTGAAGTCAAAGCGAGCGATTCCCCGCCTGGAAGGCGAGCGGAAACCATACGTTTATAACGATCGGGCGCCTCGTACATTCCGCATCCTGCCAGCTGAAGCGGATTCGGAGGTAGTCGAAGAGGGTTTAAGGGCGGTTAAAGTCTGGCCGATTTGCAGAGGCACCCGCTATTCCGCCGCGGCCTTGTAAATCGACTGTTTCGGTGCCTCGAACACCCGGCGCAGCATTGGCTCGAAGAACTCCAGCGGCGCGCTTTCATAGGCTTCGTCGAACGCCGCCTGGTCATAGACCTGGCAGAAGCGCGCCGTGTCCTCGAAATGCGGGTGGCCGCGGAATTGCTCGCGCATGTCGCGGTCGAGGCCGAGATAATGGAAGAAGTAATAGCCCTGGAAGACGCCATGATGCTCGACGATCCAGTGCAATTTCTCGTCGACAAAGGGCTTGAGGATCGCCGCGGCGACGTCGGGATGATTGTAGCTGCCCAAAGTGTCGCCGATGTCGTGGAGAAGCGCCGCGACGACATATTCCTCGCTTTCGCCGGCCTGATGGGCGCGGGTCGCGGTCTGCAGGCTGTGCTGCAGACGATCGACCGGGAAGCCGCCATAGTCGCCGTCCAGGAGCTTTAGATGGGCAAGGACGCGGTCGGGCAGGCCCTTGCCGTAGCTGAAGAAGTGATTGCCGATGATCGCCCAGTCCTCGGCCTTGGCTTCTTCCATGCTGCGGAAGGTCGCGCGCGAATGCGGTTCGTTCATGGGCTTTCTCCTACCCGTCATTGCGAGCGAAAGCGAAGCAATCCAGCTTCTTGCCACTGGATTGCCGTGTTGCTTCGCTCCTCGCAATGACGAATTTGAGCGTCTATATCGGTCGGAATGCGGCTTCAGGGACAGGGCTGAGCATGGCGAGCGACAGCGCGAGCCTGCTGGAAACGGCGCCTCCGGCCGAGCCCAGGCCGCTGCCCCGGTCGCGGCCGAAGGGCCCGGCCAGGCCCGTACTCGAGGGCGTCGGACTGGATGCGCCCTTCTTCGCCGACAAGAACCGGGCCTTCTGGGTCCTGCAATCGACCGGCTGGACCGGCTATTTCATCCTGCGTGCCTTGTCCGGCATCGCCAATTCGATGGGCATCATGTTCGTCGTCCACACGCTGCTGCTGACGGCGACGGGCTATTCGCTGACGCTGCTGATGGCCTCGCTCTACCGGCGGCTGATCACCATGCGGGCGCTGCTGACCGCCGTCCTGTCGCTGATCGTCGTCATCCTGACGAGCTTCGCCTTCTCGTTCATCGAAACCTGGAGCTTCGCCACCTTTTTGAAGCCCAACTCAAAGCCGGTGGGAGTCGAGTATCTCGGCGCCATCCTGCTTAACTTCTCGCTGCTCGCCGCCTGGTCGGCGCTCTATTACGGAATCAATTATTATCTGCTGCTGGAAGAGGAGATCGACCAGCGCTCGAAGCTGGAAAGCCAGGCCTCCTCGGCGCAGCTGGCGATGCTGCGTTACCAGCTCAATCCGCACTTCCTGTTCAATACCCTCAACAGCATCTCGACTCTCGTTTTGCTCAAGCAGACCGAGCGGGCGAACGCGATGCTGGCGCGGCTATCCTCCTTCCTGCGCTACACGTTGGCCAACGAGCCGACTGCGCAGGTGACCCTGGCGCAGGAAGTGGAGACGCTGAAGCTCTACCTCGAGATCGAGAAGATGCGCTTCGAGGACCGGCTGCGGCCGCATTTCCGGATCGATCCGTCAACCATCGGCGCGCGCCTGCCTTCGCTGTTGCTGCAGCCGTTGATCGAGAATGCGATCAAATATGCGGTCACGCCGAGCGAAGGCGGCGCCGATATCTGGATCAAGGCCGAGCGCGAGGGCAGCGGCATCCGCATCGAGGTCGCCGACAGCGGGCCCGGAAGCCAGGCCGGCCTGACCTCGCACGAATCGACCGGCGTCGGCCTGGCGAACATCCGGGACCGTCTGGCGCAAGCCTATGGCGCCGCCCACGGCTTTCAGACCAGACAGAACGAACATGGGGGGTTTAGCGTTATCCTCGATATTCCATTCGAGAACAGGGGGCACGACATCCACGATTTCACAAAGGAATCCGAATGACGATTCGTACCATCCTGGTCGATGACGAGCCGCTTGCGACGCAGGGGCTGCAGCTTCGCCTCCAGGCCCATGACGACGTCGAGGTGGTCGCCACCGCCGCCAACGGCCGCGAGGCGATCCGCGCCATCAAGACCCACAAGCCCGACCTCGTCTTCCTCGATATCCAGATGCCCGGTTTCGATGGCTTTTCGGTGGTCCAGGGCCTGATGGAAGTCGAGCCGCCCTTGTTCGTCTTCGTCACCGCCTTCAGCGAGCATGCCTTGCGCGCCTTCGATGCACAGGCGGTCGATTATCTGGTGAAGCCGGTCGAGGAAGACCGGTTGGCCGCGACCCTCGACCGGGTCCGCCAGCGGCTCGCCGAGAAGCGCGGCGCCGAAGAGGCGGAGCGATTGAAGGAAGCCCTGGTCGAGCATGCGCCCGAGGCCGCCGAGGAGCTGGCCGAGGCGACCAGCGCGGAAGGGCCGGCGGCCAACCGTTTCGAGAAGATGATCAACATCCGCGACCAGGGGCAGATCTTCCGGGTCGACGTCGACACGATCGAGCGGATCGATGCGGCCGGCGACTACATGTGCATCCAGACCGGAGACAATACCTTGATCCTGCGCGAGACCATGAAGGACCTCGAAAAAAGGCTGGATCCGCGCCGTTTCCAGCGCGTCCACCGCTCGACCATCGTCAACCTCGACCTTGTTCGCCAGGTCAAGCCGCACACCAATGGCGAATGTTTCCTGGTGCTGGATTCGGGAGCGCAGGTGAAGGTTTCGCGTTCCTACCGGGACGTGGTCGCGCGTTTCGTGCATTAATTCAGGGCGCGGCGTCGTTTTCTCTTAGGACCGGACGAGAGGCCATCGTGGCGAAACGGGTCAAGGACTTCATTGAAATCAGCGAGTACACCTCGCTCGACAAGCTGATCGAATATCTCAAGACCATCCGGGATAATCTTCCCGACGATGCCGAGCCCGAGCTCCGTCTGCGCGGCGACGACTTTTTCGGGCGGCGGCTAACCATCAGCTATTCGCGCGAGCTGACGCCCGAGGAAGAAGAGCGCGACACGCGCTATACGGGCGCGGCGGCGCTGCCGGAATCGGAGGACTGGATCGAGCAGCTGAAGCGCAAGCTCGACAAGGTGCCGTAAGGGGGTTTTCATGCCAACGAAGTTCGAGGTGTTCGCCGCATTGCACGTGCCCGGCGACCCGGTCGTCCTCTACAACATCTGGGACGCCGGAAGCGCGCGCGCGGTGGCGGCGGCCGGCGCAAAGGCTCTGGCGACTGGCAGCCATCCGGTCGGTGACGCTTCGGGTTTTGGCGACGGCGAGAAGGTGCCGCTCGATTTCGTATTCGACAACGCGCGGCGGATCATGGAGGCGGTCGATCTGCCACTGACCGTCGATTTCGAAGGTGGGTATTCCGTCGACCCCGAGCAGGCGGCGCAGAATGTCGCAGCACTTGCCGCCACCGGCGCAGTCGGGTGCAACTTCGAGGACCAGGTGATCGGCGGCGAAGGGGTTCACCCACTGAAAGACCAGGTGAAACGAATTGAGACCATCCGCCGAGCGGTCGGTGGCCAGTTCTTCATCAACGCCCGAACCGACCTCTACATCAAGGCCCAAGCCCACGATTCAGCCCTGGTCGACGAGGTGATCGAGCGCGGCAAGGCCTTTGCCGACGCCGGGGCCAGCGGCTTCTTTGTTCCGCGTCTAGCAGACCCCCGTCATATCGAGCGCATCGTCAAGGACGTGCCCCTGCCGCTCAATGTGGTCGCCTTTCCCGGCGCCCCGTCCAAAAAGGAATGGGCGAATGCCGGCGTAGCGCGGATCAGCCACGGCCCCTTCCCGCATCGGGCTTTGATGAAGCAACTGGAAGAGGCGGCGAAGGCTGCGATCGGCTGAAGGAGCGGGAGGGGCAGATGGCACGAGTGACCGGCTTGGGCGGCATCTTCTACAAGGTCGCGGACCCGGACAAGACCCGCGCCTGGTACCTGGAGAATCTGGGAATCGGCGGCGAATGGGGCGCCATGTTCCCATTCAAGAACGACGATCCGGAAGGTTTCACCCTCCTCTCGCCCTTCAAGGACGACAGCGACTATTTCGGGCCGAGCGACAAGGGCTTCATGGTCAATTTGCGGGTCGATGACCTCGATGGACTGATCGCCGAGCTCGAGGCCAAGGGGATCGAAATCCTCGGTCGCCAGGACGAGGATTACGGGCGCTTCGCCTGGATCCTCGATCCCGACGGCCTCAAGGTCGAGCTTTGGCAGCAGCTCGGACCGGCCCCGGACGCCTGAGCGTCAGGCCGGATTCTTGAACGCAAGAAACGGGAAGCGGGCCAGGAGGCGGGCAGCTACCGCCTCGGCCATGACCCAGATCGACAAGGCACGCGCCTTTGCGGCGCTTCACATTCCCGGCGACCCGGTCGTCCTGTTCAATGCCTGGGACGCGGGCAGCGCGCGGGCTGTTGCCGAGAGCGGCGCCAAGGCCATCGCCACCGGCAGTTCATCGGTGGCCATGGCCAATGGCTTTGCCGACGGCGAGGAACTGCCGATGGAGTTCGCTATCGC
>JBKPSK010000038.1:0-14183 GCA_046734995.1 Pseudomonadota bacterium
GCGCCTGGCTTGTGCGGTCAATGGACGGTCGGCCCAGCAGCTGGTGACCGACGCCGTCGATCGCCTGCTCGCGGAAATGCCTGAACTGGACTCGATGGCCGAGCGCGCGCCGACAAAGCGCGTGCAGGGCTGATTTGAAGAGGTGATGAGATGGTGAAGACGTTCGGACCCGCACTCACCGCGCTGGGATTGGTCGGCGCGCTTGCCGCTTGTTCCACGCCGGGCGCCAATGGCGCACAGAGCGCCTCCACCCTGGGCGGCAAGGTCGACGCCTCCAATATCGGTGTCGCCACCCGCGCCCAGGCGGCGCTCGAAAAGGGCGACACCGTCGCCGCCATCCAGTTCGCCGAGCGGGCTGTCGCCAGCAGCCCGCGCGACGCCAGCTTCCGCGCCTTGCTTGGCAACGCCTATTTCGCTGGCGGGCGCTTCGCTTCTGCCGAAACCGCCTACAAGGATTCGCTGACCCTGCTGCCCAACCAGCCGCAACTCATCCTCAAGCTGGCGCTGGTCAGCATCGCCCAGGGCAAGAACGACGAAGCGCTGGCGCAGCTCGATGCCGCCCGCGCCTACCTGGACCCGTCCGACTACGGCCTGGCACTGGCGTTGGCCGGCCAGCCGACGAGCGCTGCCAGCGTCCTCGAGCAGGCGGCCCGCGCCGTCGGCGCCGATGCCCGCGTCCGCCAGAACCTGGCGCTCGCTTATGCGCTGCAGGGCGACTGGACCGCGGCCAAGACGATCGCCGCCCAGGACGTGCCGGCCGACCAGCTCGACACCCGTATCCAGCAGTGGATGACCTTCGCCAAGCCGGCCCATGCCTCCGACCAGGTTGCAGCGCTGACCGGCATCACACCCGCTGCCGCCGATCCCGGCCAGCCTGTGCGCCTGGCGCTGAACTCGCAGGACACGGAGCAGGCCGCGGCAGAGCCGGTCGCGGTTCCCGTTGCCGAGCCCGCGCCCGCCATCGTCGAGCAGGCGGAGGCGCCAGCAAGCGCGCCAGTCGAATATGCTGCTGCGCCCGCGCCCGCTCCGGCGCAAGTCGCCGCCGCCGATCCGGCTCCGCCGGCACCAGTCATCGCGGCGCCCAAGCCGGCCCTCAGCCCACGCGCCGCCAGCTTTTCTGAAAGCCGCCCACTGATCCGCAAGGCGAGTTTCCCGCGCGCCGTCCGCGGCAACAGCAAGTCCGTGGTCCAGCTCGGCGCCTATGGCTCGAGCTCGTTCGTCGGTGTCGCCTGGAACAATATCTCGAAGAAGTACCCGGCGCTGCGCGGCTACACGCCCGCGACCGCCCGCTTCGCCAGCGCGAAGGGGACGGTCTTCCGCCTGTCGATCCAGGGCTTCGCCAGCGACGGCGATGCCCGCAACTTCTGCGGCGCCCTGAAGCGCGCCGGCGGCAGCTGTTTCGTCCGCACGGTCGCCGGCGACGCGCCGGTCAGGCTGGCCTCGCTGTAAGCCGCTCGGCGGCGAGCAGGTCGAGGCAGGCCATCCGCACGGCCACGCCCATTTCCACCTGAAGGGCGATCAAGGACCGCTCGGGATCGTCGGCCAGAGCGCCGTCGATCTCGACTCCGCGGTTGATCGGGCCGGGGTGCATCACCACCGCGCTTGGATCCGCTCGGGCCATGCGCTCGGCAGTGAGGCCGTAGCGCGCCAGATATTCGCCCGGCGCATCGTTCAGTTCTTCTTCGAGCCGCTCGCGCTGGATGCGCAGCATCATCACCACGTCGGCGCCCTCGACAGCCTCGTCGATCGAGCCGGAGCCCTGGAAATCGCCGGGCAATAGCGACGGCGGTCCGGCGAAGCGCACGTCGGCGCCGAGCCGCGGCAGCAATTTGCCGTTGGAGCGGGCGACGCGGCTGTGGGCGAGGTCGCCGCAGATGGCGATCTTGAGGCCCTCGATCCTGCCAAAGCGGTGCTTCAGGGTCGCGGCGTCGAGCAAAGCCTGGGTAGGATGCTCGCCAGTGCCATCGCCGGCGTTGATCACCGGGCAGTCCATGATTTCGGCGACCGTGCGCGGCGCGCCACTGATGCCGTGGCGGATGACCAGGGCGTCGGGCCGCATGGCGTTCAATGTCCGCGCCGTATCCTCCAGCGTCTCGCCTTTCTTGATCGAGCTCATCTCGACCTGCATCGTCACCATCTGCGCGCCGAGCCGCTTGGCGGCGATCTCGAAGCTCAGCAGGGTGCGGGTGGAATTCTCGAAGAAGGCATTGAGGATGGTGAGGCCGTCCAGCCGACGATCGTTGCGGCGGGGCTGGCGGTTGAAGGCGAGCCAGCGCTCGCCCTCATCGAGAATCGTAGCGATCTGCGTGTCTGTCAGATCGTCGATCGATGTCAGGTCCATGAATTAGGCGGCCTAGCGGGGCGGAGCCAGGTTGGCCAGCGCGTCGATGGCGCCCTGGAGGATATGGGCGGCGGCAAGCTTGTCGATGGCAACGGCGCGCTTCGCCCGGCTGACGTCGGCGTCGATCATCGCCCGCTCGACCGCCTGGGTCGACCAGCGCTCGTCCCACAACAGGACCGGCAGGCCAAGCGGGGCGAGATTGCGGGCGAAGGCACGGACCGACTGGGTGCGGGGCGAATCGCTGCCGTCCATGCTCAAGGGCAGGCCAACAACCAAACCGGCAACTTCATGGACAGCGACGAAGGCGGCAAGCGCGGCCAGGTCCTTGGTGAACTTGGTCCGGCCGATGGTCTCGGCGGGGCCGGCGAAGCTCCAGCCGGCGTCGCACAAGGCAAGGCCAATCGTTTTCGTGCCGACGTCGAGCCCGGCGAGCGCGCCGGCATTGGGCAAAGCGGCCGCGAATTCGGCCGGGTCGGCCGTGATCAGCGCCGCCACGCCGCCAGCCTCCGGTCGGCATCGCGCCGGATCGCGCCCCAGAACAAGGCGTAATCATAGACGTGATAATTGTTGCCCGGCAGCACGAACGGCCCGAGCGGCGGGATGGCGCCGTCGATCTTCAGGAAGCCCCCATCGCAATAGGCGCCGACCAGGCCGGGCACGAGCGTGGCGCTGGCAAGGTCGGCTTCGGGCACCAAAGTTCCCGGATTGGACCTAGCCGACGAGCGGCCGCCGAGCGTGCCCGTGACCGGATTGACGCACAGCATATCCTTTTGCGTGCGCTTCGTTCCCGTCAGGCCGCGCGTGCCGACCCAGGAGGCAGTGACCAGCGACGTGTTGGCGGGCTCGGCGAAACTCTGCCAGCTCAGGACGCAGCCGGTCTGCTCAGGCGTCGCGCAGGCGGGCAGGCCGGTCGCTGGCAGATCGGCCTGGATACCGACCGGCCAGCCCGGCGCGTAGGCGGCGACGAGACGTGCTTTTAGCTGCTCCTTTCGGTCGGCAAGCAACCGCAGCAAATGCAGCGACCCCTGGCTGTGAGCGGCGAGGATGATCGGGCGCCCGGGATCGACGGCGGAAAGGAACTTGTCGAAGGCGCGGGCGACATCGCCATAGGCAAGGTCGAGCGCCTGATTGGCATCCTCGCTGTTGAGCAGGAAGGCGCCATAGGCCGCTTGCCGGTATCTGGGCGCCCAGACCTGCGCGACCTTGTTGAAGGCGCTCGATTGGCTGCGGACGAAGAGGGCCGCGCGGTCCTGGCTGTCGCGGTCGTCGAGCGCCGCGTTCCAGCGGTCGCGCTCGAGATAGGTGGTCGGATGGATAAAGAAGACGGCCGCGGCTTGCGCACCGTTCACGGATGGGGCGCCATCGGGAAGCCAGTGCGACGGATTGTCCCGCATAGCCGGGCGCGCGATCCAGCTGGCTGGGAGGGCGTAATCCGGCTCATTGCCCGCGGTTTTGGCTTCGAAATGCCCGTGCGGAGTCGCCGACTTGAGCAGCAGCTGCCCGCCCCATTCGAAGATCGCGAATGCCCCCGCCACAACCAGCAAGGTAAGCACGAAAATGGCAATGAGGAAGCGTCGCGCGCACATGGATTGGGGCCGTTAGGGGAGGGGAAAGGCGCGGGCAAGCGAGCGCGGGTCCGAGTCGCGCAGGATGGCGAGGATCGAATCCAGGTCCACGTTGGCGAACGGGTTGTCCGGCGAGATCACGGATCGCTGCGTGACGCTGTCACCTGGAAGGGATCGAACAGGGGGATCATAACCTTCATCACCTTTGTTACCCTTGATGGCAGTCCAGCGATGGCGAGGAGCGCCGGCGTCCCAGGCCTTATCCCAGGCGGCGGCGAAGGCAGGGTCGCGGTCGCGTAAGGCATAAGCCGACTTGCGGCTCATACCGGCGCGAGCAGCGGCCAAGGTGACGGAACGGCGGGCGGCGAGGGTAACTATGAAGGTAACAGCCTTGGCATCGGTCCATTCCCACTTGCGGCGCGGGCGGCGGGGTCGGGCCAGATAGGCCAAGGGCGCGTCTCCTTCAGGATTTAGGAGAGGCAAGCACAGGTTGGGGGCTGTAGGACAGGAAAATCGGATTGCGCGCTAATGGCAGCTTTCCACCCATTTCGGTCATTAGATGCACCGACTAGGGTCGACCGTTGAGGCGCTTTCCAAGCTCTTGTTGCGCCAGGAAGTCCTCCATCATCCCGGAGACCTTCTCTTGCGACCCCAAGAGTACTGGCGGGCCTTGCCCATACCAGCTTGCCCAGACCTCGCCCCGCTCCAAGCTGAAGACAATGCCGCCCGCAGATTCGTCTGCGCCGCGCCGATGAACGGCCGCGACGACGCTTCGGAAGAGCATCACGCTGCCGATCATCGCCGCCGACGCAGCAAGGAATATCCCCGCACTGGACAGGAAGCATGAGGAAGCGAGCAGTTGATTTGGCGGACCGATGAACAGGGTGCCGAGGATGGCGACGGACGCCAACGCGACCGCGGCGGCGTTCCACCAGCGAAGCAGAAGCGCGGCGAGGAGGACGAATGGCAGATAGGGCGTAAATTCGCACCCAGTAACGACGTCATCGACGTCCGCGCGAACGATGGTCGGAACCACAAGAATGAAGATTCCAAAGAGAAGCGCTAACCGTCCAGTGAGGGACGGTGCCAGAAGCCATCGGGTCAAACGGGCACGGATCATTGGATCCATTCATGGAATTTGCGCAGCCCTAAGGGGAACGCTTCTAGCGTTCCACGCAGCCAGGGGAATCAGGGCTACTCCCTAGTCGGTCCGCAGATCCCGCCAATGTCCGCTTTCGACCCACAAGCGACATTGCGTGCCGTTCATCGCCGGCGGACTTGCGGGCCAGCTGTTCCCGGATCAGATGACATCGATGAATCTCGATGATCAGATCCGCCGCTACTTTGGCACTTCAAATCCAGCCTCAGTCCCACCGGAAGCTCTCAATGCCGGCATCGAGCACATGAAAGTCGACCTCGGTCTAACCAAAGACCGCGGTGAGCGGTTCGCCCTTTGGGCACTACTGCACACGCTGGGATCGGCCCCTGATCTGGAAGTCGCATTTGAGAGCGAGGAAGATCGTGAGGCAGCGCGGAATTTCATGGACCTGATTGAAGGATCAAGTGGCGCGTAACCAGGCGCAAGCTAACGGCAGCTTTCCACCCTGAGCTGGCATTGCGCCTAGCGCTGCTGCTCCCACCGTTTGACGAGGGTGCTGCCTTGCCAAAGTTCCAACAGAGCTTGTTGGGCCAATCCGTCAGCGATTTCGGCCGCAGCTTCATCATCTTTCGCGTCAAAGCTGTGCCAGCCCACAACAACCTTGCCGTCGGGGGCAAACAGGTAAAGTTCGTAAGCCTTCAGGCCTGGAAGTCCGATATCGGGTTGCTTCATTCTTGCGTCACGCTCCACGGATTGATGCCTGCCTACCAGACTAATGACTGCGTCTCATCCCGAAACGTGGTAATATTCTTTACGAATGCCATCTTCACCACGGAATTGGGGGCCAGGTGATGCCGAACCAGCCATTGCTTCATAAATTATTCTTTGAAGAGCCCGCAGGCCGGTTCGCCCTCGGGCATCTCCTGACACCCGCTGCAATCGGGGAGGCATTCGAACAAGATCTCGGAGGAGATGAGGTCGGCACTTGGAAATGCGACCTCACCGATGACGATGCGCTGACCTGGTCCGACAAAGTCTACGAGATGTTTGGGCTGGCAAACGGTACTCCGGTTGTACGCGAAGACGCAGTCGCCCGGTACCGCGAGCATTCCCGGGGCGTGCTGGAGCGCCTGCGGGCCTATGCGATCAACCACAAATGCGGTTTCATCCTGGACGCGGAGATCAAGCCGAGAGAGGAAGAAAACCACTGGATCAGGCTTGTCGCGGCACCCATCCTCCAGAAGGATCGGGTCATCGGGCTTCATGGAGTGAAGCGGGCTCTCTAGCGGCAGCCGGGTGGCAAGCCGTTGAGCCAGGGATGACGGTTGTGGGCGTCGCCCTGCTTGCCCGCCTGACGCCCCGCCGCTATCGCGCGGCCCATGTCCGTGAACGCCGATCAAGTGCGCCATGTCGCGCGGCTTGCGCGCATCGCCATGAGCGATGCCGAGGTCGAGGCGATGGTGCCCGAATTCAACAATATATTGCAGTGGGTCGAGCAGTTGGGCGAAGTCGACACCGACGGCGTCGAGCCGCTGACCGCCGTCATCGCCAACGAGCTCCGCCTGCGCGACGACGTCGTCAACGACGGCAATTGCCGCGACGACGTGCTCAAGAACGCGCCCGACGCGCAGCACGGCTTCTTCGCCGTGCCTAAGGTGATCGAGTGATGGGTATCCTTGTTGTCACTGCGAACGAAGCGAAGCACTCCAAGGAAAATTGGATTCCCGCTTCCGCGGGGATGACGAACTGATGTCTGAGCTGACTTCCCTCACCATCGCCGAGCTGCGGGACGGCCTCCGCTTGGGCGATTTCTCCGCGCGGGAGGTGGCCGAAGCTTATAATGCCGCGGTTGCTGCCGGGCGGGCGCTCAATGCCTATACGGTCGAGACGCCCGAGGAGGCTTTGGCAGCGGCCGATGCAGCCGACAAGGCGCGGGCGGCGGGCGAATTGAAGCCGCTGTCGGGCGTGCCTTTGGGCATCAAGGACCTGTTCGCGACCGAGGGCGTCGCTTCGACCGCCGGTTCGAACATTCTGAAGGGCTTCAAGCCGACCTACGAAAGCACCGTTTCCGGAAAGCTCAAGGGCGCAGGGGCGGGGATGCTGGGCAAGCTCAATATGGATGAGTTCGCCATGGGCTCGTCGAACGAGACCAGCGCCTACGGGCCGGTGATCTCACCATGGAAGCGCAACGACGGTGGCAATGCGGCGCTAACGCCCGGCGGCTCGTCGGGCGGGTCGGCGGCGGCGGTCGCGGCCGGGCTGGCGGCGGGAGTCACAGGCACCGACACCGGCGGCTCGATCCGCCAGCCGGCGGCCTTCACCGGCATTTGCGGCATCAAGCCGACCTACGGGCGCTGCTCGCGCTGGGGCATCGTCGCTTTCGCCAGCTCATTGGACCAGGCCGGCCCGATGGCGAAGACGGTGCGCGATTGCGCGATCCTGCTCGAGGCAATGGCCGGCTTTGATCCCAAGGACGCGACGTCGCTGGACCTGCCGGTGCCTGCCTGGGAGAAAGGCCTGAACGCCGACCTGAAGGGCAAGACGGTTGGCATCCCAGTCGAATATCGCATCGACGGCGTGCCGGCCGAGATCAATGGGATCTGGGAACAGGGCATCGAGTGGCTCAAGGACGCGGGCGCCGAGGTGGTCGAGATCAGCCTGCCGCACACCAAATATGCGCTGCCGACCTATTACATCATCGCTCCCGCCGAGGCATCTTCGAACCTCGCCCGCTACGATGGCGTCCGGTACGGGCTGCGCGAAACAGGGGTGAAGACTCTCGATGACATGTATGCGGCGACCCGCGCCGCCGGCTTCGGCGCCGAGGTCAAGCGCCGCATCATGATCGGCACTTATGTGCTCTCTGCCGGTTTCTACGATGCCTATTTCACCAAGGCGCAGAAGGTGCGGAGCCTGATCAAACGTGACTTCGCCGAGGCGTTCAAACAGTGCGACCTCATCCTGACGCCGACGGCGCCCTCGGCGGCGTTCGGGCTGGGCGAGAAGAGCGCCGATCCGATCGCCATGTACCTGAACGACGTTTTCGCGGTGCCGGCGAGCCTGGCGGGCCTTCCGGCCATGTCGGTGCCGGGCGGGCTCGACGGGCAGGGACTGCCGCTGGGGCTGCACCTGATCGGGCGGGAGCTGGACGAGCAGGGGGTGCTGAACGCGGCGCTGGCGATCGAGGATCGGGCGGGATTCGCGGCCAAGCCGGGGAAATGGTGGTGAGCGACTATCGTATCAAAGGATCGAGCGGCGAGTGGGAGGTCGTGGTCGGCCTCGAGGTCCACGCCCAGGTCGTCAGCAACGCCAAGCTCTTTTCCGGCGCCGCGACGGCGTTCGGGGCCGAGCCCAACTCGCAAGTGTCGCTGGTCGACGCCGCTATGCCAGGCATGCTGCCTGTGCCGAACAAGGAATGCATCCGGCAGGCGGTGCGCACCGGTCTGGCGCTGGATGCGGTGATTAACCGCTGGAGCCGCTTCGACCGCAAGAACTACTTCTATGCGGACCTGCCGCAGGGTTACCAGATTTCGCAGCTCTATCATCCATTGGTGGGAGCGGGCGAGGTCGAGATCCTGCTAGACGAGAAGGACGAGAACAGCGTCAAGCAGATCGGCATCGAGCGCATCCATGTCGAGCAGGACGCGGGCAAGCTGATGCACGACCAGCACCCGACCATGTCGTATGTCGATCTCAATCGCTCGGGCGTCGCGTTGATGGAGATCGTCTCACGGCCCGACATGCGCTCGCCTGCCGAAGCAGGGGCTTATCTGCGGAAGCTGAGATCGATACTCCGCTACGTCGGCTCGTGCGACGGCAACATGGAGGAAGGATCGATGCGCGCCGACGTCAATGTCAGCGTGCGCAAGGTCGGCGGCGAGCTGGGCACCCGCACCGAGACCAAGAACGTCAATTCGGTGCGCTTCGTCATGGCGGTGATCGAGCATGAGGCGAAGCGCCAGGTCGGGGTGCTGGAGGAGGGCGGGCAGGTCGTCCAGGAGACCCGACTGTTCGACCCCGACAAGGGCGAGACGCGGACCCTCCGCTCCAAGGAGGATGCGCACGATTACCGCTATTTCCCCGACCCGGACCTGTTGCCGCTGGAGCTCGACGAGGATTTCATCGCCGACTGCAAGGCGTCTCTTCCCGAGCTGCCCGATGACAAGCGTAAGCGCTTCGAGGGACTGGGGATCACCGCCTACAACGCCAGCGTGCTGACCGCGGAGGTCGAGACGGCGCGCTGGTTCGACGCGCTGCTGACGGCAGGCGCCGAACCGAAGCAGGCGGCCAATTGGGTAGTCGCCGAGCTGTTTGGCGCGCTTAACCGCCGCGGCGAGAGCATCACGACCACGCCTATCTCGCCGGAGGAAGCGGCGGAGCTGCTGAAGCTCGTCGCCGATGGGACGATCAGCGGCACCATCGCCAAGCAGGTGTTCGAGATCATGCTCGAAACCGGCGAGGCGCCGTCGACAATCGTCAAGGAGCGGGGCCTCAAGCAGACCAGCGACACGGGCGCCATCGATGCGGCGGTGGACGCGGTGCTGGGCGCCAACGCTGACAAGGTTCAGCAATATAAGGATGGCAAGCAGGCGCTCTTCGGCTTTTTCGTCGGCCAGGTGATGAAGGCGATGCAGGGCAAGGCCAATCCCGGCGTCGTCAACGACCGGCTGCGGGCGAAGCTGGATTGAGGAGAAGCGCGGGTGCGTAAGCTGATTGTCGGCCTGGTTGCGGGTGTCTTGTCCTCCCAGGCCTCAGCCGCTCCGCCCAAGCTGATCGTCGCCATTTCGGTCGACCAATTCTCCGCCGATCTGTTCGATGAATATCGCGGGCAGTTCACCGGCGGCTTGAAGCGACTGGCGAGCGAGGGCGCGGTGTTCCGCAACGGCTATCACGGCCATAACGCCACCGAGACCTGTCCGGGCCATTCGACCTTGATGACCGGCGACCGGCCGGCGCGGACAGGGATCATCGCCAACGTCTGGTTCGATCCCTCCCAGGCACGCAGCGACAAGGCGGTGTACTGTGCCGAGGACGAACGCGTGCCGGGCAGCTCCTCGATCGCCTATACCGTGTCGCCAATGCACCTGCGCGTGCCGACGTTGGGCGAGCGCCTAAAAGCCGTCCAGCCCGCCAGCCGCAATGTCGCGGTCGCCGGCAAGGACCGGGCCGCCGTGATGATGAGCGGCCATGTCGCCGACCAGCGCTGGTACTGGGACGGCAGGAAATATGCGACCGACATCAAGAGCGCCGCGATCCCGCGCAGCGTCGCCTCGACCAACCAGGCAGTAGCGGCGATGATTGCCGCTCCGGCGCCGGCGCTCTCGGCGCCGTCCTTGTGCCAGGCCAAGTCGCGGGTGATCGCAGTGGCAGGGGGCAGCGGACCGGTCGGCGGCGGCGGCTTCGCACGCGCGGCCGGCGACTTCTCCGCCTTTCGAACCAGCCCGGCGTTCGACGGCGCTACCCTGGCGCTGGCCGCCGCGCTGACCCAGGAGATGCGGCTTGGGCGTGGCAAGGCGACCGACGTGCTCTCGGTCGGGGCCTCGGCGACCGACTATGTCGGTCACAAATATGGAACCGAAGGCGCCGAAATGTGCCTGCAATTGCTGTCGCTGGACCGTGACCTTGGGGGTTTCCTCGCGTTCCTCGACAAGACCGGCATCGACTATGCCGTGGTCCTGACCGCCGACCATGGCGGCGAGGACGTGCCCGAGCGGCTGCGCGAGCAGGGCGTGCCCGAGGCGCAGCGCGTCGATCCGGCGCTGACTGCCAGCGCTATGGGCAAGGCGATTGCGGCAAAGCTCGGCCTTGCCAGCCAGGTGCTCTACGGCGACGGCGCCTTTGGCGACATGTACGTCGATCGCAAGCTGACCACTGCGGAGCGGACGCGCGTGATCGCCGAGGCGGTCGCCGCCTATCGTGCTCATCCGCAGGTCGAGGCGGTGTTCACGCACGACCAGCTCGCGCGCACGCCGCTGCCGACCGCCAGCCCCGACAAATGGTCGCTGATCGAGCGGGCGCGGGCCTCGTTCGACGCCGAGCGCTCGGGCGATTTCATCGTTCTCTTGAAGCGCCATGTGACGCCGATCGCCGACACCAAGGTCTATGTCGCCACCCACGGCAGTCCGTGGGACTATGACCGGCGGGTGCCGATCCTGTTCTGGCGGAAGGGCATGACGCCGGCATCGAGCGAGCAGCCGGTCGAGACGGTCGACATCATGCCGACACTGGCAGCGATGATCGGCCTGCCCCTCCAGCGCGGATCGGTGGACGGCAAGTGCCTGACGGTTCCAGGCATCGCGTGTCCGCGATAACCTCTTGCAAATATCGGAAAACGCAGCATAAATTGACAGCTGTCACTCGCGTTGAGTGAACTGTTCGTCCTTGTCCTGCGTTCGCCGCGCTTGAGGCGTTACGAGCCAGAGGAGAGGCCTGTATGCGTCGCTTTACACTGCTGATCTGCGTGGCCGCGCTGCCGCTCGCCGCATGCGTGCAGACCAAGCAATATGCAAATGTCGAATTCACGCCGCCGCAGGGCAATTACAAATTGCTGGTGATGCGCCCGGACGTCAACGTCGGCTCGGTGACGACCGGTGGAATGGTCGAACCGCGCGCCGACTGGACCGAGAAGGCCCGCGCCAACCTGATCACGGCTCTCAAGGCCCAGCAAGCGGAGCGCGGCGGCAATGTCGTCGTCATGGAGCGGCGCGACAGCCTGCCTGGGATCGAGCCTGAGACGGTCGCCGAGCTGGAACGCTTGCACTATGCGGTCGGCCAGTCGATTGCGCTGCACCGCTATTCGGGTGCCAATCTGCCGACCAAGCGCGGCAAAGGGCTCGACTGGACGCTCGGCCAGGACGCCGTCCGCCTCGGCCAGCGGACCGGGATGGACTATGCCTTGTTCCTCTACGCCGAGGACAGCTTCGCCTCGACCGGTCGGATCGCGCTGCAGGTGCTGGGGGTCGCCGGCTGCTTCGTCGGCTTCTGCGCCCCCAATATCGGCGGCGGCGGCCAGTTCGCCTACGCATCCCTGGTCGACCTGCACACCGGCGACGTCGTCTGGTTCAACGTGCTGCAGACCGGAACGCAGGTTGCCGGCATCAATATCGGCGACATCCGCAAGCCGGAAGGCGCGGCGATGATGGTTGAACGACTCCTCGACCGCATGAAGCCCGGCAAGGCCGTCCGGCAGCGTATGAAGGAGCACGGCTGATGTGCGTCAATTGCCTCCTCAGCCGCCGCGCGATGCTCGCGGGCAGCGGCGCGCTTGCCACCAGCCTCGCCACCGGCATCGCCGAGGCGCGGATCCCGCCGGCAAGCATGGTTCCCTTGATCGGTCCCGGTTACCGGCCAACCGACCGTGATGAGCTCGGCATCTGGAAGCTGATGGACCGGGTCGAGGAAGAAGTCTCCGGCTCCAATTTGGTCATCAAGGACAAGGCGGCCAACGCCTATGTCGGCGATCTCATCGGGCGGATCGGCGGCCCGGCCGCCAGGGATCTGCGCATCTATCTGATCCGGCTGCCCGAGTTCAACGCGGCCATGTTCCCGACGGGGTTTGCTGTCGTTTTTTCCGGGCTGCTGCTGCGGATGCGCAACGAAGCGCAGCTGGCCGGAGTCATGGCCCACGAGTCGGGCCATTTCCTGCGGAAGCACCAGATCCGCCAGTGGCGCGACATGCGGATGAAGACGGATATCTTCTCGATCCTCGCCATGGGCGCCGGAATCGCGGGCGGGGCGGCGGGCATCTATACCGGCGACCTCGTCCAGCTCGCCCAGCTCGGCACGATCCTCAGCCTGCTGAAATACAACCGAACGATCGAGGCCGAGGCCGACGCCATGGGCCTCAAGCTGATTTCCGACGCGGGATTGAGGCCGATGGCCATGTCGGAGACCTGGGACCAGCTGATCGCCGAACTCGATGCCTCGGCATATTACCGGCGCAAGCACCGAGAGCGGAACATCAACCTGTTCGAAACTCACCCGTCACCCGAAGCGCGCCGGGCCGAGCTTCGGGCTTCGGCCGCCGAGGTGACCGTGCCGGGCCGCGTCTATGACGATGGCCGGGCGCGCTACTTGAAGGCGATCGCGCCGATGCGGCCAATGCTGCTCGACGATCAGGTCAAGCTGAATGACCCAGGCGCCAGCCATTACGTCATTGAAACCCTGGCCAAGGACGGCTGGAACGGGCTGCTGCGTTTCTACGAGGCGGAGATCTGGCGCCTCAGGAACCGGGCCGGCGACGATCAATACGCCGCCCAGGGTTATGCGGAGGCCGTCCAGTACCCGGACGCGCCGCCCGATGCCTGGCGCTGGCACGGGGTGATGCTGCAGAAATCAGGGCGGATGGCCGAGGCGAAATCCGCTTATTCGCGGTACCTGGCGATGGCGCCTAACGCGCCCGACGCGCCCTTCATCCGACAACAGCTCCAATATTAGGGAAGCCGAATTCCATGAAACGCATGACGATTGCCCTTGTCGCCGCCGGGCTGGCGCTGTCGGGCTGCGAAACCGGGCCGGGCGGCGGCTTCGGCGGCTACGGCGGCTATTCGCTGGTCCGCCCGCACAGCACATCGGTCGGCGATGGCTCGATGGCGGTAACTCCGCCGCGCGAGTGGAACCGGGTCAGCACGGTCTGGGCGATCGACGATATCCGGGCGGTCGAGGATTGGACGCTGAATGGGCCTTATCTCGACAGCATGAGCTTCGTCACCGGCTTGAAGAGCGGCCGCTACATCATCCGCCAGAGCAAGCGCGACGCCCAGCAGGTGCCCAAGTTCCGCTCCGACATGACGGCGCCGGAGATTACGGCGATGCTGGAAAGCTTCTACCGGGTAAAGGCCGGCTCGGTCGACTTGAGAACAACCTCGCTCAAGCCACGGGCATTCATGGGTTATCCTGGTTTCCAATGGGATTATGACCATCTTGACCAGGACGAGGTATGGCGCCGGGGCCGGGTTGTCGGCGCGGTCATCGGCGACCGCCTTTACCTCGTTCTCCTGGACGGTGCCCGCATGCACTATTTCGATAATGCGGCGCCCGATTTCGAAGCGGTTGTGAACTCGGCCCGGTTCCGGCGGTAGACCGGGTCTGGGGGCGCAGGCTCGTCCGGCTCGTCGGGCAACGGCGGGGGCTTGGGGACGGGCGGAGCGGTAGCCATGTCAGCCGACCGGTGAGATGG
>JBKPSK010000039.1:0-14761 GCA_046734995.1 Pseudomonadota bacterium
CCCACAAGATGTTCGTCGAGAACGGCCCTTCCGGCGCGTCCCTCAGCAGCCGCTTCGAAAGGAGCTGGATGCCGGTGAAGACATAGGGCGCCACCTTGGACCGGCCGCGGCGCTGCAGCCGTCCGAAACGGTCCATGTGGAAATCGCCGAGGCCCCGATGGTTGTAGGCCCGGGCATGGGGAACGAGAAGAAGCAACGCGTCCATCGCGGCTTCATCCCAGTGCGAGGCGAGCAGCCGCAGGGTGTCGCTCGGCCCGTCCACCCAGTAATTGTCGCTGTTGACGGCGAAGAAAGGATCGCTGTCAATCATCGGCGCGGCACGGACCAGGCCGCCGCCGGTTTCAAGCAGCAGCTCGCGCTCGTCCGAAATGCGGATTTCGAGGTCGCTGGCCTTCAAATGCGCTTCCAGCGCGTCGGGAAGATAGTGGACGTTGACCACGGCCTTGGTCACACCGGCGGCACGAAGCCGGTCGAAAACATGATCGATGAGCGCCTTGCCGTTGACCTCGATCAGTGGCTTGGGCCGGCTCGCGGTCAGCGGCCGCATGCGCTTGCCCAGCCCAGCCGCCATCACCATCGCGGTGTCAGGTACTTTCGTCGCGATTTCCGGGCGCAGGCGAAGCGAGCGGCGGGCGGCCATCATGCCGCCTCCTGCCAAGGCGCACGGCGGGCGCTGGCGGGCACATTGGCGTCAAACCAGTCGCGCACCGGTGCGAGCATCATATGGTCGAGGTCGCGCTCCAGCAGGCCCCACATGCGGGGCTGGAAGCGGCGGTACCACGGCTTGTCGTCGCGCTTCCATAGCCTGGTGAACACGCCGAGGATGCGTGTGTTGCGCTGCGCGGCGAGCGCCCAATAGGCGCGTTCGAAGGCGGGACCATGGCGGGTCGCGGCAATATACCGGTCGAGCATCGACCGCTCGAGCTCGGGCGGCACGTCGCGGCGGGCGTCCTCGAGCACCGAGGCGAGGTCATAGGCCGGGTGGCCGGCCAGCGCATCCTGGAAATCGAGCAAGCCAAAATGGGCGACACCGTCGCGGCCTTCGACCAGCATGATATTCTCGGCATGATAGTCGCGCAGCACCGTGACCGGACCCAAGCCGTCACCGGCCACTGGTTCTAACGCCTCGGTCCAGGCGCGGCGATAGGAATCGATGTCGACGTCGAGGCCAACCGCCTGGCAATACCAGTCGGGGAACAGCATCAGTTCGGTCAGCCACTGCTCAAGCCCATGCACCGGAAGTCCCTGCATCGGCGGATGGGCGTGCAAATGGACCAGGACGTCGGTAGCCAGCTCGTAGAGCTCGCGCTCGCGGTCAGGGGTCAGATCGAGCGCCTCGCGCAGCCGGTCATCACCGAAGTCACCGAGCAACAACAACCCTCGCTTCAGATCACGGGCGAGAATCTCGGGTGCGCTAAGGCCAACCGACACCAGCCATTCGGCTACGGAGATGAATGGCCGCGGGTCTTCGTGCGGCGGCGGCGCATCCATCAGCACCGCCTGGTGCCCGTCGTCGCGAAGCACCCGGAAATAGCGGCGGAACGACGCATCGCCAGCCAAAGGCTCGATTCGCGCCCCGGCCCAGCCGCAGGATGCGAGAAAATCTCCAGCGGATTCAGGCGGATTCATTTTGGAAGCCATCGCCCCTCCCATGCCGCCGGGACCTCGGCTGTCAAGCGGCGGCGCTTGAGATCGAGGATTTCGAGCTTCAGGCGCAAGGCTTCGGGCCAGGCGCCTGGCCCTGCCCGCTCCGGCCATTCGACGATCAGCACGCCGCTGCCCAGCGAATCGAGGCCTAGCTCGGCCATCTCCGCCGGATTCTCGATGCGGTACAAATCGGCGTGCCAGACAGGCGGATCGATGTCCTCATATGGCTGGACGATGGCGAAGCTCGGGCTCGGAACTTCGCCCTCATGGCCAAGCGCCTCGATCAGCCCGCGCACCAGCGTCGTCTTTCCCGCGCCAAGATCGCCGGTCATGGTGATCACATCGCCTGGTTGAAGGAGCCTTGCCAACCGCTCGCCCACGGCCGTTGTCGCCGCCTCGTCGGCCAGGGTCATTGCGGCGCCCGGGGAATGGTCAGGGTCACGCTCGTGCCCTTGCCCGGGCTCGATTCCAGCTCGACCTTGCCACCGTGGGCCTCGACAAACTGCCGGGTGAGCGGCAGGCCAAGGCCAAGCGCCGCCTCCCCGCTCGTGGGGGCGCCGACGCGGTGGAAGCGGGTGAAGACCTGCTGCTGGTCCTCGGGTGCGACGCCCGGCCCGTTGTCGCTGATGGTAACGTACACGCAATCCTCGTCGCCCTTGGCCGACAGCTTAATCTTGCCCCGATCCTGCGTGTAAGCGACCGCGTTGCGCAGCACATGTTCGATCGATTCACGCAGTCGACGGGAGTCACCGATTACCACGCCGGTCGAAGAATCGATGGCGAGATCAAGCTTCTGCTTCTTCTCCGCAGCCCTCGGCGCCAGCGCTTCCGATGCGGCGCGGATCAGCCCGGCCATGTCGATCCGTTCGCGCTCCAGCACGACGCCGCTCCGGTCGCCCTGGGTCAAATCGAGCACGTCGTCGATCAGCTTGGCGAGGCGCTCGACCGATTCGAGGATGGCGGAGACGTAATCGGCCGCCGCCGGCGCCAGCTTGCCGGCATAGCCAGCCGCCAACATCTCGGCGAAACCGCCGATCGAGGTCAGAGGCGTGCGCAGCTCGTAGCTCATGTTGGCGACGAAGTCGGTCTTCACCCGATCGGCCTCCTCAAGCGCCGTCGCCCGTTCCCGTAATGCCGCCTCAATCCGCGTGGAATCGGTGACGTCCACCATTGTGAATAGCGCGTTGCCATCGGGCAGCGGGACGGCGGCGAACTCGAAGTAGCGGCCGTCGGTCATCGACACCCGACCGGTGCCGGAGCGGCGGCCGCTAGTCGTGCTGCGGACCATCTCGCGCACTTGTGCGGCGGCCGTGGGATTGACCAGCTTGCGGGCCATGACGGGGACCAGTTCGTCGACGCGGGGATGCTCGGACAGCCATTGCTCGTCCAGCTCCCACACCTCGCTGAATCGCTTGTTCCACAGGTAAAGCCGGCCATCGCTGGCGAAGACGCTGATCGCTTCGAAAAGATTATCGAAGGTGGCCGTGCGCACGCGCAGGAGGGTGTCACGGGCGGAGGCGAGCCGGACTTGCTCGGTCCGGTCCTCGACGATCATGCGTACGCCGCTGTCCGGGAGCGGCTGGGCGACTATTCGCCAATGGTCGCCGCTGGCCAGCATCCAATCCTCGGATATGACCTCGGCGGCGGAGGTGAACCAGTCGCGCCGTTCCGCCTTCCACGCCGGGAAGTCGCGCACCTCAGGCAGCCGGCCATTCTCACGCATGCGCTCCAGCAGTCGGTCGAACTCTGGGTTCTCCGACAGCCAATCCGGCTCGATTTGGGCCATGACGGCGAATGGCTGGTTGAAGAAAGACAGGGTCCGGTCGGCATCGAACTGGACGACACCAGCGGTCATCCGGTCGGCCAGTTCGCGCTGGGATGCAATATGCTGCTGAAGCTCGAAGCGAGCATCTTCCAGGTCCTGGATGTCGACCGCGAAGCCAGCGACGGCGCCAGTGCCCAGAGGCACATCGACCAACTTCAACATTCGCCGCTCGCCACCGATGGTCGCCGGCTGGGTGCGAATGAAGGGCCGTCCAGCCTCGAGTGCAGCAAGCGCCCCGGCGCGTGCGCTGTCCTCACCGGGCGAGTCGATAAGTTCGCTCCCGCGTGCAATGACCTCGGCGGCGTCGCGTGCCTCGACGGCCGCGACGAAGGCACTGTTGACCAGCCCGAGGCTGAGGTCAGGCCCGCGATACCACATCGGGAAGGGCGCGCTTTCGATGAGGTGCGTAAGGCTATCGAGCGCCAGCTCGGTCTGCTGGAGCTGGGTCGCGAGCTTCATCCGCTCGGCCTCGGCGCCGCTGGTATCGAACACCCAGAGCATCAAGGTTGCCGGTTCATAGGGCGCGCCGGCGAGCCCCCCGCGCACTTCGACGACGCGGTCGGAGCCGGCGATGCGAACCTGGCGTTCGACCGGCGGCCCGCCGATGGCCGCGGCGGCGATGTCGGCCTTCAGCGCCTCCAGATCTTCTGTGTTGATCCCAGCTCCGTCGCCCGCCAGCTCATCGAGCCGCTTCGGCTCCTCGTCCAGCCCGAGATCGCGCTGAAGGTGGGAGTCGATTTCGATCCGCCCTCCGGACTGGACGAGCAGAGGCCGCGCTGGCGCCGCGCGCAGCAATGCAGCGGTCGAGCGAGCGCTGGCGAGAACGGCGTTGGCGCGTGCTATGCGCCGGGTCGCCATGATCAGCAGCAGCGCCGCTATCGCCACCCAGAAGGCAGCGAGGATGATCACCACGGTCACGGTGCCGGAAGTCATTGCTGCGTTAGCCCGCCCAACATGGCGAGGTCATAGGGCGGGCATGGGCAAAGAAAAAGCTTAGTAGCGATAGTGATCCGGCTTGAACGGACCTTCGCGCTGCACACCGATGTAATTCGCCTGCGCATCACTCAGCTCGGTGAGGTGCACGCCAAGCTTGCCAAGATGGAGCCGGGCGACTTTCTCGTCGAGATGCTTCGGCAACACATAGACGTCATTCTTGTAGGCGTCGGCCTTCGTCCATAGCTCGATCTGCGCGAGCACCTGGTTGGTGAAGCTGGACGACATGACGAAGCTCGGGTGGCCGGTCCCGTTGCCGAGGTTCACGAGGCGACCCTTCGACAGGACGATGATCTTCTTGCCGTCGGGAAACTCGACCTCGTCGACCTGCGGCTTGATCTCCGTCCACTTGTAGTTGGCGAGCGCGCCGATCTGGATTTCGCTGTCGAAGTGGCCGATGTTTGACACGATCGCCATGTTCTTCATCGCCCGCATATGGTCGAGGGTGATGACGTCCATGTTGCCGGTGGCGGTGACGAATATGTCGGCGCGCGGAGCGGCCTCCTCCATCGTCACGACCTCATAGCCCTCCATCGCCGCCTGCAGCGCGCAGATCGGATCGACTTCGGTGACGATGACGCGGGCGCCGCCGTTACGCAGCGAAGCGGCCGAGCCCTTGCCGACGTCACCGAAGCCGGCGACGCAGGCGACCTTGCCGGCGAGCATAACATCGGTCGCGCGGCGGATGGCGTCGACCAGGCTCTCCTTGCAGCCATAGAGATTGTCGAACTTGGACTTGGTGACGCTGTCGTTGACGTTGATCGCCGGAAAGGGGAGCTTGCCCTTCCTGGCGAGGTCATAGAGCCGGTGGACGCCGGTGGTCGTCTCTTCAGAGACGCCGCGGATCGCCTCGACCGTCCTGGTCAAATAACCCGGGCGATCATTGAGGAAGCGCTGCAATGTGGCGGCGAAAATTTCTTCTTCCTCATTTGAAGGCGCGAAGAGTTCTTCGCCTTGCTCGACGCGATAGCCCCAGAGCGCGAACATTGTGGCATCGCCTCCGTCGTCCAGGATCATGTTGCAGGTCTGATCCTGGCCCCAGTCAAAGATGCGTTCGACATACTGCCAATATTCTGCGAGCGTCTCGCCCTTGACCGCGAACACCGGCGTGCCGCCGGCGGCGATGGCGGCGGCGGCATGGTCCTGGGTCGAAAAGATGTTGCACGAGGCCCAGCGAACGTCGGCGCCCAAACTCTTGAGCGTTTCGATGAGCACCGCGGTCTGGATCGTCATGTGCAGCGAGCCGGTGATGCGCGCGCCCTGCAAGGGCTTCGAGGCGCCGAACTCCTCGCGCAGGGCCATGAGACCGGGCATCTCGGTCTCAGCGATCTCGATTTCCTTGCGGCCGAAATCGGCGAGGGAAATGTCCTTGACGACATAGTCGCGGGTCAGGGTTGCGGTGTCGGCCACGAGGCAATTCTCCGGTGAATGAAAGTCGTGGGCGCCCTAGCGCCGCCTGCGCTCGAACGCAAATATAAAGAATTCTTTATATGTGCTTCGGGGTGTCACATTTGGGCCGGCTGGTTCGTCAAGAGGGGCAAACTCATGAAAGGAGCCCCATATGACCCCGCGAGTGGACCTCTATGACGCAACGCCAGCCCTGACAAAGCAGTTCATCGACTTTTCGAACGCAGTCTATGGGTCCGGACTCGAAGAGAACCTCCTCGATCTGGTCGAAATTCGCGCGTCGCAAATCAACGGCTGCGCCAATTGCCTCAACATGCACACTTCGGAAGCGCGCAAAAAGGGCGAGACAGAGCAGCGTCTGCACTTGCTTGCAGCCTGGCACGAAGCGCCCGTCTACAGCGAACGCGAGCGAGCAGCGCTTGCCTGGACCGAGCATCTTACCTTGCTTCCGCAAAGTCCTGACTCGGACGATGTCTATGAACAGCTTGACGCCCAGTTCTCCAAGGAGGAGCAGGCAAAGCTGACGATGTTGATCAACATCATCAACAGCTGGAACCGCCTTGCGGTCGGCTTTCAAGTCTATGTTCCGAGCTTGGGATGGGAAGGTGGGCAGCACGTCAGCGCAATCGGTGTTTGAGGGCGCGCGCCCCGCGCTGCTTCGCCTCGCCTACCGAATGCTTGGATCGGTGGCGGATGCGGAGGACGTCGTCCAGGATGCCTGGGTGCGCTGGTCTAAGGTTAATCGGACCGAGGTACGGGAACCAACGGCATATCTCCGCAGGACCGTTACTCGGCTGTGCCTGGATGTCCTCAAATCGGCTCGCGTTCAAAATGAAACCTATGTCGGCACCTGGCTGCCGGACCCGATCGTCGAGGAAGAGGACGTAGATGACATCGCGCTGCCGCTGATGCTGGCGCTTGAGCGGCTTTCGCCGCTCGAGCGTGCAGCGTTCCTGCTACACGACGTGTTCGGCGAGAGCTTCGAGGAAGTTGCGAGCACGCTAGGGCGCGAGGTGGCGACATGCCGACAGCTGGCAAGCCGAGCGCGCAGGAACGTGCGTGAGAACCGGCCGCGATTCCCCGTCTCTCGCCAGCACGGACTGGAAGTTGCCTCGGCATTTTTCGCGGCGTCCAGGAAGGGCGACATCAAGACGCTCGGCGCCATGCTGGCTAGTGACGTTCGGCTCCATGCAGACGGCGGCGGCAAGCGGCCGGCTGCGGACCATGTGCTGATCGGTATGGACGAGGTACTTGAGTTTCAGGCGCGCCTAGCCCCGGTGCTTGAGAGGTCGGAATTGCTGCATTACGGATTTATCAATGGATTGCCCGGCTTTGTCACTCGCGAGGCCGACGGGATCCAGACCACCGCGCTTCTGGTCGAAAACGACCGCATCAAGGCAATTTACGTGATGCGCAATCCGGACAAGCTGCGGCACATCGAAAGCTCGATCCATTAGTCACGCCGCCCCGGTTTCGCTGGCCAGCAGCCTGGGGTCGATGCCTTCCCCGCGGAAGGCGGTTTCCCATCGCTCGTCGGCCGGCGTGTCGAACAGGATTCCCGGACTGCCCGCCGCAGAATACCAGCCGTGGCGGGTCATCTCCTCCTCCAGCTGGCCACTGTCCCAGCCGGCGTAGCCAAGCGCGATCAACCAGCGCGAAGGGCCGCGGCCTTCGGCGATCGCCTTCAGGACGTCGATCGTCCCCGTCAGGGCAAAATTGCCTTTGGGGCCGACAATATGCACCGTGTCCTGCCCGCCCCAATCCTCGCTATGGAGGACGAAGCCTCTGCCGGGCTCGACCGGCCCGCCATGATGGACGGCGGTGTCCGGCGCTTCGCCGGGACCGATGCCTAGTTGTTTCAGGAGCTGTCGGAATCGGATGCCGACGCGTTTGTGGCCGATACCAATGCCGACCGCGCCGTTCTCGTCATGGACGGCAATGGCGATGACGGCCCGGTCAAAGCGCGGGTCGGACATGCCGGGCATCGCCAGGAGCAAGCGTCCGGAAAGGAATGGCGGGTTGTCCATGCCGGGATCGAAGATGCGCCCGAGTGCTCCGCCCGACAAGCCTTGAGACCGTAACGGTGCGCCCCTATGTCGCCGCCACGCGACAAGAGGAGTTTCCGCAATGACTATCCAGGTTGGCGACCGCCTTCCCGACGTTCCACTGACCATCGCCACGCCGGAAGGCCCGCAGGCGACCACCAGCGGCGACTATTTCGCCGGCAAGCGCGTGGCGCTTTTCGCGGTTCCGGGGGCCTACACGCCGACCTGCTCGGCCAAGCATCTGCCAAGCTTCGTCGAGAAGGCCGAGGAGCTGAAGGCCAAGGGCATTGACGAGATCGCGTGCACCTCGGTCAACGACGCCTTCGTCATGGGCGCCTGGAACCAGGCCCAGGGTAGCGAGAACATCACCATGATCGCCGATGGCAATGGGCTGTTCGCCAAGGCGGTCGGCCTGGAGATGGACGCGTCGAAGTTCGGCATGGGCCAGCGCAGCCAGCGCTATTCGATGGTCGTTAACGACGGCGTCGTCGAGCAGTTGAATGTCGAGGCGCCGGGCGAGTATCACGCGTCGAGCGCCGAGCATATGCTCGAGCAGATCTAAGCCCCCTCGCGCAGCCTATTTTTTGTCACTCCCTGGCGCTCGGTCCGCAACGGCGGCGGCGCTTGGGCGTTCTCATCCCGTCCGGGCGGGGCGCATAATGCAAGGAGTGATTTAATGGCGAACAGAAAGCGGGACAGCGAAGGCCGGTTTTCGAGCAAAAGCGCGACCGGCATAGTGCGCGACAATCCCTGGACCAGCGCCGCGATCGCCGCGGGGGCAGCCGGGGTCGGCGCCTTCCTGTGGTCGAAGCGAAATCAGATCGGCCAGGCGATCGACAGCGGTATAGAGCGGCTGGACGAGCTGAAGGCCGAGCGCTGGGGCGGCGAGAAGTCGCAGGCCGATATTTCCGAAGAAGCGCTGACACTCAAGGAAACGGGCAAGAAGACCAAGGGCCCACGCGGGCCTCTAGCTCAGCAGGACATCAAGGCGGGCGTGGCCGAGAGCAATCAGGAAGCCAAGGCCGGCGCCAAGGCTTATTCGTGAATGTTCATCCTCCCCGGCATTTGCCGGTGAGGTGGCAGCGCAATGCGCTGACGGAGGGGTTCCAGATCGTCAGAACCCCTCCACCGCCTTGAGCGGTCCCCCTCCCCACGAAATCGTGGGGAGGATGTTTCACCAACCGCATTGCTTGCCGGCATTCTGCTGCTGCAGCCAGGCCTGCAGCGGCGCGAAATATTCGAGCATCGGCTTGCCCGACATCTCGCGGGTGCCGGTGAAGGTCTCAAGTGCGTCCGGCCAAGGCTTCGAAGCGCCCATGGCGAGCATCTGGTTCAGCCGCTTACCGACTTCCTTATTGCCGTAGAAGCTGCAGCGGTGGAGCGGACCCTTCCAACCTGAAATGTCGCAGGCCGCCTTGTAGAACTGGAACTGCAGGATGCGGGCGAGGAAGTAGCGCGCATAGGGCGTGTTGCCCGGGATATGGAACTTGGCGCCAGGGTCGAAGTCGGCCTCGGAGCGCGGCACGGGCGGGACGACGCCCTGGTACTGCCGCTTCAGATCGACCCAGGCGACATTGTAATTCGCCGGTGTCGTTGAGCCATCGAAGACGCCCCAGCGCCATTTGTCGACCAGGAGGCCAAAGGGCAGGAAGGCGACCTTGTCCATCGCCTGACGGAGCAGCAGGCCGACATCCTTGTCGGCGGACGGAACCTTGCTGCGGTCGAGAAGGCCGATCTGGACGAGATATTCGGGCGTTACCGATAAAGCGATGAAGTCGCCGATCGCTTCGTGGAAGCCGTCGTTGGCGCCGTTCAGATAAAGATAGGGCTGCTGATTGTAGGCGCGCTGGTAGAAATTGTGGCCCATCTCGTGGTGAATGGTGACGAAGTCGTCGGCATTGACCTTGGTGCACATCTTGATGCGCAGGTCATTCTGGTTGTCGACGTCCCAGGCGGAGGCGTGGCAGACGACCTCGCGGTCGCGCGGGCGGGTGATCTGCGAGCGCTGCCAGAAGCTGGCGGGCAGCGGCGCGAAGCCAAGCGACTTGTAGAAATTCTCGCCCGTCCTGAACATTTGCTCGGGAGTATATTTGTGCTTCGCCAGCAAGTCGGTGACGTCGTATCCGATGTCGCCTGCTCCCTTGGGCGCGACGATATCGTAGATATTGCCCCATTCCTGCGCCCACATATTGCCGAGCAAATCGGCGCGGATCGGGCCGGTCGCGGACTGGACGGCATTGCCGTACTTCTGGTTGAGCTTGGTCCGCGTGTAGCAGTGTAGCTGATCGTAGAGCGGTTTCACCTCGCTCCACAGACGCTCGTACATCGCCGAGAATTCCTGGGGGCTCATGTCGTATTGGGAGCGCCACATGGCACCCGTGTCCGCATAGCCGAGCTCCTTGGCGCCGGCGTTGGCGATCTGGACCATGCGCGTGTAATCGCCCCGCATTGGCCGGCCGACATTCTCGTGCCAGGACTTCCAAATCTCGGTGAGCTCGGCCGGGTTACGCAACGTCCCCATCAGTTCCTCGGCGTCGTCGCCGGTGATGATCTTACCCTTATGCGTCGCCCGACCCTTGCCGTAGGTCGACTGAAGCCTTGTCGCGATCTCGTTCAATTCGGCGGCGGCCCCCGGCGCGCTTGGCGCCGGCAGGGTCAACGCGCCGCGCAGGATGTTGAGCTTGCGCGCCGTGTCGAAGTCGAGGCCCTGGACGGCGGCATATTTGGCGGCCCGCGTAGCATATTTGACGCCCTTCTCCGTCCCGATCGTGCCGAAATAAGCGGCGAGCGCGTCGGTGTCGTCGGTGATATAGGTGGCGTTCACCCAAGCGGCGCGGCCGCTGATGACGCTCAAGTCATAGAGGTCCTTCTCGACCATCGCCACGAACTGACGGGCGCCGTCCGGTGTCAGCGGAAATGCTGTTTCGCCAGGCGCGGCGGTAGCGGGCGCCTCCGTACTCGCGACGCGCGCTGTCGGCTGCGTCGCGGTCGAGCACGCGGCCAGAGCAAGTGCAAAGAAGGATACGGAAACAATGCGTTTCATCGGCTCTATTCCTCGTCCTGGACTTTTATCTTTTTCGCGCCGCTGACTGCGCGCCTCGGCATGAGGCGTCAAGGAGCGCCGACAAAGTCTGCAATCGCCTCGCCGAACGACGGTTCCGTCACCGAGCTCATATGCGTACCCGGGACCAGTCTTAGCTGGGCATTCGGCATCGCGGCGGTGAGGTTAGCCGCCGAGCCATTGTCGTGATCCTGCTCGCCACAGACGACCAGGGTCGGCATGGTGAAGGCCTGCAACCACTCAGCCCGCGCATCCTCGAACGTGCGGAGCAACAGACTGGCCGCGACGCGGTCGACCTTCATCGTCTTCATGAACTGGATCGCCAGCCACCATCGATCCTCCCGCTTGGCCGTGTCGAAATTGGCGATCGCCTCGTGGAAGAAATGCTGGCGGCGGTCCCAATTCGCGAGCCCTTCGAGCCCCATGCCCCCGAGGATCGCCCGGCGCGGCCGCGCGCCCTCGCCGATCGCCTGGACGATGGTCCGGGAGCCCAAAGAGAAGCCGCCGAGGTCGTAGTCGGCCAGGCCGAGGTGGGCGATCAGCTCATGGCAGTCGCGGGCCAGTACGCCGCGCGGATAATATGCCGGGTCGTGCGGCTTGTCGCTGAGGCCGTGGGCGCGAAGGTCGGGCATGATCACGCGGCATCCCTTGGCCGCAATCTTCGCCGCATGGCCGAACTTGATCCAATTGGTGTTGGCATCGGAAAACAGACCGTGAAGCAGAATCACCGGCCTGCCCGCGCCCGTCTCACGCCAGGCGAGCTGGATGCCGTCGGAAGCCGCCCAGAAATGGCTGATGACGTCAGTCATAGGGCCGAGGGCATGTCAGCCGCATGTCGACATTGCAATGTGGAAGCAGCGCCCCGCAGGCTGATTATCGAGCGGACCCTGCCTTCGATTCCGGCCGGCCGCCGCGCCCTGGCCGTGGGCCGAATGCATGGGCCCATCTGATCGATATCCGGGCACCTTCGGGGCGGTTGAGCGCGCCGAACTCCCGATAGATGTTTGCCGCCAGCATGGTTCCCGCCCGGCGCCACATGACGCCGGGTCCCAGGGCAAATACCCGTTCGCGAGAATGTCGCAGGCTCGCGCCATTCACCTTGTCATCGGATAACTGCTGCAGCGCATAGCCGCCCAAACCGACACGTAAGTCGGGGCTTAGCGCGAAGGAAGACGAGAAGTTCACATGCACGGCCTGGCCGGCCTGAATGGATTTCGCGGCAATTGCGGCGGGCGGATCCGTATTCCTGCCATTCCAAAGATAATGAACCCGCGCCGTCAGGTCCCAGCGCGGAGTCATTTCCCATGTCGCGGCATAATAAGGATTGAAGTGGAAGGCGTGGTCGCCAAGGTTGACCAGGCGGGAGCTGGCAAAGTCGCCCGTTGGAAGGATGGCAGTCAGCGAAAGCCGCTGGGAATATGGCCGTCCGAAGAGCTTGCGCCGCGGCCACTGAAGAATGAGCGGGCTGACGATAAGGTCTCCCATCCCAACTTCGGTGATTTCGTGTTGCGGGCCAAATGTGGTTTCCACCCGCGCAATGGGAAGCTGCACGTCGCCTCCCCAATATGCTCCAAACAACCGGCTCTTCGCCAGGAATCCGATTTGGGTTTGACTGGCAATGACGTGCGCGCCCGTAGGAGATGGAACGATTCGGCCCTCGGCGTCGCGGAATTTTGTCGCCCGGTAACCAACGGTGATCTCCTGCAGCCGCCAGCCGGGCCCGGCGATGCCGTCGAGATAATTCGAATAGCCAAGATTCACCATCGGCAGTGTAGGTTGCGGCTGGGCCCAAGCGACATCCGCTGAAATCGCCGCTCTGAGGAATCCCATCAGCGCGATGACCCGTCTCGTCGCCGACAAGCATCTTGACTTTATCATGGCTCTTAAGTTAGTAAGCACTAACTCACTATGTCAATGACTTCGCCCGTAACGACCCTGCCGAATCCGCGGACCCGGCTCAGCGGAGAGGATCGGCAGCGACAGATTGTCGAGACTCTGCTCCAGCTCGTGGCGGAACGCGGCGCCCAAGCCGTGAGCGCACAGGCGATTGCCGAGCGCATTGGGATCTCACAACCAGCTATCTTCCGGCACTTCCCGACAATGAAGGCGCTTTGGCTGGCAGTGATGGACTGGCTCGATGAGCGGCTTGACGAGATCCTGAGCGCATCCGCGCGCGCGCCCGACGCAACGCCATTGTCGCGGTTGCGCGCCACCTTCATGGCCCACGCGCGCATGGTGGAGCGGCATCCCGCCCTGCCGAAGATCGTCTTCAACGACCAATTGCGGCTCGAGTTCGTCGGCATGCAGCAAGGATTCACACGAATTCATGAAAATTATCGCTGCCGGATCGCACTGCTTATCGAGCAGGCAATAGGCAATGGGTCGGCGCTCGTATCCCCAACTGACGGGGCGACGCTCTTCCTTTCCATGATCCAGGGACTGAGCTTTCAGTTCGCGATCGCCCGCCGGCCAATGAAACTGCAGGAAGAAGCGAAGGCGCTGTACGCCCTTTTTGAGCGCGCGATCGGCGCAAAGGCCGATTGATGGCTGACGATGCGACAGCGGTTCTCCTGCCAGAACCGCCCCTGCGCTATCACGCGGCACTCGTCACGTTGCACTGGATCAGCGCCTTGCTGATCATGGCGGCGCTCGCCACCGGTTTCCTGCTGTTCGACAAAATGCCGAATTCGGCGCCGCAAAAAGTTCCGCTTCTATTCTGGCACACGATCCTCGAAGGCGTGATCCTATTCTTGCTGATCGCCCGCTTCACCGTGCGGGTGCGGACGCCCAAACCCGGTCCAGCGAACAATCACCCATTACTCAACCGGATTGCGATGCTGACGCATTACGCGCTTTACGCAGCTATCGCCCTGATGGCGCTGAGCGGTCTCGCGACCGCCGAGATGGCGGGACTTCCGGCGATTTTCATCGGAACGGCTTCCGGACGGCTGCCGGCGTCTTTCGACCAAATGCCGACTTGGATCGCCCATGGCGTATTTGCCAGGATCACCGCGGCTCTCGTGGTGTTTCATGTGCTTGCCGCCCTCTATCACGTGATCGTGCGGAGAGACGGCCTTTTGCGACGAATGTGGTTTGACTTTGGAACTCCTCGACCGCCAACTAATCGTGCGCGGGTTTCCAGCGATTGACTGTTGGAGAACTAGGCCAATGAATGATGCTCGGACGCCACGCCTCACGCGTTTCGAGTTCAGTGTCGATGGAACGCCGATCGTTGGAATCTTGTATTCGCCGCCGGATGCGATCGAGCCGGTCGCGCGTGCCGTGCTCACCGGCCCTCTGACGAGCGTCAAGGAGCAGTCAGCCGGCAAATATGCGTCCGCGCTCGCAAGCCGCGGTTACGAAGCGCTGGCCTTCGACCATCGTACTTTCGGAGAAAGCGGCGGTGAGCCGCGCCAGTTCGAAAATCCTTTCGCCAAGGTCGAGGATATTCGCTCCGCAGCAGCTGCTTTGGAGGAACGTGGTGCGAATAGCGTGCCGATGCTGGCAGTCGGGATCTGCGCAGGAGCCGGTTATATGGCCCGCGCCGCTGCCGAAGACGAAAGATTCGATGGCTTTGCGGGGGTTGCCGGCGTTTACGGCGCCGCCGCGCCGGACGCGGAAACCTCGCCTTCCGTCATTCTCGGACGGTCCGCCGAAAAGGAGTGGAAAGAGACCGGGCACGCCGAAATGATTCCGGCCGTCGGACCGGACGGTGGCAACGTCGCCATGCCGCTTCGAGAAGCATTCGAATATTATGGCACGGCGCGCGGAGCGGTGCCGAAC
>JBKPSK010000040.1:0-5289 GCA_046734995.1 Pseudomonadota bacterium
ATGTAATCGCGGGTGATCGGCAGCGCCCGCCGGTCGCGGACATATTGCAGCTGGTAATTGCACATCGACCCGGATTCGAAGGCGACAACGCCGCCCGACAAATAGAATTCCCACATGCGGAAGAAGCGCTCGTCGTACAGATCGACGATCTTCTTCTTCGCCTTTTGCGTCCGCTTCAGCCAGTGCCGCAGCGTGAAAGCGTAGTGCAGCCGCAACGTCTCGATGTCGGCGGTGATCAGCCTGAGCTTCTCGGTGGCCGCCGCCATCTGCGAAATCGACGGCAAGTGATAGCCGGGGAAGATATATTTGTCGGTGAAGGGGTCGGGCGCGGTCGCCTTGCCGAGCTTGCCGATGGTGTGCAGGAGCATGACCCCGTCGGGCTTCAGCAAGTCGCGGCACTTGGTGAAGAATTCGTCGTAATGGGCGGCGCCGACATGCTCGAACATGCCGATCGAAACGATGCGGTCGAACTGCCCCTCGACCTGGCGATAGTCGATGAGCTCGAACCGAACCTGGTCGGAGACGCCGGCGGCCGCGGCGCGCTCGCGGGCGATTTTCAATTGCTCTTCGGACAAGGTGATACCCATCACCCGCACGCCGGCGACCCGGTTCAGGTATAGTGCCGTCCCGCCCCAGCCGCAGCCGATGTCGAGCACATGCTGGCCGGACTCGAGGGCCAGCTTGGCGGCGATATGCGCCTTCTTGTCCGCCTGGGCCTGCTCGAGACTGTTCTTCGGGTCGGTGAAATAGGCGCAGCTGTACTGCATGTCGTCGTCGAGGAAGAGGCGGTACAGGTCGTTGCCAATGTCATAGTGATGGGCGACGTTCTTGCGGGCCCGCCTGGCCCTGTTGGGCATGCGGAACCACTTCTTGAGCTTGCTCTTGCCCTTGCCGATCGCCTTGCGGCCGGCACCGGCGTCCTCCCAAGGGTTGGCGCTGGTCGCCAACTCGAGCAGGTCGAGGATGGTCCCGTCCTCAATGACCAGGCGGCCGTCCATATAGGCTTCGCCGATGCCGACGCGCGGATTGCGGGCGATGGCAAAGGCGGTCCTGCGGTCGGCCAGGCGGACGGTCAGCGACTTGCCGCCGCCGGGGCCAAACTCCATCCTCTTGCCGTCCGGCATGAGGATCGACAGCCGCCCCTCGCGGATGATCGTGCCGACCAGCTTTTCAATCAACGCCATGCGGACTCCCCGTTTGTCGTGGCTCGATGCCACGCCATGGAAGCGGCGGCAATGCAGGCTAGGCGGCTGCTCGAGTCTTTCGCTTCCTCTCCGCCGCCGTCTTCAGCTGCCCGCAGGCGGCGTCGATGTCGCGGCCGCGGGGCGTGCGGACGGGTGCGGAAATGCCGGCTTCGAAGACAATGTTCGAAAAGGCGCGGATGCGATCCTCGTCCGAGCATTCGTAGGGTGCGCCGGGCCAAGGGTTGAACGGAATGAGATTGACCTTGGCCGGCAGGCGATAGCGGCGGATCAGCCGCACCAGCTCCCGAGCATCCTCGTCGCTGTCGTTCTTGTCCTTGAGCATCACATATTCGAAGGTGATCCGGCGGGCATTGTTGGCGCCGGGGTAAGCGGCGCAGGCCTCGAGCAGCTGCTCGATGCCGTATTTCCGGTTCAAGGGGACGATTTCGTCGCGGACCGGCTTGTTGGTGGCGTGCAGCGAGACAGCAAGATTGACCCCGATTTCTTCGCCGGCCCGGGCCATCATCGGCACCACGCCCGAGGTGGACAAGGTGATGCGGCGCTTGGACAGGCCAAGCCCGTCGCCGTCCATGACGATCTTCAGCGCATCGCGGACATTGTCGAAATTATAGAGGGGCTCGCCCATGCCCATCATGACGATGTTGGTCAGCATTCGCCCTTCGGACTGGTAGTTGTTTGCCGGCTCTTCCCCGGATTGGGGCCATTCACCAAGCGCGTCCCGGGCCAGCATCACCTGACCGACGATCTCGCCAGCCGTGAGGTTGCGGACCAGCTGCATCGTGCCGGTGTGGCAGAAGCGGCAATTCAAGGTGCAGCCGACCTGGCTCGAGACGCACAGGGTGCCGCGGTCGGCGTCGGGGATGAAGACCATCTCGAACTCGTGGCCGTCGTGCGTCTTGAGCAGCCATTTGCGGGTGCCGTCGGAAGATACCTGCGCCTCGACCACTTCCGGGCGGGTGATGACGAAGCGTTCGGCCAGCCAGGGCGCTTGAGTCTTGGCGATGTCGGTCATCGCCGCAAAGTCGCTGACCCCGCGATTGTAGATCCAATGCCAGATCTGCTTGGCACGGAGCTTGGCGTGGCGCGGCTCGAGGCCGGCTTCCTCCAGCGCGCCGCGGATCGCGTCCCTAGACAAGCCGACCAGCTCGACCCGGCCGTCGGCGCGCTGGCTCGCCGCGCGCGGCACGGGCACAGGATCGATTGGCCCCGGGATGGGCATCAGGCTGGTGTCGGCACTCATGGCGAGCAGCCCATGTAGTGGGAATGAGGCGGAATTTCCAGCAGACAGCGAATCGCTGCGCCCCTCCCCCTTAAACGGGGGGTTATTACCCAAACTGTTACCTTGTTCAGGAATCGGCCTTGCGGATGTTCGACGATCTGAAAGAGCTGATATGACGCATGTCACGATTGCGGGGCTGTAGGACAGAACTTTTTCAGCCCGGCAGGCTGCAGGCCGCCGCGGCGGCGTCGATCACGGTCGGCGCACCGTCGAGGACATAGCGGTCCGCCATCCGCCGGCCGGCTTGATCGCGAGCTTCAAGGCGCATGCCGCCGGCGATGCGCATGGCGCCAATGATCGCCATTTCCTGCCTTGCGTCCTTGCTCCAGGCCGAAGCTCCGCGCGCGCCAAGCAGGAACGGCTGGTCGCCGATGGTCAGGATGACGCTCGACCCGGAACGCGCTGGGCGGCGTAACTGGGCGAACAATTGGCCATGCCGGGGACCGGCCCGGTCGAAAGCGATGGCGACATAGGATTGTTTGTCCTGGCCCCGCGTCGGAGCTACCGGCTTCGCCACCGCTTCACAGGCCTGTCCTCGGTCGAAGCTGGCCCAGGCCCCCCGGGCGATGATCAGCCGTGCCGGCGCCGCGATGGCGGTGGTGGCCAGAACAAAACTGAATAAAGCGGCAAGACGCATGACTTCCCCGGGCCGGAAGCCAAACTGTCGATGGACAGGCTCAGTTGGTCAAGCCGCTTAGCGGCAGTCGACGCTCCTGCTCATGGTGCCGGCGACGCAATCGCTCGGCTCGCCGAGCGAATCGGTAACGGCCGTGCCGAGCGCGAGGGCGCCGAAGGTCAGGGCCGCGCCGAGGATTGCAAGCACGAGCGCATATTCTGCGGCGGCCGCGCCGGATTCATTCTTCGTGAAGTGCCGATGCTTGATCATCGCACGATCCCCATGCCCGTTGCGGGGATGGATTTCCCCCCGCCTTTGCAACGATGGATTCAGGCGCCCGAGGCGCAGTTGTTCCGCTGCCTCCAGATTAACAGCGAGTCAAGCAATTGGGTTAACTTCACTTAAACAAATGTCCCGGCGCGGGATTCCCGGCACCGGCCCAGGACACCCGTTTCGGACCATCTTGCCGCCGATTTGGCATTGTGACATGAAACTCGCGCTCGGTGTGATCGACTCGGTATTTACCCGGAGGACTGTCATGCTTGAGCGTCTCCTTCTTTGCGGCCTTCCCGCGCGCTAATTCCTGGTGACTGCCTCGTTCCTGCTGGCCGACATCGCGTCGGAGCTGGCGCTGTTTGCCGCCACGGGATTCCTGCTGTTCGCGCTCGACGATTTACTCGTCGATCTCATCTACTTCGGCCGCCGCGCGTGGCGGGCGCTGACTGTCTATTCGCGCTACCCGCGGGCCTTTGCGCGAAGCATTCAGATATTGTGGAAGCCGCGCTTCATCGCCGTTTTCATCCCCGCATGGGATGAGTCTTCCGTCATCGCGTCGATGCTTAGATCGACCCTGCAGCGGTTCGAGCACCGGAATTACCGGGTTTTCGTCGGTTTTTATCGTAATGATCCGGCAACGGCGGCGGCGATCGGCAGCATCGCCGATGATCGCGTCGAACCCGTGCTTGTCGATACCGACGGGCCGACTACAAAGGCCGCTTGCCTCAATCAACTCTATGACGCGCTAGTCGCTTTCGAGACTTCGACGGGCCAATCGGCAGCCGCCGTCGTCCTGCATGACGCCGAGGACGTGGTTCATCCGCTCGAACTGGCCTTGTTCGACCAATTGATCGGCCGCGCGGCGTTGATCCAATTACCCGTGCTTCCCCTGGTCGACCCGTCGTCGCAGTGGATAAGCGGCCATTATTGCGACGAGTTTGCCGAGAGCCACGGCAAGGAGCTTGTCGTCCGCGAAGCGGTGGGCGCCTCGATCCCGCTCGCCGGGGTCGGCTGCGCCATCGAGCGTGGCGCGCTGGCCCGGCTGGCGGCGGCCGAAGGCGGGCAGCCGTTCATCGCCGCCAGCATGACCGAAGATTATGAGATGGGCCTGCGCGTCGGCGCGCTCGGCCTCAAGACCATGTTTGTCCGCATCCCGGCCGTCCCCGGCTCGAGCTCGGTCGTGTCGAGCCGCGGCCACTTTCCGGCCAGTCTCGACGCCGCCGTTCGCCAAAAGGCGCGCTGGGTCGGCGGCATCGCCTTCGCCGGCTGGGACCGGTTGGGCTGGCGCGGCGGGCTAGGCGAGCGTTGGATGCGGATGCGCGACCGGCGCGGTCCGCTGGCAGCGCTGCTGATGGTCGCGGGCTATGGTGCGGCTTTCCTGTGGCTGCAGCTCGGCATCGCCAGGTCGCTGGGCGCACCTCTTCAATTCGGACTATCGCCGGCGCTGGCGACACTGCTGACGATCAATGCAGCGATGCTCGGCTGGCGGGTGCTGATGCGAGCCGGTTTCGTAACCGCCACCTACGGGCTGAAGCAGGGCCTGTTGTCGGTCCCACGCCTCATTGTCGGCAATGTCATCGCCATCCTGGCGGTTAAGAGGGCGCTGGCGATTCACGCCAGCGGGGGTCCCAGAAGCTGGGACAAGACTCGCCACATCTTTCCCGTCGAGGAGAATGCCGCATGAGCGCCTCCATCCGCTTTCTCGGGTTCGCCGTCTTTGCCTGGGCGGGCGTCCGTGCAGCCAGCCTCGGCCTGATCCCCGGCATCGGCGGGTTGGCGCCGGCGGCAGAGGCGGCCACGACCCCGATTCCGCCAGTTGCCGAGACGCGCTTCACGCCGCCGACCCCGCCGCTTCCTGCAGGCCCGATGGCCGGGCAGGCCTATCCGCCCTATCAGGTTTATGCCCCCTATCC
>JBKPSK010000041.1:0-4495 GCA_046734995.1 Pseudomonadota bacterium
CTTCAAGCAGGCCGTGCAACTTTTTGTCGAGCCGCTTATTGCGTCCCGCACCATGGCAGACCTGTTCGCCGACGATCCGCCGCCCGCTACCGCCTTTGCCGAGCCGGCCGCCGACGCTCCCCTTGCCGATCGCCTGCGGCCGCGCAGCCTCGAGGAGGTGGTCGGTCAGGAGCATCTGACCGGCCCCGACGGCGCGATTGGCCGCATGGTCACGGCCGGCAAATTGTCCTCGCTGATCCTCTGGGGGCCGCCGGGCACCGGCAAGACCAGCATCGCCCGCCTGCTCGCCGATGCCGTGTCCTTACGCTTCGTCGCGCTGTCCGCGGTCTTTTCCGGGGTCGCGGACCTGAAGAAGGTCTTCGCCGAGGCCCGGCTCGCCGCCAAGGCCGGGAAACGCACGCTTTTGTTCGTCGACGAGATACACCGCTTCAACCGCGCCCAGCAGGACGGCTTCTTGCCCTATGTCGAGGACGGCACCGTCATCCTTGTTGGCGCCACCACCGAGAACCCGAGCTTCGAGCTGAACGCGGCGTTGCTGTCGCGCTGCCAAGTGCTCATCCTGCACCGGCTCGACCACGAGGCCTTGTGCAAATTGCTCGAGCGCGCCGAGGAGCTCGTCGGCCGGCCGCTGCCGCTGACGCCCGGGGCGCGCGATGCCCTGGTCGCCAGTGCCGATGGCGACGGCCGTTTCGTGTTGAACCAGGCCGAGACCCTGTTCGACGTGGCGCTCGACACGCCACTCGATCCTGCCGGCCTTGCCAGCTTCCTGCAGCGCCGCGTGGCCGTCTACGACAAGGACCGCGAGGGCCATTACAATCTCATCTCGGCCCTGCACAAAAGCCTGCGTGGCTCAGATCCGCAGGCGTCGCTTTATTATATGGCGCGGATGCTGACCGCGGGAGAGGAGCCGCTTTACGTCCTCCGCCGGCTAACCCGCGCCGCGATGGAGGACATCGGCCTCGCCGACCCGAATGCATTGGTCCAATGCCTCGCCGCCAAGGATGCCTACGACTTTCTCGGCTCGCCAGAAGGCGAGCTGGCGATCGTCCAGGCCTGTTTGTACCTAGCCGTCGCGCCTAAATCGAACGCGGCCTATGTTGCGCAGAAAGGAGCCTGGCGGAGCGCGACGGAAACCGGCTCGCTCATGCCGCCGGCGCATATCCTCAATGCCCCAACGCGGCTGATGAAGGATATCGGCTATGGCAAGGGCTATGCCTATGACCATGATGCCGAAGGCGGTTTTTCCGGCCAGGACTATTGGCCCGAAGGCATGGAGCCGCAGCTTTTCTACGAACCGACCGACCGCGGCTTTGAGGCGCGTGTCCGCGAACGCCTTGCCTTCTGGGCGGAAAAGCGGAGAGAGAAGTCACCAACAACCGACGGTGAATAGGGGATAGGCATGTACCGTTCCGAAACTCCGGCCGCATACTGGCGCGACCAATTGTTCCTGTGGGGACCGCGCGTCCTGTTCGCGATCCTCATCCTTATCGTCACCCATTTCGTCGCCAAGGCCGTGCAATGGGCGCTGGCGCGCGGCATCGACCGGATGCCGGTCTTGAAGCGCCATCCCCAGGCCGGCGGCGAGTCGATCGGCACCGAGCTTGGGCGCCTCGCCTACTGGCTCGTCTGGCTGGTCGGGTTGATCGCGGCACTTCAGCCGCTCGGCCTGTCCGGCGTGCTGACCCCGGTCACCAATTTGACCAACGAAGTCTTCGCCTTCCTGCCGCGCCTGCTCGGCGCCAGCTTGTTCTTCTTCGCCGGCCTAATCCTTGCCCGGGTCGTCCGCCATGTCGTCGAGGCCTTTTTGGGCGCGCTCAACCTCGAGCGGCTGCTCGGCCGCGCGGGGGTCAGCATCGGCGAAGCGCCGCTCGCCGTCGATGAGACGGGAATCGCGCAAGAAGGCGTCGCGCCGGCGCGTAGCTCGATCGCCCGCGCAGTCGGAGTCACCGTCTCGGCGGTCATCATCATCTTCGCCGCCATCGCGGCGCTGCAAATCCTTCAAATCGAAGCCATTTCCGGCCCCGCGACGGCGATGTTGCAGAGCATTGCTCTGGCCATTCCGCGAGTGCTCGCCGCGCTCGTCTGGCTGGCGATCGCCTTCCTCATCGGCCGCTGGGTCAAGGCGATGCTGGAGACCGTATTGCCCAGCCTTGGCTTCGACCGAAGCGTCCATGCGCTCGGCGTCATGCCGGCGAGCACCAACCCGTCGAAAGTGGTCGGCGCCATCGCGATGACCGCCATCCTGCTCGCCGCCGCCATCGAAGCGGCCCGACAGCTTGGCGGCGACAGCGTCGCGGCTCTGCTGTTCCAGATCACCGAGCTTGGCGGCAAGGTCATCTTCGGCACCGTCATCATCGTCGTCGGCCTGTTCCTCGCCCGCATCCTTGCCGGCCTGGTCGGCAGCTCGACCGGCGAATCCGGCTTTGCCCAGACCATCGTCAAATATGCGATCATAGCCTTGTTCACGGCAATCGGCCTGACCTTCATGGGCCTTGCCGACCAGATCGTGATGATGGCGTTCGGGCTGATCCTCGGCAGCGCGGCAATCGCCACGGCCCTCGCCTTCGGCCTTGGCGGGCGCGACGCGGCGGCACGGATCCTTGCCGAATGGCAAAGCGGCCGCATTCCGATGGCGCCCCCGCCGCCGCCGCGCATCAAGCGCCAGCCAGCAGTCGAGGACGACAGTCAGCCGCCTTTGGTGTGATGCCGCCACTCGGAAGCTGGAACGAGGTCGTCGCCTTTGCACTGACCTTGCCGGGGACCGAGCTGTCGACCAGCTGGGGCAAGCCCGCCATCAAGGTCGCGGCCAACGGCCGAGCTTTCCTTTATACCGGCCGAGAACCCGACAGTTTCGTGCTGGCCATCGACCAGGACAGCAAGCTGATGCTGATGGAAACCGATCCGGAGACCTATTGGCAGACGCCGCACTACGAGGGCTGGGACGGCCTATTGGTCCGTTTCGCGAGCAACGATCCGGAACGCGTGGCGGCAGTGATAGAACGCGGCCGCGACCAAGCGGCGGCCAAGAAGCCGCCGCGGCCGCGCAAGCACAAGTGAGCCGGTTCTCAAGCTATGTCGCAATCGACTGGTCGGGAGCCAAGGGCTGCCGCCACAAGGGCATCGCCATCGCCGAATCCCGTGAAGGCCGTGCGACACGGCTCGTCCGTCCCGATCACGTCTGGTCGCGGCAAGAGGTTCTCGACTGGCTCCTCGTACGCGCCGCGCAAGAGCCCATCCTTTTCGGCTTCGATTTCAGCTTCGCGCCGCCCTTTGCCGAGCGCGGCGCCTACCTGCCCGGCGAGCCTGATGTGCCCGGGACCGCGCGGGAATTCTGGGCCTATGTCGACGCGTTGAGCGACGACGAGGACTTGGGCGCCGCCAGCTTCCTCGAGCAGGCGCACCGCCGCCATTTCTATTTCGGCATCGCCGACGGCGTGAAGGCCGCCTTCGTCCGCTTCCGCCAGTGCGACGCCCGCCTCAATGCGCAAGGCGGACGGAAGAGTGCCAGCGCCTATGACGCGATCGGTGCGGCGCAGGTCGCCAAGGCGAGCTTCTCCGGCATGCGGCTGCTCCATCGCCTCGATGGCAAAGTCGCCATCTGGCCGATGGACCCGCTCCCGGACAGGGGCAGCGCGGTCGTTGAGATCTACACACGCATCTACCTGCGCATGGCCGGCATGAGCGGCAGGAAGCTGCGCAGCCGAGCCGAGCTCAACCTGGCCCTGAGAGGGCTCGGCAGTCCGTCGATGCGGCTGCGCTTCGAGCCCGATGACCACCAGACCGACGCCTTGGTCACCGCCGCCGGCATGCGTGCGTTCGCCCAAAACGAACCGCGCGCTTTCGCGCCGGATGGCCTGACGCACGACCTTGCCCGCACCGAAGGCTGGACGTTCGGGATCATCTGAAGCATTGGCTCCAAGAGCGCCGGATTAGCTCAGTTGGTAGAGCAGCGGTTTTGTAAACCGAAGGTCGCGGGTTCGAATCCTGCATCCGGCACCAGCCTTGCGCACAGACCTGCTGGGGGCAGGTTGAGCACGAGGCTTTGCCCGGAGACAATCCAGGGGATTGTCGAGGACAGCGATCGCACAGACCATGTCGGGGCCATAGCGAGACCGACGATCATCTCTTAGTCTTGAAGCTGAAAGAAACCCGTGACATTTCCGTCGGTTGTGCGGAGGGTTTCGGGGAAGAGCGAGTCGCGTGTCCGGGCGGGCGCTGCCCGTCGGCGAGCCGCGACCTATGGCGGCCTCATCCTGGCGCTGATTTTCCTGGGCATGCAGATCGCGCCGCCGCGCATGCCCACCGCCTCGGCGGCCACCCGGCATGACGACGCTCTGCGCCTTCTCCCCCCGTTGCAGACGGCGTCTGCCGCGCCGGAGTTGCCGGCGCCGGGCGATGCCTTGTTCGAGATCACCCTTCCCTTCCCGCAGGACGGCGACCTTGCCGCATTGCTGGTGCAGGCCGGCGCCGCCAAGGATGAAGCCAAGCAGGCGGC
>JBKPSK010000042.1:0-8314 GCA_046734995.1 Pseudomonadota bacterium
TTTCGGTCACGTTGCACTGCGCGTGACCGGGCGTGGCGCAGCAGCTCACTCCGGTCAGCCGCCGCGTTCTTTGCACCAGCTCGCACTGGGTCAACGCCGCATTCTTGGAGAACCTGTGCAGAGCGACCCCAACGCTCGCCCAGCACCAGTTGCTTTGCTGCTGCTGTTCCAGGAAGAAGGGACGAGCGAGCTTGCCGCTAGTCTGGGCCCCGGAAACTCCCAGGAATTCGGAGAAGCCTCGCGCGATCCTCGGCAATAGTGCCGGTCGCAGATCGATCTCCCTCGTCGGCTTTAGGAAAGCAGGGAGCGACGGCCCCACAAGACCGCCCTCAACCACCTGACCCTTACGTGGAACTACCAAATCCGCCATTCACCCGGCCTCCGCCAGATCCACTGGCGAAATTACGATTCGGCACATACATGCTGCGGCTAATTGTGCTGGGAGTCAAAGAGTTAAACGCATAGTAAACAAATCGAGAGCGTGGCCGCAAAAAATTGTGCGGCATGCCTTACCAAACAAGAGGGCCGCCCCTTGCGGGACGGCCCTCAAAGGCTTGAACCCAAGAAGTCGGCTTAACCCAGCAATTCCTGCTCCAGCTTCTTGGCCATTTCCTCGATATTCTCCGGCGGCCAGCCGGGGATGTCCATGCCGAGGCGAAGGCCCATCGAGGCAAGGACTTCCTTGATCTCGTTCAGGCTCTTGCGGCCGAAGTTCGGCGTGCGGAGCATCTCGGCCTCGGTTTTCTGGACCAGGTCGCCGATGTAGATGATGTTGTCGTTTTTCAAGCAGTTCGCCGAGCGGACCGACAATTCGAGCTCGTCGACCTTCTTCAAAAGGTAGCGATTGAGCTGGTTGGTGTCGGCCTGGGCTTCGATGGGCGAGGCTGCCGACGGAGCGCCGATCATCGCCGGGGCGGCGCGGATCTGGCTCTCGTCGAAGTGGACGAACAGCTGCAGCTGGTCTTGCAGGATCCGTGCGGCATAAGCGAGCGCGTCCTCGGGCGTCACCGTGCCGTCGGTCTCGATGGTCAGATTGAGCTTGTCATAGTCCAGCTCCTGGCCGACGCGAGTGTTCTCCACCTTGTAGGCGACCTGGCGGACCGGGCTGTACAGCGCATCGACCGGGATCAGGCCGATCGGCGCATCGGCCGGACGGTTGGCCTGGCTCGGCACATAGCCCTTCCCGATGTCGGCGGTCAGCTCCATGTTGAGCGTCGCGCCCTGGTCGAGGTGGCAGATGACGAGCTCGGGGTTGGTGACCTCGATGTCGCCCGACGTCGCGATCTGGCCGGCGGTGACTTCGCCCGGGCCGGTGGCGGAAAGCTGCAGACGCTTGGGGCCCTCGCCTTCCATCCTGAGCGCGATCTGCTTCACGTTGAGCACGATATCGGTGACGTCCTCGCGAACGCCCGCGAGGCTAGAGAACTCGTGCAGCACGCCCTCGATCTTGATCGAAGTGACGGCGGCGCCTTGGAGCGAGGAGAGGAGCACGCGGCGCAGGGAGTTGCCGAGCGTCATGCCGAAGCCGCGCTCCAAGGGCTCGGCGACGAACACGGCCTTGCGGCGGGTGTCGCCGGCGCCGGTCTTGCGCTCCAGCGCATTCGGCTTCTTGAGTTCCTGCCAGTTCTTTGCGTTGACGGCCATTTTCATTCCTTGGCAGTGCGAGGTTGATCCAACCTCTTGTTAAATCAGCATTTGTTCCATCGAGTTTGGCGGGAACTCCCGCAAACCGAAGGAACTAAACTCGGCGGCGCTTCGACGGGCGGACGCCATTGTGCGGGATTGGCGTCACGTCGCGGATCGAGGTAATCTGGAAGCCGACCGCCTGCAGCGCCCGTAGCGCGCTTTCGCGCCCCGATCCCGGGCCCTTGACCTCGACTTCGAGCGTGCGGACGCCATGCTCGGCGGCCTTGCGCCCGGCGTCCTCGGCGGCGACCTGGGCGGCGTAGGGAGTCGACTTGCGGCTGCCCTTGAAACCCATCATGCCGGCCGACGACCAGGCGATCGCATTGCCCTGCGCGTCGGTGATGGTGATCATCGTATTGTTGAACGACGCATTCACGTGGGCGACGCCCGCCGTGATGTTCTTGCGCTCGCGGCGCCGAAGGCGCTGTGGTGCTTGAGCCATTGAATGTTTCCTACAAATTCGAAGCTGCGTGAGCGGCTGGCAGAAGGCTTACTTCTTCTTGCCCGCGATCGGCTTGGCCTTGCCCTTGCGAGTGCGCGCATTGGTATGCGTGCGCTGGCCGCGGACCGGCAGGCCCTTGCGATGCCTGAGCCCGCGGTAGCAGGCCAGGTCCATCAGCCGCTTGATGTTCATCGCCGTCTCGCGGCGAAGGTCGCCCTCGACCGAATGATCGGCGTCGATCGTCTCGCGGATCTGCAGCACTTCCTGGTCGGTCAGGTCCTGGACCCGGCGCTCAGGGCCAATGCTCAGCTTCTTGGTAATCTCCCTGGCCTTGGTCCGCCCAATGCCGTGGATGTAGGTCAGCGCGATCTCGACGCGCTTGTTGGTGGGGATGTTTACCCCGGCAATACGTGCCATTAAATACTCGCTCCTAAGCTCCACAGGGCCCTGAGTGGCGCCCTATCTCTCAGCTGTTGGCCCGCCTGGGACCCCATCAAAGTACCACTTTGATGGGAACCTTCCAAAGATAAAACCGACGCGCGCACGAATGCGCCGCCGGTAGACCGGTGGAACGGGATGAGGGCCATGTAGGATTCGCGCCCGGCCGAGTCAAGATGCCGGCATTTGCAAGCGGCAAGCCGTTCGCTAAGCGCGATATCGATGCAGCGCTTAACCCTCGACCAGCCCATCCCCGAGGCCTTTCGCGGCGCCGTCCTGGCGCTCGGCAATTTCGACGGTTTCCATTTGGGCCACCAGGCGGTGGTCGGGCGGGCCGTGCAGCGCGGCGCGCACGAGCGGCGGCCGGTGATCGTTGCCACCTTCGACCCGCACCCCGTCCGCCATTTCAGGCCCGACGCCCCGCCGTTCCGGCTGACCAGCCTCAACCAGCGCGAGAGTTTGTTCGCTCATGCGGGCGCCGACGCCATGCTGGTCTTCCAGTTCGACGGCAAGCTCGCGTCCACCACCGCCGAGGACTTCGTCGGCGGCATTCTGGCAAAGCAGATCGGCGCGGCGGCGGTTGTCACCGGCGAGGACTTCACCTTCGGCAAGGGCCGCGCCGGCAACGCCGAAGTGCTGCGCGCGCTTGGAAAAGCGAACGGCATCGCCGCCGAGACAGTGGCGGCGGTCCGGATCGATCACGAGCGCGTCTCCTCGGGCCGCATCCGCGAGCTTCTCCAGGCCGCCGATCCCGGCGCAGCGACGCGCCTGCTCACCCGGCCATTCGCGGTCGAGGCGGAGGTCGAGCGCGGCGACGGGCGCGGCCATGACCTTGGCTGGCCGACCGCCAATATGCGCCTCGGCAAGTACTTGCGCCCCGCCTACGGCATCTATGCGGTGCGCGTGCGCCTTGACGACGGCAGCGAGCATGACGGGGTCGCTTCGTTCGGCATCCGGCCGATGTTCAACCCGCCCGAGGAGTTGCTGGAGGCGAACCTGTTCGAATTCGAAGGCGACCTCTACGGCCGCACCATCGAGGTCATGCTGCACCATTACCTGCGGCCCGAGGCCAAGTTCGAGGACTTGGACGCGCTGATGAGCCAGATGGCGAAGGACGCGGAACAGGCGCGGGAGTTGCTGAAACCATAAAGCCCTCTCCCTTCGATGGGGGAGGGTTGGGTGGCGGTTACGCCTCCACGCTCTCTGCGCCACTCGAACACCACCCCGCCCCAGCCCCTCCCCATCAAGGGGGAGGGGCTAAGAGTTTGCAACATTTGCTGCACCCGCTAATGCCGCGCGAAATGTCCGACGCCCCCGAAAAACCCGACTACCGCTCGACCGTCTTTCTTCCGCGCACCGACTTCCCGATGAAGGCCGGCCTGCCGCAGAAGGAGCCGGCGATCCTGGCGCGCTGGCAGGAAGCGGACCTGTACGGACAGATCCGCGCCAACCGCGAAGGCCGCGACAAGTTCATCTTCCATGACGGTCCGCCCTACGCCAACGGCGACATCCACATCGGCCATGCGCTCAACCACATTCTCAAGGACATGGTGGTCCGCACCCAGACCCTGCTGGGCAAGGACGCGCCCTACGTGCCCGGCTGGGACTGCCACGGCCTGCCGATCGAGTGGAAGGTCGAGGAGCAGTACCGCAAGAAGAAGCTCAACAAGGACGAGGTGCCGGTCAAGGAATTCCGGGCCGAGTGCCGCGCTTACGCCCAGCACTGGGTCGACGTGCAGCGCGAGCAATTGAAGCGGCTCGGCATCAGCGCCAATTGGGACAAGCCTTACCTCACCATGAACTATGAGGCGGAGGCGACCATCGTTTCCGAACTGTTCAAGTTCGCCGAGACCGGCCAGCTCTACCGCGGCGCCAAGCCGGTGATGTGGTCGCCCGTCGAGAAGACCGCGCTGGCCGAGGCCGAGATAGAATATGAGGACATCGTCTCGACCCAGATAGATGTCGGTTTCGAGATCGTCGAAAGCCCCATCCCCGAGCTGGTCGGCGCCCATGCGGTGGTCTGGACGACGACGCCCTGGACGATCCCGGTCAACCAGGGCATCGCCTACAATCCGGATATTGAGTACGTCCTGCTCTCTGGTGAAGGATCGCACGCCCTTGTCGCCGAGCCGCTTGTCGGCGCCTTCAAGGAACGAAGCGCTCTCGTCCACCTCCAGCCGGTCAGGCATTTGAAGGGCGCGGAACTCGCCGGCACCATCGCCCGCCACCCAATGCACCAACTCGGCGGTTTCTTCGCGCGGCCCCGCCCCTTCCTGCCCGGCGAGTTCGTCACCACCGACAGCGGCACCGGCCTGGTCCATATGTCGCCCGACCATGGCGAGGATGATTTCGAGCTGTGCAAGGCCCACGGCATCGACCCGGTCTTCGCGGTCGAGGCGGACGGAAAGTATCGCGAGGACTGGCCGTGGCTCGGCGGCCAGGGGTCGGTCATCAACGCCAAGTTCAACGCGCCCGAAGGGCCGATCTGCAACGATTTGCGCGACGCCGGTGCATTATTGGCGGCGTCCGACGACTACCGCCACAGCTACCCGCATTCATGGCGGTCCAAAGCCAAGGTCATCTACCGCTGCACGCCGCAATGGTTTGTCGCCATGGACAAGAACCTCGGCGATGACACCACGCTCCGCAGCCGCGCCATGCAGGCCATCGCCGACACACGCTTTGTGCCCGAGAAGGGCCGCAACCGCCTGGGCTCGATGGTCGCCGAGCGGCCTGACTGGGTGCTGAGCCGCCAGCGCGCCTGGGGTGTGCCGATCGCCTTGTTCGTCGATCGCAAGACCGGCAGGCCGCTCGTCGACCAAGAGGTGAACGGGCGCATCGCCGCCGCCATCCGTGAGGCTGGGGTCGACGCCTGGGACGCCGACAATGCCGCCCAATTCCTCGGCAACCGCAACCCCGACGATTATGAGATGGTCACCGACATCCTCGACGTCTGGTTCGACAGCGGCTGCACCCATGTCTTTACCTTGGAAAGCGGCCACTGGCCCGAGCAGCGCTGGCCCGCGGACCTCTATTTGGAAGGCTCCGACCAGCATCGCGGCTGGTTCCAGTCCTCGCTGCTGGAAAGCTGCGGCACGCGCGGCCGCGCGCCGTACAACGCCGTCCTGACGCACGGCTTCACCATGGATTCCAAGGGCATGAAAATGTCCAAGAGCCTGGGCAACACCGTCAGCCCGCTGGACCTGATGCGCGATTATGGCGCCGACATCCTGCGGCTCTGGGCCTTGTCGGTCGACTTCACCGAGGACCATCGCATCGGTAAGGAAATCCTCGCCGGCGTCGCCGACCAATATCGCAAGCTCCGCAACACCTTGCGCTATTTGCTCGGCGCGCTCGACGGGTTCACGGACGAGGAGCGGCTGGACGACGTCGCGTCTTATCCCGAGCTGGAGCGCTACATGCTCCATCTCGCTTCGGAGCTGGGCGGCAAGCTCAAGCAGGCCGTCGCCGATTTCGACTTCAATACCTACGTCCGTGCCCTGACCGACTTCTGCAACGAGGATCTGTCGGCCTTCTTCTTCGATATCCGCAAGGATAGCCTCTATTGCGATGCGCCTTCGGATCCGAAGCGGCGCGCCTATCGGACGACGCTCGACACATTGTTCCATGCGCTCATCCGCTGGCTGGCGCCGGTGCTCGTGTTCACTGCCGAGGAGGTCTGGGCCACCCGCTATCCGGACGCGGAGAGCGTGCACCTGCTCGAATGGCCCGAGCTGCCGCAGGTGGATGCCGACGATGCCGCCTGGGCCGAGCTTCGCGCGCTGCGCACCCAGGTCACCGAGGCGATCGAGCCTTTGCGCCGCGACAAGATCGTCGGTTCAAGCCTGGAGGCGGAAGTCACCGCTCCCTCCACCGCCGACGCAGCCTTCCTCGCCGAACTGTTCATCACCTCGACCGTCCGCCACGGCGACAGCCTGTCGGTCGTCAAGACCGCCAACCACAAATGCGGCCGCTGTTGGCGGCATTTGCCCGAAGTCGAGAGCGACGGCGAGCTCTGCGCGCGGTGCGCCGGGGTGGTGGCGTGAGGAGCCGCAGCTGGGCGCTGTCCGCCGCCGCGTTCATCTTCGTCGCCGATCAGCTCAGCAAATGGCTGGTCACCGGCCCGCTGCAGCTGCAGGCCGTGCGCCAGATCTTCGTCCTGCCGATCTTCAACCTCACCTGGACCGAGAACCGCGGCATTTCACTGGGACTGCTGACCGCTTCTGGGGAAACAGGCCGCTGGCTTTTGGTCGGCATGACCGCCGCCATCGCGGGCGGAATCGCCTGGTGGATCACCCATGAGCACAAACGCGGGGACCAGGTCGCGCTGGGGATGGTGCTGGGCGGAGCTCTGGGGAATATCCTCGATCGGGTGCGGTTCGGCTATGTGATCGACTTCTGCGACTTGCATTTTGGGGACTTCCGTCCCTTTTTAGTCTTTAATGTCGCCGACGCGGCGATTAGCATCGGCGTCGTCATTCTGTTGCTTCGCGCTTTCTTGGCCAGGCCAAAGGCGCCCGAGGAGACTATCGATCATGCGTAAGGCCCTGCCCGTCCTCATCCTCCTGCCCGCTTTGGCCCTTGGCGGATGCAGCAGCATCTTTGGCAGCAAGCAAAAGTCGCTTGACGAGTTTGCGGTTGCCCGCAACGCGCCCTTGGTGATCCCGCCCGATTATTCGCTGACCCCGCCCGTCGCCGGCACGATCAGCTCGACCGCCGAGAGCGCTCAGGCGCAGGCAATTGAAGCGCTGTTCGGCGGCCCGTCCCCGCGCAGCCAGACCGAGACCAGCCTGCTTGAGAGCGCCGGCCGCGACCGGGCGGCGCTCGGCGCCCGCTCGGTGGTTGGCGATCCCGACACGCGCGTCGTCGACAAGGGCCAGACGACCGTCACCATCATCAATGCGCCGGAAGGCGACACCCAGACCGCGTCCGCACAGTCACCGCAATAAGAGACGTCGGGGGGAATAAAGGAAGACATGACAGCCGAATCCCTATCCGCCCGGCTCGCTGAGCTGGAATCGATCCTCGACCGCGCCCGCAAGCGCTTCGAGGAAGGAATGAGAATAGTCGAGGACGCGCACCGCTCGTTCGGCGAGATCCAGCAGGCTTTGCTGGGCGCGCCGGCCAGCGGCATGTCGGCCGAGGACAGCGAAGAAGCCGCCTCGCGGCTGCTTGCGTCCTTGAAGGCAAGCGGCAGCGCCATGCCCGAGACATTGTGCGGCGGCCGCCTGTCGGTCGACCAGCAGCAACGGCTGATCCGCATCGACGGCCACCCGATCGGCATTACCGAGATGGAATATCGCGTGCTTGAGCTGCTCGCCTTTGCGCGCAACAATGTCGTCACCCGGACGATGCTTCTAAAGCACCTCTATCGCCGCGCCGACGACCAGCCACAGCCGAAGATCATCGACGTCTTCATCTCGAAGCTGCGGAAGAAATTGCGCTCTGCATCTGGCGGGGCGGAATTCATCGAGACCATTCCGCAGCGAGGCTGGATCCTGCGCGACATCGAGACCAACGCCGCCGCATAGCTAACTGCCGATTCATTTTTCATTAGCCCGGCTGTGAGAAACAGTTTGGATGATTCATTTCGTCCCCGATTCGGGAGCGCAAGAGCTCCAGGCGCCGTATAGCGAGGCGATTGCCCGCCTGGCCGGGCTGCGTCAGGCCTTGGCGCTTGTGGAGGGCCTGGCCGGACTTGACCCGTCGGCGCCGCCGGCGAATGAGAACCAGGTCGCCACCCTGCAC
>JBKPSK010000043.1:0-8400 GCA_046734995.1 Pseudomonadota bacterium
AGGCTCGGCGCCCTCCGGCACCCGCGCCATACGCAGCCGCGCGTCCGTGATGCCGCCCTTATCAGCATAATATTGCTCGAGAATTGCGCGCGCCTCAGGTTGGACGACGACTTTCACGCCCAGCGCGGCGGCAATGGAATCGACGGTGATGTCGTCGTGCGTCGGACCGATGCCGCCGGTAGTGAACAGATAATCACAGGCCTCGCGCAACGCGTTCACGGCCTCGATGATGCGCTCCTCGATGTCGGGGACGACGCGCACCTCGGAGAGGCGGATGCCCTGGACATTCAGCCAGGTGGCGATCTGGGCGATGTTGCGATCCTGGGTCCGTCCCGAGAGAATCTCGTCGCCGATGACCACCAAGCCGGCCGTCCACACGCGATCTTTAGTCACCCCAACTCCGCTCGCCCTGAGCCTGTCGAAGGGCTGCCCTTCCCTTCTTATAGGCCATCTGAAAAGTGCAGGGCATCGACAAGCTCAGCCCGAACGGGTTTATGGAACCCGCGGTTCCCCCTATATGCAACCCATGACCGAATATATCACCGTCGCGCCGGACGACCGGACCGAGGCCCGTAACGGCGTCATCAAGCTGCACGGCCCCGAAGGCTTTGCGGGCATGCGCGCCGCCGGACGTCTCGCTGCAGAAATCCTCGACGCGCTGGTGCCGCATGTGGTTCCCGGCGTCACCACCGGCGAGATCGACGACCTTGTCCATGCTCTGATGCTGGAAGGCGGGTCGCTGCCCGCGACGCTGGGCTACCGCGGCTATACCAAGAGTTGCTGCACCTCGATCAACCATGTCGTCTGCCACGGCATTCCGGGCGACAAGGTCCTGAAGGACGGCGACATCGTCAACATTGACGTGACCCCGATCCTCGACGGCTGGCACGGCGACACCAGCCGCATGTATTTCGTCGGTGACGTACCGCTGAAGGCCCGCAAGCTCGTCGATGTCACCTACGAGTGCCTGATGCTCGGCATCGAGCAGGCCAGGCCCGGCAACACCATTGGCGACATCGGCTACGCCATCCAGCGCCATGCCGAGGCGCATCGCTACGGCGTGGTGCGCGATTTCTGCGGCCATGGCCTTGGGCGGATGTTCCACGATTCGCCGGAAGTCGTCCACGCCGGGCGGCCGGGCAGCGGGCCGGAGCTAAAGCCGGGCATGTTCTTTACCATCGAACCGATGATCAACATCGGCAGGCCGGACTGCAAGCTTCTCGACGATGGCTGGACGGCGGTCACCCGCGACCGCTCCTTGTCGGCCCAGTTCGAACATTCGATCGGCATCACCACGGACGGCTGCGAGATTTTCACGAAGAGCCCGAAGGGACTGGATAAACCGCCTTATTAGGCGGCCTTCGCCTCGCGAGCTTTGTCCCAGCCTTTGACCAGGACTGCTGCGCGATCCACATCCTCCGGGAAGTCGACTTCGCCCCATTCCTCGCCACTGATGTTGAGTGTCCAGACCTCGCCGCCCTGGGCCAAATGGTGGATGACCCGCAGGTACCAGATGGTGGTCCCCTCGCTTGTCCGCATCGCCTTGTCGATGGCCTCGCGGAAGCGTTCGGCGCCGCCGGCCCGGAATGCCAGCAGACCGATGGACTCGGCGTTGACGCCTTCCGCGATCCGCTTGCCGATCGCCCGCAACCGCCCGTCAGCCTCGTCGCGGACGACTTTCATGTCGTCTTCGTCGTAGGAATCCTTGCGGTCGACGGTGACGCAAATGCCCGCCCGGTCGTTGGCGACCACCTTGGCCATCAGCGCGTCGCTGACCAAAGTGTCGCCGTTCCAGACGAGGACGTCGCCGGCCAGCTCGTCGCGGGCCATGAACAGGGAGCCAGTGTTATCGGCGACCTTGTAGAAGGGATTGAAGATCGTGCGAACCTTGGGTCCCCTATTCCGCCGCGCTACGGCCTCATCGACGAGCTCGTCATGGAATCCGGTTACGACGACGGCCTCGTGCACACCGTTCGCCTCGAGCGTGTCGAGTTGACGGTCGAGCAAGGTCCGACCGTTGAAGTCGATCAGGCATTTGGGGCCATTGTCGACCAGATGGCCAAGGCGCGAACCCTGGCCGGCGGAAAGAATGATGGCTTTCATGGCCGTCGGCCCCTGCCCGCCAATTGCGGCATGCATGTGTCAAAGGCTAAGGGGTCGGCCATGAAAAAGGTCGAAGCGGTCATCAAACCCTTCAAGCTGGACGACGTGAAGGATGCCCTGCACGACGTTGGTGTCAGCGGCATAACCGTTACCGAAGTAAAGGGTTTCGGTCGGCAGAAGGGCCACACCGAGCTGTATCGCGGTGCCGAATATGTCGTCGACTTCCTGCCCAAGGTGAAGGTCGAGGCTGTGGTCGAGGACGACCAGGTTGAGCGCGTCGTCGAGGCGATCGAGGCGGCTGCCCGCACCGGGCGCATCGGTGACGGCAAGATTTTCGTTTCGTCGATCGAGCAAGCGATCCGAATTCGCACGGGCGACCGGGGAGCCGACGCGATTTGAGCACGACCATATCAGATCCGCGTCTTGCTTCCATGTCGCCCGACGAGCTTAAGACGGCGATGCGCAGCCTCGGCTACCGGACGCAGGGCGACCTTGCCAACGCGATCGGAGTCAGCCGCTCGACGGTCAGTCTGTGGCTAGAGGGCAAGGTCGGCGTTCCCCGCCCGGTGGCGATGCTGCTGCGCATGCTGATCGCCGCTCAGCGCCGCGCATACTGACTGGAGGAAGCCCATGAAGCGCAGAGGGCAAAGGGAGAAGGCGCTCGCCGAATTCCGGCGGATCATGAAATGGATCGTGCTGGCGGCCGTGCTGATGGTGGCGGCGGCGCTCGCCTATCTCCACGCAAACGGTGATCTGACTGTTCACCTGGTGATCGCGACCGTTCTCGGCGTCTTTTTCTCGGTGCTGCTCGGCTGCGGCCTGTTCGCCGCCGCCTTCTTCAGCGACAAGAGCGGGCTCGACCAGGAAGTTGCCGACGCAACACGCAAGGACCATGACGACAGCGCCGACTGATTTGCGCGCCGCAAAAAAGAACGGCCCGGGATTGCTCCCGGGCCGATCCGTTTCAGGCGTGGCCGCTCTTAGCCGCGTTCTGGTTCCGGCGGGGGTGGCGGTGGCGGAGGCGGTGGCGGACAGACGTCCGTCGCCAGGATCACCGAGCCGTCCGGGCAGGTCTGCGTCGCCGGAGGAGGCGGCGGCGGAGGCGGCGGGGGCGGTGGTGGTGGTGGCGGCGGTGGCGCCGAGCCGAAACTGAAGATCAAGCTCGCCAGGATGCTGTGCGAGTGGATCTTGCCGTCGAGGTCGAAGTCGACGACGCCGTCGCCGGCGCCGAAGAATTCCGTCTCCTCGTGAGCGTCGAACTTGGTCTGGAAATAGCGGTACTTCAGGCCCAGCTCGATATTGTCGCTGATGTTGTAGCCAAAACCGGCGATCAGCTGCCAGGCAAAGCCACTGTCCTTGCTGCTGGCGTCATCCTCATCATCGTCGAATTTGGTCCAGGCGTAGCCGACGCCGCCGCCGATATAGGCATTCCAGCGGTCGCCGACTCCCGGGTTCCACAACCCGTTGAGCATGATCGACCAGATGCTGAGGTCGGCATCGCTCGGTTCGAGATCGACGGAATCCCCGGTCACATCGACGACCTCGATCGCATCGATTGAGGCCGATTTGTAGGCAAGCTCGAGCTCTGCCCGGAACTGGCCGAAATCGTAGCCGCCGATGATGTCGCCATCGAAGCCCATCTTATATTCGGCGTCGAAGTCATAATCGTAGATGTCGAAACCATCGTCGACAGTCAGGTCGAAATCGGTGTCTTTGGGGAACCAGAGGCCAGCCTCGATTCCCGCATAGCCGGCATTGTCGGCCGTCGCTGCCGCCGGCGTGGCGACAAGCGTCGTCGAAGCCAATGCAAGCGCCATCAATGTGGATTTACGCATGGTCGGTTGCCCCTTTCGGTCCCTGTTGTTGCGCAGGAGTACTGTTATGCGATTGGACCAGTGCTTGCCAGTGGTTTTTAATCACCATCATATTCGTGCCTTGCGTGTGACGCTTTGTTGCGAGTCATTCGCATTGGCATTCGGATGCAGCGGGCGGTAAAGGCTCGCCCAAGCCAGGAGCGTTCAGAGTAACAGTGGATTACGACCGCATCTTCAGGGCCGCGATTGACCGCCTTCATCAGGAAGGCCGGTACCGCGTGTTCATCGATATCCTGCGCACCAAAGGACAATATCCCAACGCCCAGTGCTTTGCCGGCCACAATGGCCCGAAGCCGATCACGGTCTGGTGTTCCAACGACTATCTCGGCATGGGCCAGCACCCGGCCGTGGTGGCGGCCATGGAGGAGGCGCTGCACGGTGTCGGCGCTGGCTCCGGCGGCACGCGCAACATCGGCGGCAACACCCATTATCATGTCGAGCTCGAGCGCGAGCTTGCCGAACTGCACGGCAAGCAGGCAGCGCTGCTTTTCACCTCGGGCTACGTGTCGAACGAAGCGGCGCTGTCGACGCTCGGCAAGCTGTTGCCGGGCTGCATCATCTTTTCGGATGCGCTCAACCATGCCTCGATGATCGCGGGCATCCGCAGCTCGGGCTGCGAAAAGCGCGTGTTCCGGCACAACGACCTCGCGCACCTCGAGGAGCTGCTTGCCGCCGAGGACCCTGAAACGCCCAAGCTGATCGCTTTCGAGAGCGTCTATTCCATGGACGGCGACATCGCCCCGATCGCGGCCATCTGCGACCTCGCCGACCGTTATGGCGCGCTGACTTATCTCGACGAAGTCCATGCCGTCGGCATGTACGGTCCAAAAGGCGGCGGCATTTCTGAGCGCGACGGCGTCGCCCACCGCGTCACCCTGATCGAGGGCACGCTCGGCAAGGCGTTCGGAGTCATGGGTGGCTATGTGGCCGCGACCAGCGACATCATCGACTGCATCCGCAGCTATGCCCCCGGCTTCATATTCACCACCAGTCTGTCGCCCGTGCTCGTTGCCGGCGCCCTGGCCAGCGTCAGGCACCTCAAGAGTTCGGCCGAGGAGCGTGCCGCGCAGCAGGCCGCCGCGACTGCGCTGAAGGACAGGTTTGCTTCGGCCGGGCTGCCCGTCATGCCGTCGGTGACGCACATCGTGCCTTTGGCGGTGGGCTGCCCGGTTAAGGCGAAGAGCATCAGCGATATATTGCTGGCCGAGTACGGGCTCTACGTGCAGCCGATCAATTATCCGACCGTACCGCGCGGCACGGAGCGGTTGCGCTTCACGCCCGGCCCGTTCCACAGCGAAGCGATGATGGACGAGCTGGTCGGCGCTTTGGTCGAGATCTGGGACCGGCTGGAGCTGAAGCTGGCGGCCTGACACTGGCGATTCCCGCTCAACTGTCTTAGTCACCACGCATGCGCATCGCCCTCGCCGCCGACCATGCCGGATATGAGCTCAAGGACGCGCTCGCGGCCTGGCTGCGCGAGACGGGCCACGACGTAACCGACCTCGGCACCAACGGCCCGGATAGCGTGGACTACCCGCAATACGGGGCGCGGCTGGCCGAAGAGATCGCTTCCGGCCGCGCTGAGCGCGGTATCGCCGTCTGTGGCTCTGGCCTGGGCATCTCCATCGCCATCAACCGCGAGCCCAAGTGCCGCTGCGCCCGGGTCGACGATCCGCTGTCGGCGCGGCTGGCGCGCGAGCATAATGACGCCAACGTGCTGGCGATGGGTGCGCGCCTGATCGGCCACGACATGGCGCGAGCCTGCGTCAGCGCATTCCTTGGCACCGACTTCGCCGGGGGACGCCACCAGCGCCGGGTCGACCAACTCTCCCAACTTTTGCAGGACAGCGACTGATGGCCACCGCCGCCGACCTCGAGGCCAACCAAAGCTACCGCGTTCCCCACGGCTTCTTCAGCAGCGGCCTTTCCGAGGTCGACCCGGCGATCGAGGATGCGATCCGCCAGGAGCTGGGACGTCAGCGCGAGAAGATCGAGTTGATCGCTTCAGAGAACATCGTCTCCAGGGCCGTGCTCGAGGCCCAGGGCTCGGTGCTCACCAACAAATATGCCGAAGGTTATCCGGGCAAGCGTTATTACGGCGGCTGCGAATATGTCGACATCGTCGAGACGCTGGCCATCGAACGGGCCAAGGAATTGTTTGGCGCCAACTTCGCCAACGTCCAGCCCAACAGCGGCAGCCAAATGAACCAGGCGGTGTTCCTCGCTTTGCTGCAGCCGGGCGACAAGTTCATGGGCCTCGACCTTAATGCCGGCGGACATTTGACCCACGGCTCCCCTGTCAACATTTCCGGCAAATGGTTCCACCCGGTCGCTTACGGGGTCCGCCGCGACGACCAGCTGCTGGACATGGACGAGGTCGCGGCCATCGCCCGGCACGAACGGCCAAAGCTGATCATCGCCGGCGGCACAGCCTATTCCCGGATCTGGGACTTTGCCCGGTTCCGCGAGATTGCCGATGAGGTCGGCGCCTGGCTGATGGTCGACATGGCGCATTTCGCTGGCCTCGTCGCCGGCGGCGCGCATCCGAGCCCGGTGCCGCATGCCCATGTCACGACGACGACGACGCATAAATCGCTGCGCGGGCCGCGCGGCGGCATAATCCTCGCCAATGACGAGGAAATCGCCAAGAAAATGAACTCGGCGGTCTTCCCGGGCCTGCAGGGTGGGCCTTTGATGCATGTCATCGCAGCCAAGGCCGTCGCCTTTCATGAGGCGCTGCAGCCCGAGTTCAAGACATACGCAGCAAGCATCGTCGCGAACGCCCGCGCGCTGGCGGCCTCGCTCCAGGAGGCGGGCCTCGACATCGTCTCCGGCGGGACTGACAACCATCTGATGCTGGTCGATCTCCGTCCGAAGCAGGCCAAGGGCAAGCATGCCGAAAAGGCGCTCGATCGTGCCGCGATCACCTGCAACAAGAACGGCATTCCTTTCGACCCGGAAAAGCCGTTCGTTACTTCGGGTATCCGCCTCGGCACCCCGGCCGGCACGACGCGCGGCTTTGGCGAGGCGGAGTTCCGTGAGATCGGCGGCATGATCGCCGAAGTCGTCGACGGCCTTCGCAAGAACGGCGAGGCTGGCGATGGACAGATCGAGCAATCGGTTTCCGGCCGCGTTCGCGAGCTCTGCCACCGCTTCCCGATCTACCAAGGCTAGGCATGCGCTGCCCTTTCTGCGCGCATGAGGACAGCCAAGTGAAGGACAGCCGCCCGTCCGAAGATGGCGCGGCCATCCGCCGTCGGCGGCAGTGCGAAGGCTGCGGCGCGCGCTTTACCACGTTCGAACGGGTGCAGCTGCGCGACCTCACGGTCGTCAAGAAGGACGGCAAGCGCGAGCCGTTCGACCGCGCCAAGCTGGAGCGCGCCATCGGCCATGCCTGCCGCAAGCGAGACATTGACGCCGCCAAGATCGACCAACTCGTCAGCGGCGTGCAGCGGCAAATGGAAACGCTGGGCGACGAGGTGTCTTCGGTAAAGATCGGCGAGGCCGTGATGGCGGGGCTCAAAGCCCTCGATCACGTCGCTTACATTCGCTTTGCGAGCATTTACAAAGACTTCAGCGAGCCGGGTGACTTCGCCGAGATCGCCGAGCGGGTGGAAAAGGAAGGCGCCCCGCAGCAAGGAGCGCCCAAGCTGCTATGAGCGGATCCGGACCCGTCATTGTCCTCGTCCGCCCGCAGCTTGGCCAGAACATCGGCAAGGCGGCGCGCGCAATGCTCAATTTCGGATTGACCGAGTTGCGGCTGGTTGCCCCGCGCGACGGCTGGCCTAATCCCGATGCCGGGCCGGCGGCGAGTGGCGCTGACATCGTCCTCGAGCAGACCCAGCTGTTCGCAACCACCGCCGACGCGATCGCCGACTGTGCGACCGTTTACGCTTCGACAGTCCGTCGCCGTGACCTCGTCCTGCCGGTCGTTGCTCCGCAGGAAATGGCGCAGGCGATTGCCGGAAGCGCAGGGCGTTCGGCGATCCTGTTCGGTCCGGAGCGCTCGGGCCTCGAGACCGAGGACGTCGCATTGGCAAATGCCATCGTCACCGTGCCGATCAATCCCGATTTCGGCTCGCTCAACCTCGCTCAGGCCGTGATCCTGCTCGCTTACGAATGGTCGAGGCATAACACGCTGGCGGTGCCGACCGCCCGCGAGCCCGAACCGCAAGCGGCGCACGCCGAGCTCGAAGGCCTGATCGGCCAGCTCGACGAGTCACTGGATGCGGTCGGCTATTTTCATCCGCCCGAGCGGACCCAGGCGACCCGCAACACTTTGCGCACCATCCTCACCAAACCCGGCTGGTCGAGCCGCGAAATCCAGGCGCTGCGCGGAGTGATCCGGGCGCTGAGCGATCCGACGAAGCTCTGATGTCCATTTGAAAGCTTTGAGTCCGGCGCGGGCCCGCATAGGTTGCCC
>JBKPSK010000044.1:0-10994 GCA_046734995.1 Pseudomonadota bacterium
CTAGCGCTTCATAGGCGGCGAGCACCCCATCCGCCTGCGTATCGAGCAGGCCGGCGAGGATGATGGTGCCGCCGGACGCTAGCGCTCGGGCGAAGTCCGGGGCCAGCTCGATCAAAGGGCCGGCGAGGATGTTGGCGATGAGCAGGTCGAACGGGGCGCGGGCGGTGAGCAAAGCGGAATCCATGCCGTCGGCGACCGCGAGCAGAAGCTCGCCGGCGCCGTGGCCGAGCTTCACCCCGTTGATCGCCGCATTGTCGCGGCTGACCTCGACGGCGACGGGGTCGATGTCGCTGGCGATGGCTTTTGCCTCGGGCCAGAGCGCCAGCGCCGCGAAGGCGAGCAGGCCGGTGCCAGTGCCAATGTCGGCGATGTTGGTGAAGTTCTTGCCTTCGCGTTCCAGCTTGTCGAGCGCCGCCAAACAGCCGGCGGTGGTCGCATGCTGGCCGGTGCCGAAGGCGAGGCCGGCGTCGATCTCGAAGCTGATCGCCTCGGCCGGACGGTCCTTATAATGCGGCGGGGTGTGGACAAAGAAGCGGCCGGCGCGGATCGGGTCGAGGCCGGCCTGGCTGACGGTCACCCAGTCAGTCGACGCGTCGAGCCGCTCGATCACCGGGTCGCTGTCGGCGGCGAGCGATTCGAGCGCCTTCAGCTCTTCCCAGCCGGGCTGGCGGTCGAAATAAGCGTGGATTTTCCATTGGTCGGGCTGCTTTTCGTCGGGCTCGTCGGCGACCAGTACCGGTGGGTTGTCGACGTCCGGGAACAGGTCGCCCGCGTCGGGCAGGGCCTCGGCCTCGGCGCGGGTGCAGTCGAGGCTGACGCGCCAGCTCATGACACATCCTCCCCGGCATTTGCCGGGGAGGGGGACCAGCGGAGCTGGTGGAGGGGTTCTCTCGGCGGCCTAGAACCCCACCACCATCCTGCGGATGGTCCCCCTCCCCACGAAATCGTGGGGAGGATGCTAGCGAACATAGCTCGCGCCGTTCAAATCCACGACCGAACCGGTGGAAGCGGCGGGGGCTTCGGTGGCCAGCCAGCGGATGGCCTCGGCGACCTCGTCGGTGGTGGTGACGCGGCCCAATGGAATGTCGGCGACGATCGCGGCGCCGCCGCGTCCCGCAAGATATTCCTCGGTCATTTCCGAGACGGTGAAGCCCGGCGCGACAGCGAAGGCGAGGATGCCATCGGCCGCATAACCGCGGGCGATGGTCCTGGTCATGCCGATCATCGCCGACTTGGACGCGGCATAATGCCAGTGCCGGGGTGAATCGCCGCGGAAGGCTGCGCGGCTGGCGACATTGACGATGCGGCCGGGCGCCCCGAGGTCGAGGAAATGCGAGACGGCGAGCCTTGCAAGGTCCGCCGCGGCTTGGAGGTTGATGGTCAGCGTGCGGTTCCAGGCCGCGTGCCATTCGTCGTCCGTCGCATTGTCGGAGACGGCTTCGTAGATCCCGGCATTGTTGACGAGCACGTCGATCCGGCCGTCGAGCTCGGCGAGCGCCGTGTCCCAGAGCTTGCGTGGGGCTGAGGGGTCGGCGAGGTCTCCGGCGATCAGATCGTCGCTGCCCTGGGTCGAATGCCCGCGGACATTATGGCCGTGCGTCTTGAGCAAAGCATAAGCGGCAGCGCCAATGCCGCGGCTGGCGCCGGTGAGGAGGATGTTCATTGGCCATCCATATCCTCCCCAGCATTTGCTGGGGAGGGGGACCATGTGAAACATGGTGGAGGGGTTCTTTGAGCGCCTAGAACCCCTCCACCATTCACTCTTCGGTTAATGGTCCCCCTCCCCGAGAACTCTCGGGGAGGATGATCTCAGCCAACGCGGCTGGCGAAGTCGTGGGCGGCGGCGCGGAAGTCGGCCATCTGCTTGCCGAACTCGCCGAAGCCCTGTTCGACTTTGTCGATGTCCTTGGCGACATTTTCGGTGTCGGTGCGGATGGCGGCGATGGTCGAGCTCATCGAGTCGGCGGCCAGTGCGGTCTCGTCGACGGCGGCGGTGATCATGGTGACGGTCTGGGCCTGCAGCTCCATCGCCTCCCGGATGCGGTTGGCGGACACCTCGACCTCTTCGACCGTGCCCATGATCGAGCCATTGGCCTCGACCGTCTCGCGCGTCGCCTGCTGGATGGCCGTGATCTTGGCCGTGATGTCGTCGGTGGCCCGCGCTGTCTGCGCGGCGAGGCTCTTCACCTCCTGGGCGACAACCGCGAAGCCGCGGCCGGCGTCGCCGGCGCGCGCGGCCTCGATGGTGGCATTGAGCGCCAGCAAATTGGTCTGGCCGGCGATGTCGCGAATCAGGCCGAGGATCGATTCGATCGCCTCAACATGTGAGCTCAGCGCCTGGCTGACTTTCACGGCGGCCTCGGCCTGGTCGCCGGCTCGGGTGGCGACGCCGGCGGCTACTTCCACTTCGCTCCGCGCATCCTCGATGGCGCGGATCAGGCCGGCGGCGGTCTGCGCCGCCTCGCGCATGGCGCTCGCCGACTGCTCGGCGGCGGCGGCGACTTCGCTGGTCTTGCCGAGCATGCCGCGAGCCGAGGCTGCGGTCGAGCTGGTGCGTTTGATCAACATCTCGGACTGGCTGACGCCCTGGCCGACCAGATCGGTAACCTTGCGCTCGAAGGCCTTGGTCTGCTCGCCGCGATGCTCGGCTGCTTCGTCGGCCTCGAGCAGGGCGACCTGGGCGAGGATGATGTCGGTTTCGTAAGCGGTCAGACGCTGAAAGGCGAGCGTGCACTCCAGCAGGCGATCCGGCTCGGCGGCGAAGCGCTCGAACATGCGGGCGGTGATCCGGCCGATCAGCTGGTCGCGGCTGGCGATGTAGGCGGGGACCGAGTTCTTCTCGGCGAACAGGCGGCGGCCATAGTCGGCGACCGCCTGGACCCAGTTGGAATCGACGCGCGAGTTGTAATGCCCGCGTGTCTTGGCGGCAGCCTCATCGCCGAACTGCTCGGCGACTTCGGCCTCGATGATGTCGCCCGCCGCTTCCCACAAGGCACGGATGTCGCGCTCGAGCGCGCCGCCCGGGTTATAGGCGTCCAATCGGTTCTGCACCTGTTGGTCCGTCAGTGGCTGCAGCGCGGTCATCTATTCCCCCGTTCGAGACTCCTACGCGGCGAACTTCGATACGAACTCGCTGGTCGCCGAGCGGAAATCGGCGATCTGCTCGGCAAAGCGGCCGAAGCCCTGTTCGACATTGTCGATGTCCTTGGCGACGTTTTCAGTGTCGCTGCGGATGGCGGCGATGGTCGAGGACATGGAGTCGGCGGCAAGTGCCGTCTCGTCGACGGCGGCGGTGATCATGGTCACGGTCTGGGCCTGCAGCTCCATGGCCTGGCGGATGCGGTCGGCCGAAGTCTCGACCTCCTCGACCGTGTCCTTGATCGAGCCGTTGGCTTCGACGGTCTCGCGGGTCGCCTGCTGGATGGCGGTGATCTTGGCGGTGATGTCGTCGGTGGCGCGGGCGGTTTGCGACGCAAGGCTCTTCACTTCCTGAGCGACGACCGCAAACCCACGGCCTGCGTCGCCGGCGCGGGCGGCCTCGATGGTGGCGTTCAGGGCGAGCAAATTGGTCTGGCCGGCGATGTCGCGGATCAGGCCGAGGATCGATTCGATCGCCTCGACGTGAGACGAGAGCGCCTGCGACACCTTGACGGCGGCTTCGGCCTGGTCACCGGCTCGGGTGGCGACGCCGGCCGCCACTTCCACTTCCGAACGGGCGTCTTCGATGGCGCGGATGAGGCCGGCGGCGGTCTGCGCCGCCTCGCGCATCGCCGTCGCGGATTGCTCGGCGGCAGCCGCCACCTCGCTGGTCTTGCCGAGCATGCCGCGGGCGGCTGACGAAGTCGTCGTCGCCTGGGCGCGCAATTGCTCACTCTCGGCCGTGCAGCGCTGGACGACGCCCAGCACCTTCTGGTTGAAATTGGTCGCCTGCTGGGCCTGGTGCGCATCGACCTCGGCGCGGGTGATTTCCATGGCATGATGGACGAAGACGTCGATCTCCATCATCTCGACATCGCTCAGCGTTCGGCAGAACCCGATGAGATCCTCCCCGTCCACCGATGCGCGCAGGGCAGCGAAGGCTGTCTCGGTCTCGGCGGCGATACCGGCGAGCAGGGTCGACAGGCTAACATGCGCGGCCAGCGACTTTTCGACGTAGGAGCGGGCGGTCGCCACCCATTGCGGGCTGGCGATACGCTCGAACTTGTCGCGCAAATAAGGCAGGATCCGGGTCGCCAGCTCTTCGATTTTTTCGTCGGAGATGGCGTCGGTCACTTCCTCGGACTGGCGGTAGCGGCGCCAGAATTCGCGAGCGAGGTCCAATTCGGCCGGGGCGAGATGACGCCAGAGCGCGGCGGCGCGCTCCGCCAGGGGCCCGTCCGCCTCGTAAAGGCGCAGGCCCCGCGCCAGGTCGTAAGTGTCGCCCGAATTGCCCCGCACGCTCGCCATTCTCAAATTCCTCGACTGCAAAATCGCCGTTCTCGGCTCGGCTATGACGCGGGAATGGTTAAGACCCGGTTAGGGAGCGGCGGAAACTTGCCAGTGCGGCGCTCGGCTCCTAATCGGGCACGGCCATTCCAAGGGGAGCCATTACCCACATGAGCCGCAGTCCCGACCGGCCGTTATCGCCGCATCTCACCATCTGGCGCTGGGGGCCGGGCATGCTGGTGTCGATCCTCCACCGCATCACCGGCAGCGGACTGTCGGTCGTCGGCCTCGCCGTCCTCACCTGGTGGCTGTGGGCACTCGCCGCCGGGCCGGAAGCCTACCAGACGTTCACGCTCCACGCCTCGCGCTGGTACGGACTGGTCGTGCTGGTTGGCCTGACCTGGGCCTTCTGGCAGCATTTGCTGTCCGGCATCCGCCATTTGGTGATGGACACCGGCGCCGGCTTTGAGCTTCGGATCAACCGATTGTTCGCGGTGCTGACCGTGGTCGTAGCCCTGTTCCTGACCGCGCTCACCTGGTTTCTTCTCATGGGAGTCAATCAATGAGCGCGGAAGGCAGGTCGACTCCGCTCGGCCACGTCCGCGGACTCGGCTCCGCCCAGCATGGCGGCCGCCGCTGGATCCGCGAGCGGCTGACCAGCGCCGCCATGCTGCTGCTCGGCACCTGGTTCGTCGCCTCGCTGCTGATGCTACCGGCACTCGACTTCAAGACGCTGACCGAATGGCTGCGCTCGGCGGGCGGAGCAGTGCCGATGGCGCTATTCGTCATCATTGCCTTCATGCACGCCATTGACGGGCTGAAGGTGGTCGTCGACGATTACGTCCATGAAGCCGGCAACAACGTCTTCCTCAATGGCCTCATCCTGTTCGCGGGAATCGGCGGCGCGGCGCTAGCTTTGTTCAGCCTGGCCAAGGTCGCTTTCGGAGCCGCGGCATGACCAGCAGCGCCTACAAGATCATCGACCACAGCTACGACGTGGTCGTCGTCGGCGCCGGCGGTGCTGGCCTCCGCGCGACCATGGGCGCGGCCGAGCAGGGATTGAAGACCGCCTGCGTCACCAAGGTCTTCCCGACCCGCAGCCACACGGTCGCGGCCCAGGGCGGCATTGCCGCCGCGCTCGGCAACATGGGCCCGGACCAGTGGCAGTGGCACATGTACGACACGGTCAAGGGCTCCGACTGGCTCGGCGACCAGGACGCCATCGAATATCTCTGCCGCGAGGCGCCGGCGGCGGTCTATGAACTGGAGCATGCCGGACTGCCGTTCAGCCGGACCAGCGACGGCCGCATCTACCAGCGCGCTTTCGGCGGCATGACCCAGAACATGGGCGAGGGCCCGGCCGCGCAGCGCACCTGCGCCGCCGCCGACCGCACCGGCCATGCGATGCTGCACACGCTCTACCAGCAGAGCCTGAAGTATGACGCCGACTTCTTCATCGAATATTTCGCGCTCGACCTGATCATGGAAAACGGCGCTTGCCGCGGCCTCGTCGCTCTGTGCCTCGACGACGGCTCGATCCATCGCTTCCGCGCCCAGGCGGTGGTGCTGGCGACCGGCGGCTACGGCCGCACCTATTTCTCCTGCACCGGCGCCCACACCTGCACCGGCGACGGCAATGCCATGGTACTGCGCGCCGGCCTGCCGCTGCAGGACATGGAGTTCGTCCAGTTCCACCCGACCGGCGTCTATGGCGTCGGCGTGCTGATCACCGAGGGCGCGCGCGGCGAGGGCGGCTATTTGACCAACTCGGAAGGCGAGCGGTTCATGGAGCGCTACGCGCCCCACGCCAAGGACCTTGCCAGCCGAGACGTCGTTTCACGATCCATGGCGATGGAGATCCGCGAGGGCCGCGGCGTCGGCGAGCGCAAGGACCATATCCATCTCCACCTCGACCATCTCGATCCAAAGATCCTTGCCGAGCGCCTTCCCGGAATTACCGAAACGGCAAAGATTTTCGCCGACGTCGACCTGACGCGCCAGCCGATCCCGGTGGTGCCGACTGTCCATTACAATATGGGCGGCATCCCGACGAACTATCATGGCGAGGTCGTGACCTTGAAGGACGGAACGCCCGATGCCGTCGTCCCCGGCCTGTTCGCGGTGGGCGAAGCGGCCTGTGTTTCAGTACATGGCGCCAATAGGCTGGGCTCCAACAGCCTCATCGACCTGGTCGTTTTCGGCCGCGCCGCCGGGCACCGCCTGGGCGAGACGCTCGAAGCCGGCGCGGCACAGGCCGATTTGCCCAAGGATGGCGCCGATTTGGCGCTTTCACGGCTCGACAGGTTCCGCCACGCCGAGGGCGGCAGCCCGACCGCCGAAATCCGGCTGGACATGCAGCGGACGATGCAGTCCGACTGCGGCGTGTTCCGCACCGACCGGACCCTGGACGAAGGCAGGACGAAGATCGATGCCGTCTATCGGAAGATGGCCGACGTCGGCGTCACTGACCGCAGCCTGATCTGGAACACGGACCTGGTCGAGACGCTCGAGCTCGACAACCTCCTCGCCCAGGCGGTGGTCACCATGCACGGCGCCGCCAACCGCAAGGAGAGCCGCGGCGCGCACATGCATGAGGATTATCCCAAGCGCGACGACAAGAACTGGATGAAGCACACGCTCGCCTGGTTCGACGGCTGGGGCGGCAATGGCGGCGGCGTCAAGATCGATTACCGCCCGGTGCACGAGTTCACGCTCACCGACGAGATCGACTACATCAAGCCCAAGGCGCGGGTGTATTGAGCGAAGCGGCGCTCTGGCTGAACTACTGCTTGGCCGCGGTCGCCGCTTTCTGCGCAATCTACTTTCGCCGCTGGCGGATCATTTCAGCTATGGTTTTCGGGGCGCTGATTGCCGTTGCTGTCTGGGTTGCTGCTTCATTTGGCGCAGGCGGCTCACTTGACGATCCGTGGCTCGTGGCCGCCTTATTGATCAATGGTAGTTTCGCTCTGATTTTCGCTGGCCTGGGAGCGGCCGTCGCTCAGCTCATCTTGTCACGAAACAGCGGAACTTGACGACGAACCGTGCATTTCTTACGATGAACTGAGTTTAAAGCGCGGCGAGGAGAGGCTTGATGTTCCGTCCTGCAGGCGAGCGCACCCCGGCGATAAAGCTGCTAGTCGCGATCCTCATTGCCGCGGCCCTCGCCATTCCGATCTTTATGGTCTGGTTCCTGGTCTATGACCGCCAGAGCCAGTCGCAGCAGGCGCAGGCGTCGATCACCGCCGGCTGGGGCGATCCGCAGGCGATCGCCGGGCCGGTGCTGGTCATCCCCTACCGGGCTTCCGCGACCGAAACGGTGATTGAGCGCGGCCAGTCGGTCACCCGCAGCCGCGACGTCGTGCGCGAGTTGACCTTGGCGCCAGAGACGATCGTGCTGAAGACCGAAATCCAGTCGCAGCACCGCAAGCGTTCAATCTATGAGGCGGTCATCTATGACGCCAAGGTCGAGGGCAAAGCCCGCTTCGCCATGCCGCCCGACCTGGCGCGGTTCGGCGTCACCATGGCCGACCTTCGCCTCGACCGCGCCGAGCTGCGCTTTTCATTGAGCGACCCGCGCGGCCTCGGCGCCAATCCGAAGGTGAAGGTGCAAAACGCGCCCCTCCGACTGCAGCCCGGCGGCGGCAGTACCGGCGGGCGCGGCTTCTTCGCTTTCATTGACGGCTTGCCCCTGGCGTTCGGCGGCAACATCGTCGTCGATTACGCCTTTGACGTGAAGGGAAACGGAGCTTTGAGCCTGGCGCCGCAGGCCGGCGACACAAGCTGGACGGCGACGTCGAACTGGCCGCACCCCAGCTTCGGCGGCTCGTTCCTGCCGGACAAACGGCAGATTACGGACAAAGGCTTTTCCGCGACCTACCGCATCGGCAATTTGGCGCTCGGGCGGGCCCTGGTCTCGACCGCCGACGCCGGCGCCGTCAGCGATGTCCCCGCACCCAATGCAATGGAGCCCGCTGTCCGCGAAGTCATGGGTGCTGATCGCGGCGTTCAGGCACAGGCGGCAGAGATCAGCTTGATCCAGCCGGTCGACCTCTATTCGCGCGTCAACCGCGCGGCGAAATATGGCTTCCTGTTCATCGGCTTCACCTTCCTCGCGCTCCTGATGTTCGACGTCATCGGCGGAGTGCGTGTGTCGGCGGTCGAATATCTGTTGATGGGCGCGGCTTTGGTGTTGTTCTTCGTCCTGCTGCTCGCCTTCGCCGAAGTGATCGGCTTCACGCCGGCCTATGTGCTCGCCTCGGCGGCGATCGCGGGGCTGAACACGGCCTACTCAGCGGCAGTGCTCAAGAGCTGGCGACGCGCGGCCTTCATCGGCGGCCTGCTAATCGGCCTCTATGCCGTGCTGTTCATCCTCTTGAGCCTCGAAGCATATTCGCTGCTCATCGGCTCGCTGCTGCTCTTCGCGGCGCTCGCCGGGGTGATGTACGCCACCCGCCGCATCGATTGGGGCGCGCGGCGCGAAGAGGCGGCTGCCTGAGCATATTGGGGTTTTGCATATGGTCGGCTAAGGCCGTCAGCCGATGACAGCCGATCATATCCCGCCCAAGCGTATCTTCCCCGAAGCAAAGCTCGACGCACAGTCGGCGAAGCATGTCCCTTCGAGCCCGCAGACCGAGAGCGAGGCCTATAAGCTCGCCTTCCAGGACATCGACTTCCTGCTGCGGCCTGACCTCAGGCCGGTGCGTTTCCAGCTCGAGCTGCTGAAGCCCGAATTGCTGATGAACGAAGCAAATATCGGCTCGACCTTCGTCTTCTACGGCTCGGCCCGGATTCCGGAACCGTCGCAGGCGGACTCGCTGGTGGCCGGCGCCCAGTCCGACTGGCAGCGCAAGGTCGCCGAGCGGCTGAAGGCCAAGTCGCATTACTATGACGAGGCGCGAAAGCTTGCCCGCCACGCCAGCCGCAGCGAATCCGACGAGGAGGGCAAGCGTCATTTCGTCGTCTGCTCGGGCGGCGGGCCGTCGGTGATGGAGGCGGCCAACCGCGGGGCCCAGGACGAAGGCTGCGATTCAATCGGCCTCAACATCGTCCTGCCGCACGAGCAATTGCCCAACCGCTACGTCACCCCGGACCTCAGCTTCCAGTTCCACTATTTTGCGCTGAGGAAGATGCACTTCCTGCTGCGGGCGCGGGCGGTCGCGGTGTTCCCCGGCGGCTTCGGCACATTCGACGAATTCTTCGAGCTGCTGACGCTCATCCAGACCGGCAAGGTGCGGCCGCTGCCGATCCTGCTGTTCGGCAAGGAGTTCTGGACGCGAGTGGTGGATTTCCAGGCCCTCGCCGAGGAGGGCGTGATCTCGCCCGGTGACCTCGACCTGTTTCACTTCTGCGAGGATGCCGACGAAGCCTGGAATTTCGTCGTCAATTATTACGAGAACGACTAACCGCCGGGCGGCGCGCGCGACCCCTAGTTCTTCTTCTTGGCGGTGGGCTCGGTGCCGGTCAGCTTCGGCGCGCCTTCGCCGCCGATATTCTTCTGGCCGCCCTTGACCGCCTGCTGCTCGGTCAGGACGCCTTCCTTTTCGGCGGCAGCGGCATCGGTGCCGGGGGCCTTGCTTCCCGCCTCGGCCGTTTCGGCCGGGGCCGCCGGCATCGGCTTGGGCGCATCGCTATGCGCGTTCAGGAAGGCAATGACGTTGGCGCGATCTTCCGGCTTCGACAAGCCGGCAAAGGTCATCTTGGTACCGGGAGCGAACTTCTTGGGATTGGCCAGCCACGTGCTCAGATTCTGCCAGTCCCAGCTGCCGCCTTTGCTCGCGAGAGCATCGGAGAAGGGAAAACCGTGGCCCTTGCCGACCGGCTCGCCGGGAATGCCCCAAAGGTTCGGGCCCAGCGCATTGGCGCCGCCCTTATCCGCATTGTGGCAGGCGGCGCATTTCTTGAAGACCTGCTCGCCCTTCGCCGGGTCGGCCGAGGCCAGATAGAATTCGATCGGCTTCTCCGCCGCGGCGGCGCCGGCGCCTTCCTCGACCACGCCTTCGATCGGATAGCCCATCTCCTCAGGGCGCTCGGCCTTGAACACTTCGCCGCTGACGATCGTGCCGCCCAGAGCGACGATGCCGGCAAACAAAATCCAGCCGTTGATGGTGTTCTGGCGATCTTTCATGAAGGTTTAATCCGGCGGTTGGATTGAGATTGGCGCCCCCTTTAGGGCCGGCCAGCCGCTTCATCAAGCGGCCAGCCAGTCCTCCAGCAAGGTACGGGCAATGGCGAAGCGCGGCGGCGGCAGGAAGCTTGCGTCTTCCTCGCCGGCAAGGGCTGCCGCCACCTCCTCGCGGGAGAACCAGTGGGCATCCTCGAGCTCCGTGAAATCAACTGTCAGCGCATCGCTGAGCGCCCGCGCCTGGCAGCCGATCATCAGCGAGGAGGGAAAGGGCCAGGGCTGGCTGGCGACATAGCGTACGTCCGTGACGTCGATGCCCGCCTCTTCCTTGAGCTCACGGGCGACAGCGGCCTCGATCGTTTCGCCGGGTTCAACGAAGCCGGCCAGCGCCGAAAATCGCCCGGGCGGATAATGGGGCTGCCGGCCAAGCAGGAGAAGACCGTCATAC
>JBKPSK010000045.1:0-16059 GCA_046734995.1 Pseudomonadota bacterium
GACATAACGGTCGACGCGATCGCCGCGGCGCTCGGCGTCGACGTGGTCGTCCACCCGAGGGCCCGGGCCGCGCTCGAAGCCTATTACGAGAAGCGCGGGGGAGTCACCGAGGCGCGGCTGCGCATGGCGCGGGTGCCGGAGGGCGCCGAGCTGATCCGCAATTATCTGTCTGGCGCGCCGGGCATCAGGCTGGGCAACATCTTCATCCTGGCCGGCGTGCCGCATATTTGCGCCGGCATGCTCGACGCGCTGACCGGCACGCTCGAAGGGGGCAAGCCGTTGGTTTCGGTGACGATCGGCGCCTGGGCAGCGGAAAGCGAGGTCGCCGACCTGTTGCGCGAAGCGGAACAGGCGAACGAGGGTGTCGCCATCGGCAGCTATCCCTTCTTCCGGCAGGGGCGGGTCGGGGCTAATTTCGTCGTTCGCTCGGAACAAGAAGAGCTGGCTCGCAAGGTCGCCGGCGATTTGGAAAGCGCGCTGACCTCAGCGGGTTACGAGCCGGTGGAAGGCGGCATTTAGCTCGTTCCGGCCAGCCTCGAGGCCAGCTTCTCGAGCGTCTGCGCAGCGACGTCGATCTTTTGAAGCGCAGTCGGGTAAGCCATGGCGATCGCCGTGCTGGCCGCCAGTTCCTCGGCGGCGGAATTGAGCGCGTCCCTGCAATCGAGAAGTTGCCCGATGGTGTCGATCTGGCCCACGGCGATCGTCGGCGGCATGGCCTCCCGATCATCAACGGCGACGGTCCGGCATGCGTGGATCATTTCATCGACGCGCTGTTGCCCAGTGGGTCGATTGCCGCTCGGCAACCAATCAGCGACTTCAACGGCGGCATCGAACTGGAGACCTGCGCGATTGTCTCGCCGCCACACGATTGAACCGGAAACAATCAGGCTTCCACGGCTCAAACGGATTGGCGACTGTTCCGGCGGCAGGAGTGCGGATTCGATCAGCGCGCCGTTGCGCGACATGTTGCGGATCCTGACGGGAGCCGAGCCGAGTCCGCAATAAAGCGCGGCCATGACGTACATGTTGTTGCGCACGCTGGCGCGCTTCTGCGTGCCGCCCTCATGATCGCAGGCGTCGAGCGCCACCAATGGGGTTAATGCATTCATGCAAAGCTCCGGTCGGAACAATGAATGCGGGGAGCGCCCCTAAGCCGGCCCTAAGCATTAGTCCGAATTGGAGGTTGTTTCCGCCGCGACGATGGCTTGGCTCGCGCGCTCCGGTCGGAACTCTCTTGGCTCGCGCGCTCCAACGCTTCGACATGCCCCCGGCATGTCGGCGTTGGAGCGGGTAGCGGGAATCGAACCCGCGCGTTCAGCATGGGAAGCTGACAGGCTACCATTACATCATACCCGCCTGGCGCCGCGGCCTGAGTTAGGAGCGGCGGCGTCCACCGTCAACAAATGGAAACGGCGCCGCCCTTTGGGGGACGGCGCCGTATCCGACCGGCGTTGGGCCGGATCTTAGAACGAAATGCTGAGCGAGCCGGAGACGGTCCGCGGAGCGCCGATCGATACGAACGGCGGGTTGCCCCAGGTCGGCACGGTCGTGGTCGTCGCGCACGCCGGGAACGACGTGGTGTTGCAGGTTCGGGTAGAAAGCGACTGTGACAGGCCGCCGCCGAACCCGCCGACATAGAATTTGTCGAACAGGTTGTAGACGTTGAGCTGGAAGTACGTCTCCTTGAGGCCGACGAAATTCATGTTCAGGCGGGCATCGAGGTTGACCAGCCAATAGGCCGGTGCGGTCGCCCCGAAGACCTCGAACTGCTGCAGGCGGCCAGTCGTCGGTGTGGTGACACCGATGTCGCCGGCAAACATGGCGCGGTTGTCGTCGAAGATGAAGCGCGGGCCCGTCTTCTTGGCGGTAACACCAAGATCGACCGGACCAAGCGTTCCCAGTGCCGAGAAGCCATAGGTATATTTCGGCGCGCCCGATTCGCGGTTGCCCGCGGTGAACGCGCAGCTGCGAATGACGTCCTGCACGGTCGCACCGGACGGGATACTATCGCAGTCGGTGACCTGGTTAGCTCCCGTGCCAAAGCTGCCGATCTGGATGTTGTCCTTGATTTCCGAATCCATCCAGGAGCCGAAGGCAAGCAGCGTCAGTTGCTTGATCGGCGCCCAAGCCGCCGAGCCGTCAATGCCCCATTTGTCCACGGTGCCGAGGTTGCGGAAGACGCTGGTATTGAGCTCAGGATCGAACGCCGAGGCCGAGCGATTCTTGAACTTGGTCATCCACAGGCCAAGCTGTGCCTGGACCTTGGTGCTGCGATAGCGGAGGCCGCCGTCGAAGCTGTTGGTCGTTTCCGGATCCGGCTTGGCCGCGTCCGAGCCCTCGGGGAAGAAGAAGGCATTGTAGAGGTTGTCGGTGCTGGGGACCGAGATGCCCTTCGCATAATTCGCAAAGACGCTGATCTGCTGCGTGATGTCGAAAATCAGGCCGACGTTCGGCAGGACATCGTCGTACTTGAGGACTCGATGGTCCGGCGGCGCAAAGCCGCTGATTACCCGGCCGGTAGCCGGATCCACGACATAGGGATTGTTGGCCGCAATGATCGCATCGAGCGCCGCATTTTGGCCCGAGCATTCGACGAAGCCGCCGGCCGAGCTCGTAAAGCAGAAATTCTGCAGGTCGCGCTTGAAGAACGGCAGGCGGACGCCGGCGTTGACCGTCAGGCGATCGTCGACGAACTCGCCGCGATATTCCGCCGAAACCTGGTTCAGGATCGCCTTCGACTTGCGGTCGCGCTTCTGCATCGTCACGTTGGCGCCGCCAAACTGGAAGTGCAGCGGATCATTGACCGGGAAGACGTCAAACGGCTCTCCGTTGTCCTGCAGCAGGCCGACTTCGCCGGTCTGGCGATGGTGCGCATCGTCAAGCGTGTAGGTGATGCGAGCCTGGTGGTTGTCGTTGATTACCCAGCGCAGGCCAGCAATGACGCCGTAGCGGTCGGTCTGGGTCTGGCTGGGCGAAAGGACGGTGACTTGATCCCGAATGTCGCCGTCGCCGTTGAGATCGACGCCACCGAAAAATGGGCTGCCACCGAAGAAGCCAGGGACGCAGACGACGTTCGGGCTCGGGGGAGATGTCGAGCAGTTGGAACGAGTCGGCGTGACCGGAGGAGTGCCCGTGAGCGGGTTTTGATTGATGTCGAAGCCAAACTCGCGCGCGGTCACCGTGCCGCCACCATTGGCTTTCACATATTGGTAGCTCGGGTCGACGGTGAGGACGAGGCTGTCAGTCAGCGTCCAGCGCGACTGAACGCGAAGGTTGCCGGTATTTGCCGGGTTATAGCGGCGGTCGAACTCGGTTCCGCAGGTGGCGAAGTCGCCGTTCGGATCATTGGCCGGAGCGCCGGGCCCCGACGACGTGCTAGGAGCATCGGCGCCAGTGGAACCAGAAGCGTTGCTAGGCGTGTCCACCGTGCAGGGATAATTGATGTCGTAGAACCGCTCGTCGCCATTTGTAGGATAACGGTTCTGGCTGTTCGGGCCGACGATGCGCGGAACGGTGATGAAGCGCGGCTCGGTGGGGTGTGCTGAGCCAAAGAGCGGATTGTTGATGACGCGCGTCAGGTCCTGGCGAAGCGGCAGCGAGCCGAAGAAGTTGTTGCGCAGCTGGTTCCAGTGACCCGCGATCGAGACGAAGTCGCCGTTACTGCCGACCGGCTGGTAGATTTTGGCATTGTACTGCTGCTTGTCGAGCACGCCATAATTGTTGAACGGGTTGTCGCTCTTCTGGTTCGACACGGCGAAAAGCGCGCGCGTTCCCCAGGGACCGATCTCACCGGTGTCGATCACCGCGAAAATACGCCGGTAGTCGTCCTCGCCGAGCGAGCCGATAACGCGACCACCGAACTTGGTCGCGGGGTTGCGCATGCGCAGGTTGACGGTGCCGCCGACCGCCGAGGCGGTCGGGCTGTCCACGTCGGTCGTGCCGAGGTTGACGTTGACCTGCTCGATCAGCTCCGGGTCGAGTTGCTGGCCCGAGAAGATGGCGTAGTTGCCGGAATCGTTGAGCTGGATGCCGTCGATGGTCAGGCTGACGCGGGTGGAGTCAAAGCCGCGGATGGTCAGCGTGCCGCCCGCTCCGCCGTAGGCGTCATTGTTCTGAAAGCTGACGCCCGGCACGGCGTTAATGGTGTCGAGGATCGTCTGGCCAGGGTTCTGGCGGGCGATATATTCCTGGGTCAGGACCGCCTTGGCCTTTGACGTATCAGGCGCCTGGACGCCGCCGACCGCCTGGGCGCGAGTCCCGGTTACGACGATCTTTTCCGCTTCAAATTCTTGGGTGCCGGTCGATTGGGCAAATGCGGCGGTCGGCAGGACGAACGCCGTCGAGCAGAGAAGGATAAGCTTTTTCACAGTGAAAACCCCCCACGGGTAAACGGAATGATATGGATTGGATTCGATTCGGGCTTGCGAGCTATAGCGCGTTTGCGTCACTTGAATGACGAGCCGTTCAGGTCCCGCCACGTTATTTTTGGAGCGTTGCCGGAAGGCCACAAAGTGCCCGAGCCGTTGAGGCTCGCGGCGGCTTAGTGCAGGATGACTTCAGGCATTCAGGGGCCCAGTGGAACCATCCATCCGCCTGCCCAGCCCGACGAAAACATAAATCAGTGGAGGCACCAGGACGATGGAGAGGACGACCTTGGCGAGCATCTGACCGAGAATCAGCTCGCCGATCGGGAACACGCCATAAAAGGCCACCGTGATGAAAATCAGCGTGTCGACAATTTGGCTGAGGACGCTCGCCACGGCCGAGCGCAACCACAGGAGCTGCCCTCCTTCGCTGGCCTTCAGACGGCTGAAAATCGTTACGTTCAGCAGGGTCGAAATTCCGTAAGCGAGGATCCCGCCGAGCCAGATTCGCCATGTCGACCCCATGACCAACTGGAATGAATCTAGCCGCTCCTGCTCCATTTGCGGCGAAGCAGGAAGGCCGATCACGAGACGGCTCAACAGCAATGAGACAATCAGCGGAATGAAGCCGGTCAGGACCAGCCGGCTGGCGGTCTCCCGGCCATGCAGCTCGGCAACCGAGCTCGAAGTGATGACGAGCAGCAGGAAGGCGAAGATGCCGGCTTCGACCGCGAGCGGTCCCAGCGCCACCTGCTTGTTTCCGAGCACGCCGGCAATGCAGACCATGCCGCCGTAGAAGATCGAATAAGTGAACAGGGATTTGGGATAGGCGCTCGGGCCCATGCGATCGTTGGTCATGGACGGGAGGGCGTAACGGGTTCGCCTTGGCGGGCAAGGGTTTTATTGACCGTTCGGGGCGGCGGCGGCTAGCGCGCTTGCCCGTGAGCCAGCCATCCCTCGACATTGTCGCCATCGGCGATGCCATCGTCGACGTCATCGCCACCTGCGATGACGCCTTCCTGGTCGAGCACGGCCTGCCCAAAGGGTCGATGCAGCTGCTGGATGCCGAAGCCGCGGACCGGCTCTACGCGGCAATGGGCAACGCCCGCGAAACCAGCGGCGGATCGGCGGCCAACAGCATGGCGGGGATCGCCGCCATGGGTGGTCGCGCCGCCTTCATCGGCCAGGTTGCCGATGACCAGCTGGGCGAAATTTTCCGTCACGACATGCGCGCGCTTGGAGTCCAGTTCGACACGCCGCCGCTAAACGGCGGCAGTGAGCATCCGACCGGACGCTGCCTCATCCTGGTCACGCCCGACGCGCAGCGGACGATGAACACCTGTCCCGGCGCATCGCACCAACTTCGTCCCGAGATGCTCGACGAAAAGCTGATCGCCTCGGCGGCGATCCTTTATCTCGAAGGCTATCTATGGGGTCCGGAACTGCCGCGCCGCGCCATGTACAGAGCGATCGAGATTGGCCGAATGGCGGGCCGCAAGGTAGCTTTCACCTTGTCCGAAAGTGTCTGCATGCCCGGACGGCGCGAAGGCTTCCTGAAAATGATTGAGGATGGCGGCATCGACCTCCTGTTCGCCAACGAGCACGAAGCCCAGGCTCTCACCGGTGCGCGCGACCTTGGCGAAACTCTTTCAATCCTTGCCGAGCGCGTTTCGACCTTGGTGATCACCCGCGGCGCCCATGGTGCGCTAGGGCTCGAGGACGGTGCTGGTGTCGAGATTCCGGCCGCGCCGGTTGCCCAGGTTGTCGACACCACGGGCGCCGGCGACCTGTTCGCCGCCGGCTTCCTTACCGCTCGCTGCCGCGGTCACGACCTGCGCAAATGCCTGCAAACTGGAGCGACGGCGGCGGCCGAGATCATCTCGCATTTCGGCGCCCGACCCGAGACCGACCTCAAGACATTGGTGACGCTGTGAACATCAGACGCCTCGCGGTCTACTGCGGCTCGGCGGGCGGAACGGATCCGCGCTTCGAAGAAGCGGCGCGCCTGCTAGGCCGGACGATGGCGGAGCGCGGCATCGACCTGATCTATGGCGGCGGGCGGCTGGGGCTGATGGGGATCATCGCCGACACGGTCATCGCCTACGGCGGCCGTACCTACGGCGTCATTCCGCGGGCATTGGTCGACCAAGAAGTCGCCCACAGCGGCCTCACGGAGCTGCACGAAGTCACCACCATGCATGAGCGCAAGGCGAAGATGACTGAGCTTTGCGACGCTTTCGTCTGCCTGCCCGGCGGCATCGGCACGCTGGACGAGATGTTCGAGGCCTGGACCTGGAACGCCCTCGGCTACCACGCCAAGCCGTTCGCCTTGTTGAACGTCGCAGATTTCTGGACGCCCTTCGTCGGCTTCATGGAGCATGTGTCCTCCTCCGGCTTCTTGTCGGAAACGCGCCTGAAGCAACTGATCGTCGGCGACACCCCCGACGAGGTTATTAATTTGCTGGACGAGGCCGCCGCCGGCGCTACCCAAGGCATCACCTGGTAGGTCGGGGAGGGCCAGCGTTCCATGAATCAGTTGTTCGGTGTGATCGGCATTGCCGCGATCCTCGGCATTGCCTGGCTGCTGTCGGCCAATCGCAAAGCGATCCGGCTGCGCGTCGTCGCTGCGGCCTTCGCGCTGCAGGCGGGCATCGCGGTGCTGGTCATCTACACGCCGTGGGGAAGAGCCGCGATCCAGGGGATGTCGAATGGTGTCGCCAACCTGCTTGGCTATGCCGGCAAGGGCACCGAATTCCTCTTCGGCCCGTCGGACAGCAACCCGCTCGCGCACACATTTGCGATCGCGGCCCTGCCGGTGATCATCTTTTTCGCCTCGCTGATCGCCATCCTCTATCATCTCGGCATCATGCAGCGGATCGTCCGCTGGATCGGGGGCGCGATCGGCTGGGTGACGGGCATCAGCCGTGTCGAATCGCTGTCGGCGGCCGCCAATATCTTCGTCGGCCAATCGGAATCGCCGCTTACCATCCGGCCCTACATCGCGGCCCTCACCCCTGCGCAATTGTTCACGGTGATGACCGTCGGCATGGCGGGCGTCGCCGGCACGATTCTCGCCGCTTATGCCAGCCTGCTCGGCAATGAGTATCTCCCTTACCTGCTCGCCGCCGCTTTCATGTCGGCGCCGGGCGGCGTGCTGATGGCCAAGATGTTGATGCCCGACGACATCGCCCCGCCGGGCGAGCTGCCGCTGAAAGGCGGCGCCAGCGACGACGATCAGGTCGATGTCGCCGAGACGTTCGAACCGGGCGAGAAGCCGGCCAACATCATCATGGCTGCCGCCCAGGGGGCCCAGACCGGCGTCAAGCTGGCGGTAGCAGTTGGCGCAATGGTGCTCGCCTTCGTTGCTTTGGTGGCGCTCGCCAATGGCCTCCTGGGCGGGATTGGCGGCTGGTTCGGCCATCCCGAGCTCAGCTTCCAGCAACTGGCCGGCTACGTTTTCCAGCCGATCATGTTTCTGATCGGCATTCCGTGGAACGAGGCCGGAGTCGCCGGAGGACTGTTCGGGACCAAGATCGTCTTGAACGAATTCGTCGCCTTCATCGACCTAGGCAATGCCCAAGGCGTCGCGGCGGCATTGAGCAACCGTACCCGCGCTATTGTCACCTTCGCTCTGTGCGGCTTCGCCAATTTCAGCTCGATCGCCATTCAGATGGCGGTGACCGGGGGGCTGGCGCCCAACCAACGGCCGATGATCGCCAAGCTCGGCCTGCGTGCCTTGCTCGCCGGCTCGCTTGCGAACTTGATGAGCGCTGCGCTGGCGGGATTGATGATTCCGGCTTAAATCGGTGGCATGAGCACGATTACCGCCGACCATATCGCTTCGGTCAGCCTGCATGAGGCCGACCGCGACCCCGAGGCCTTTGCCGGCAAGCTGGGCCGGAGCTTCGAGGAATATGGCTTCGCCATCATCGCCGACCACGGCATCCCGCAAGAGCTGATCGACGACGCCGAGGCCAAGGCCAGGCAGTTCTTCGCCCTGCCCGACGACGTGAAACGGAAATATGCCATTCCGGGCGGCGGCGGGGCGCGCGGCTATACGCCGTTCGGCATCGAGACCGCCAAGGGCGCCACCGCCCACGACCTCAAGGAATTCTGGCATGTCGGGCGCGAACTTCCCGTCGGCCACCGCTTCCGCGAGCTGATGGCCGACAATGTATGGCCGGAGGAGGTCCCGGGCTTCAGGGACACTTTCCTGAAGCTATATGACGCCTTCGACGAAGCGGGCCTCAAGATCCTCTCGGCCATCGCCCGCTATCTCGGCCTCGATCCGCGCTATTTCGATGCGACTGTCGAGAACGGCAACAGCGTCCTGAGATTGCTGCATTATCCTCCGCAGGAAGCGAATACTGGCGGCCACATCCGCGCCGGCGCGCATGAGGACATCAACACCATCACTTTGCTGCTTGGCGCCGAGGAAGCGGGTCTAGAACTCTTGACCAAAGACGGCCGCTGGATCCCGGTCAGCCCGAAACCTGGCGAGCTGGTGGTCAACATTGGCGACATGCTGCAGCGACTGACCAACGGCGTTCTGCGCTCGACCTCGCATCGGGTCGTCAACCCAGCGCCCGAGCGCAAAAGTCATGCGCGCTATTCCATGCCCTTCTTCCTGCACTTCCACCCGGACTTTATGATCGAAGCGCTGCCCGGGACAGTGCCGGCGGGCGAGCAGCCGAAATGGCCGCCGATCAGCAGTCACGACTATCTTCAAGAGCGGCTGCGGGAAATTAAGTTAAAGTAGTGAAACGGCGGTTTCATTTTCAGTTCAGGGATGCATTTCTAAGCGCAACCCCATGACGAAGCTGCCTTTCCTTGGGCTGGCCGCGCTTGTCCTCGCCGCTTCGGCGAGCGCCGATCCGCGCGAGACGAGCCCGAACGACAAGTCATGCGGCAACCCCTCCCTGCCGACCATGACCGTCAGCGTGACCGGACTCAAAAGCGGCGCCGGAACCCTTCGTGTGCAGGCTTACGGGCCGGCCGGCTTTCTTGCCAAGGGCAAATGGTTGCGCCGGGTCGACGTCCCGCTCAATGGCCGCCGCTCGGTCGAAATCTGTGTGCCGCTGCCAAGGCCCGGCCAATATGCCTTTGTCGTTCGACACGATGCCAACGCCAATCAAAAGTCGGACTGGAACGATGGCGGCGGTTTCTCGCGCAATCCGAAACTATCGTTGATGGGACGGCCGAGTTTCGGTCAGGCGGCAGTCACCGTACCTGACGGTCCCGCACGGACCAATGTCGTCATGAACTACCGCAGCGGTCTTAGCGTGCGGCCGATAGGCTGATCAGCCGGCGTCGCTCAGGTTCGCCGGGCCGAAGCCGTGCGGGATGAGCGCGGAGATCGAATGGCGCTCGAGCCGGTCGCCGTCCCCGTTAGCGCAAATGATCTCAATGTCGCGCCCCGAGAGCTGGGCGGCCTCCAGGATCGCCTGCCGGCAGCCGCCGCATGGCATGCAGACCAGGTCGCCCGTCAGGTGATCCGCCGAACCATCGCCACCCGCGACCGCTATTCGAACGATCTTATCCAGGCCGAAAGCGTGTTGTGCCGCCGACAGCGCGCTTTGTTCGGCGCATAGGCCAAGCCGGTAGCAGGCATTCTCCATATTGGCGCTGGTAACGATCTCGCCATCAAGGGATTCGATCGCGCAGCCGACCGAGAAATGGGAGTAAGGCGCATAGGCCTTCAGCGCGGCTTGCCGGGCGGCGGCGATCAATTCTTCCTGGTTCATGCAATTGTCCTTATGCCGCCCTACGGTCCTGCAGCAATCACCCTGGTCCCGGATTCGCCCCATGATCCTGCGTAAGCTCGCTGTCCTGACGTTCGCCTTGCTGGCTGCCTGCACGGCGACGCCGCCTCCGGCGAGCCCGGTCGCGCAGGCGCCGGTCGATGTCCAGATCCTCGCCATCAACGACTTTCACGGCAACCTCGAACCGCCCAAAGTCGCGATCGAGGCGCCGGCACCCATCGCGCAAATGGGCAAGCCGCCGACGACGATCAAAGTGCCGGCAGGCGGGGTCGCTTATCTCGCCGGCGCCGCCAAGACCTTGCGCGCGGGGCGGGCGCACAGCGTCACCGTTTCGGCGGGGGACGTCATTGGCGCCGCGCCCTTGGCCTCTTCGCTTTATCTCGACGAGCCGTCGATCGCCGCCATGGACCTCGTCGGAGTCGAATATAATTCGGTCGGCAATCATGAATTCGACAAAGGCAGCGCCGAGTTGCTGCGGATGCAGAACGGCGGCTGCGCCAAATATACTAACCGCAAGCCCTGCGCCGTCGACCCCTTCACCGGCGCGAAGTTCAGATTCCTCGCCGCCAATGTGCTGACCCGGGAGGGAGGCACCCTGTTCCCCGGCACGGCGATCAAGGATTTCGGCGACGTTCAGATCGGCTTTATCGGAATGACCCTCAAGGACACGGGAACGATCGTCTCTCCCGCCGGAGTGGCCGGCCTGACCTTCGCCGACGAAGCCGCCACCGTCAACGCCCTGGTGCCTGCGCTCAAGCTCGCCGGGGCGGACGCCATTGTCATCCTTCTCCATCAAGGCGGCAGCACCAGCGGCGGCTATAATGACAAGAGCTGCCCAAACCTGAGCGGAGACATCATGCCGATCCTCGCCAGACTCGATCCGGCGATTGACCTCGTCATCTCAGGTCACACGCATAGGGCCTATATCTGCGAGCTTCCTCGCGCAGGCGCAAAGCCGCTGCTGCTGACCAGCGCCGGATCCTACGGCACCTTGATCACCTATATCCGCCTGAAGATCGCACCGCAGGGCGGCGTGCTTGCGCACAAGGCGGATAACATCATTGTGCAGGGCGAGGGCTTCACCGGGGCTGCCGGTCCCGTGCCCGTCCAGCCCATTTTCACCGTCTTCCCGAAGGATCCGCCGACCGCCGCTCTGGTCAGCCGCTACGTCGCCGCCGCGGCGCCGATCGCGGGCCGGGTTGTCGGCAAGCTGTCTGCGCCGCTGACGAAGGATACGACCCAGGCAGGCGAGCTGATCGCCGGCGATTTCATCGCCGACGCGCAATTGGCCGCGACCAAGCATTTTGGCGCGCAAATCGCCTTCACCAACAGCGGCGGCGTGCGCGCGTCGATCGTGCCGGCGCCGGATGGCAGCGTCACCTTCGGTCAATTGTTCGCGATGCAGCCATTTGGCAATCAGCTGGTCCTGAAAACGCTGACGGGCGCGCAATTGAAGGCGCTTCTCGAGCAGCAGTTCGACAGCGGCGCCAATACCGCCGCCCACCCGAACATCCTGCTGCCCAGCGAGGGCTTTGCCTTCGCTTATGACCTGTCACGGGCGGCGGGCCAGCGGATCGTGGCGATGACGTTGGACGGCAAGCCGATCCAGCCGGCGCGGAACTACAGGGTGACGGTGGTCAACTTCCTGAGCACCGGAGGAGACAATTACACGGTCCTCAACCAGGGAAAAGATTTGTTCGACCCGAACATCCTAGATCTAGACGCCACCGAAGCCTGGCTGAAGGCGGGGGGTGGCGTGCCGAAGCCTGACCGGATCGAAAACCGGACGCCCGGAACTTAGCGCAGCGGCGGCTCGTCGAAGCTGCGCAGCTTGCGGCTGTGCAGGGCATCGCCCTCTCGTTTTAACAGCTGCAGCGTCTCGATGCCGATGCGCAAGTGCTGGCTGATTGCCCGCTCGTAAAAGGCGTTGGCCTGGCCGGGCAGCTTAAGCTCGCCATGAAGCGGCTTGTCGGATACGCAAAGAAGCGTGCCGTAGGGCACCCGGAAGCGGTAGCCCTGGGCGGCGACCGTCGCCGATTCCATGTCGATCCCGACCGCCCGGCTCTGGTTGAAGCGCAACGCCGACAAGGTATAGCGCAGCTCCCAGTTGCGATCGTCGGTAGTGACGACGGTGCCGGTTCGCAGCCGCTTCTTGACGCTGTCCTCGTCCTCGCCGGTGACCATCACTGCGGCTTCGAACAGGGCCGTCTGCACTTCGGCGATGGCGGGGATCGGGATTTCCGGCGGCAGCACGTCGTCGAGGACATGGTCGTCGCGCAAATAAGCGTGAGCAAGGACATAGTCGCCGATCGTCTGGCTGGGGCGAAGGCCGCCGCAATGCCCGATCATCAGCCACGCCTCGGGCCGCAGCACCGCGATATGGTCGCAGATCGTCTTGGCGTTGCTCGGGCCGACGCCGATGTTAACCAAAGTGACGCCGTCGCCGTTGGCCGCCATCAGATGGTAGGCTGGCATCTGGTGCCGTCGCCAGACGCCGGCGGCGATTTGCGCCTCGGCGTCAGCCAGCGCCCCCGATTCATAGACGCAGCCGGGGACCGAAAAGCCGGTGAAGGGACTGTCCGGCTGGCGCAGCGCGTCAATTGCATAGCGGACGAACTCGTCCACATAGCGAACGTAGTTGGTGAACAGCACGAAATGCTGGAAATGCTCGGGCGGCGTGCCCGTGTAGTGGCGCAGCCGGGCGAGGCTGAAATCGGTGCGCGGGCCATCGAACAGGGCCAGCGGGCGGATGCCGCGCGACGTGTCGAAGACGCCGTCGGCGATCTCGTCGCCGATGTGAACCAGCTCCGTCGAGGGGAGCCAGCGGGAGAGTTCAGCGGTGCTCATGCCGCCCAGCTCGAGCTCGGCGCCGTCAATGACGTAAGGATAGCTGATCTCGCTCGCGGAGCGGCCGACTTCGATCTCGACTCCATAGTCGCGGATCAGGTGGCTAAGCTGCTCCCTCAGATAAGCGCGAAACAGCCGCGGCCGGGCGATGGAGCTCGCGTAGACGCCGGGCTGGTTCAACCGGGCGAAGGCGCGCGCCGAGGTCGGCGGCGCGCCTTCCGGTTCATAGCCGATGCGCAACTCGGGATAGGCGAAGGCGCCAACGTCGCGCGCGTTGCGGTCCGGGCGGATGCCTTCGCGGGCATAGGCGTTGAGCGCGGCGCGGAGGTTGGCGACCGAACTGTCGTAAATGGCCTCCAGCTCGTCGAGGATGGCCGGGATCTGGTCAATCGATGTCATGAGCAAACCGCTTGGCCGGACTGAGCAGTGGATGCAAGGGATGCGCAGTTGATTTAATAAGCCTACTTATTATATGGGTCGTCCAATGGAAACCCTCCCCTTCGAGATTGCCGAGACGGCGCATGCCCTTAGGCGCGCCTTCGGGCGGCGCGCGGCGACGATGGGTGTGACCGGCGCCCAATGGAAAGTCCTGTTCCGGCTGAGCCGCATGCCGGGCCTGCGCCAGGTCGAGCTGGCGGACCAGCTGGACGTGGAGCCGATTACCCTGTGCCGCATCGTCGATCGCCTGGAGGAGGCTGGCCTCGTCGAGCGCCGGCGCGATCCCGGCGACCGGCGGGCATGGCGGCTGGAGCTCACCGCCAAGGCGCTGCCGCTGGTCGAGCGGCTGCGGATACTTGGCGAAGGATTGATGAAAGAGGCCTTTGCAGGGATCGATCGGTCCGAGCTGGACCGTGTTCGCGACACTTTGGCGCGGATGCGCGAGAACATATCCGGCGCAGACAATAATCCGCAGGGCAGGATGACGGCATGAACAAGATGCAGGCAGTCACCGCGGAAGAGCCGCAAGTCAAAAAGCCCCGCAGGCGCGTGCGGCACACCCGCTGGGGCATCATGTTAGCCCTGCCTTTGGTGCTGCTGGCGGTCGCCCTCTACTGGTGGGTGCTCAGCGGCGACGTGGTCTCTACCGACAATGCCGCCGTCAAGCAGGATATCGTCTCGGTCAGTCCCCAGGTGAATGGCCCTGTCATCGAGGTCGACGTCAGGAATGGCGACCAGGTGAAGCGCGGGCAGGTGCTCTACCGGATCGACCCGGCGCCTTTCCAAGTGGCGCTGGAGGATGCCCAGGCGCGGCTCGCCGCGGCAAGGCTCCAGACCACCGTGCTTCGCACTCAGGCCGCAGGCACCGGCAGCGACATCGTCGGAGCTCAGGCGGACCTGGAGATCAAGCAGCGGGCAATGGCCCGCCAGGCGGCGTTGCTGAAGACCGGGTTCACGACCCGCGCCGACTATGACGACGCTGTTGCCGAGGTTCGCGAGGCTGAGATGGCGTTGGCCGACGCCCGCAACCGCTCCGCCAATGCCGGGGCGGCGCTGGCGCCGGGCGAGCAGCCCTCGGTCGCTCAGGCGCAGGCCGCGGTCGACAAGGCGGCGCTGGACCTGTCGCGGACCAGCATCCGCGCGCCTATGGACGGCGCCATCGCGAATGCCGACCGGCTTCAGGTCGGCCAGATGGCGGTCGTCGGCGTTGGCATGTTGTCGCTGGTCCACAGCAAGAGCGCCTGGGTAGAGGCCAATTTCAAGGAGAAGGACGTCGGCAGTATCGTCCCCGGACAGCGGGTGAAGATCAAGCTCGACGCCTATCCCGGCACGGCCTTCCAGGGCCATGTCCAAAGCGTCGGCGCCGGAACCGGCAGCGAGTTCGCCATCCTTCCGGCCCAGAACGCCAACGGCAATTGGGTCAAGGTGACGCAGCGCGTGCCGATCCGCATTGCCTTTGACGGCAACCCCCGCAAGCCGCTGATCGCCGGCCTGTCGGCGACGACGACTGTCTATCTCGACGACTAAGGGGCTGTACCCACTACCAGCGAGGCCGTGATGGTGACGAAAAAGCGCTCTGGGAGTGAGCGAGTGCAGCCAGGTAGTGGGCACTTTCTGGCAATCGAGCGAACGTGCCAGGGCGCTTTTTCGTCCCACCCTGCGGGCATGGCCCTGCCGGGGCTGCGCTTCGTCGAAGCGCTCGGCCGGGCCTTCAGGCCCGCTCTTCCCACTTCTCCTAGCGCAGCAACCGGCAGGAGCCATGTCACGGCTCTCGCTGGTAGTGGGTCCAGCCCCTAATGGCGACGCTTCCCGATAACGTGCCCTGTCATCCGCTGCCAACAGCGGAGCGAATCGTCGTCACCATCGGCGTGATGATGGCCGTCCTGCTGCAGGTGCTCGACACGACGATTGCCAATGTCGCGCTGCCGCACATGTCGGCCAGCCTCAGCGCCAGCCAGGAACAGATCAACTGGGTATTGACCAGCTATATCGTCGCTTCGGCGATTGCGCTGCCGATCAGCGGCTGGCTGGCCGACAAGGTCGAGCGAAAGCGGCTGCTGCTGATCTCGGTCGTCGGCTTTACCGTAACCTCGGTGATGTGCGCCTCGGCGGTATCGTTGACCGAGATGGTCGTTTTCCGCGCCTTGCAAGGCGTGAGCGGCGCTTTCATCGTCCCTCTCGCCCAGGCCACCCTGTTCGACATCAACCCGCGCGAGAAGCACGGCCAGGCGATGGCCCTGTTCGGTGGCGGGGTCATGATCGGTCCGATCCTGGGGCCGGTGCTCGGCGGCTGGCTGACCGACAATTACAACTGGCGCTGGGTATTCCTGGTGAACCTGCCGGTCGGGGTCATTTGCGCCCTGCTGCTCGCACGTTACATGCCGCGCGCCGAACGCCATCGGCGCAAGTTCGATATTTTCGGCTTCGCGTTACTGGCGATTGCCCTCGGCGCGCTGCAACTGTTCCTCGATCGCGGCGAGCAGAAAGACTGGTGGGAAAGCTGGGAGATCATCCTCGAAGCCGGGGTCGCGATCGCCGCGGCCTGGATGTTCGTCGTCCACATCGTCACGTCCAAAAACCCGTTCTTTGAGCGAAGCATGTTCGCCGACCGTAATTTCTCGACCGGCCTGGTCTTCATGGCCGTGACC
>JBKPSK010000046.1:0-33827 GCA_046734995.1 Pseudomonadota bacterium
GGGCTTTCCACGCCAACACCGCGCCGATGGTGAAGGCAATGATGGCGCCCAGAATTTCGAAGCCGGCGATAAAATAGAACCAGAACCTTCGCTGGACGTGGCGCAGCTGCTCCAGCTTGGCTTCGGCCTTGCTCTCGTCGATGGTCCATTTGAGCAGCGACAGATACATGTCCATCGGCTTGCCGGCGGCGTGCGGCTGGACCCCGTGCGCTTTGAGGAAATAAGCCGCGATCAATGGCGTGATCATGCGCGCGACGAACAGGCTCATCAGCACCGCGATGACGACCGTGTAGCCGAAGCTCTTGAAGAACTGGCCGGAAATGCCCGGCATCAGCGCCACCGGCAGGAAGACGGCAACGATCGACATGGTCGTGGCGAGCACGGCGAGGCCGATTTCGTCGGCGGCGTCCATCGACGCCTGCCAGGCCGACTTACCCATGCGCATGTGCCTGACGATGTTCTCGATCTCGACGATGGCATCGTCGACGAGCACGCCGGCCACCAGGCTCAGGGCCAGAAGGGACAGGCCGTTCAGCGTGATCCCCATCATATTCATGAAGAAGAAGGCGGGGATGGCCGACAGTGGGATGGCGAGCGCCGAGATGGCGGTCGCGCGGAAGTCACGCAGGAAGAGGAAGACGACGAGGACGGCAAGCACGGCGCCTTCCCACAGGCCTTTCATCGCCGAGCTGTACTGCTGTTTGGTATAGTCGACCTGGTTGACGATCTCGCGGAAATGGATTCGCGGGTCTTCCTTCTCGATTTTCTTCAATTCGGCCCAGGCAGTGTCATAGGCAGTCACTTCCGACGCGCCCTTGGAGCGCTGGACGTTGAAGCTGATGACCTGGCGGTTGTCCATCTTGGCGATGGTCCGCTGCTCGGAATAAGCGTCCTTGACCTCGCCCAGATCGGCGAGCTTCACCATCCGCCCGCCGGGCACAATGATGTCGGTCTGCGACAATTGGTAGGCGTTGCGGGCATTGCCGAGCACACGCACCGCCTGTTCGGAACCGGCGATTTCGGCGCGGCCCCCGGTGGCGTTGAGGTTGGTCTGGCGCAGCTGCTGATTGACCTGCGCGGCGGTGATGCCTTGCGCCTGGAGCGCGGCCGGATCGAGGATGACCCGGATCTGGCGGTCGACGCCGCCTTCACGGGTGACGGCAGCGATGCCCTCGACACCGAGCAGGCGCTTGGAAACGGTGTTATCGACGTACCAGCTCAGTTCCTCGAGGCTCATATCGGTGGTTTCGGCAGCGACGAACAGGATAGGATCGCCGGCGATGTCGATGCGGTTAATCTGCGGCTCGAGGATGCCTTCAGGAAGGTCGCTGCGGATCTGAGCAACGGCGTCGCGGATGTCGTTGACGGCGCGGTCGGTCGGCGTGCCGATTTCGAACTGGACGTTGGTGTTGCTCGTGCCCTCGCGGACGAAGCTGTTGATCTCGTCGACACCGTTCACGCCGCGGACGGCCGCCTCGACCTTCTGCGTGATCTGGGTCTCCATTTCGGACGGAGCGGCGCCCGGCTGGGTGATGTTGATTTCCGCCATCGGGAAGTCGATGTCGGGATTGTTGTTCACGCTCATGCCGCTGAAGGCGATAAGGCCGGCGAGCAGCAGGCCGACGAACATGACGATCGGCGGCACCGGATTGCGGATGCACCAGGCGGATATGTTACGGAAATTCATGATCCTGGGTCCTGTCTGACGCCTAACGCGCGGCTTGCCGTTTGGGCTTAACCTTCTGTCCGGGGTTGAGGAACGGGCCGGCCGACAGCACCACAGCTTCCTGGCCGGTCAGCCCATCGGCAACGGTCACGCCCGAATCATCGACGTTGCCGATCTTGATGCTGCGGCGCTCGACTTGGTTCCTGGCGTTGATGATGTAGACGTAATTACCATCCTCGTCGGACAGCACTGCGCTTTGCGGCAGCAGCGGCGCCGTTGTCGAGCCGGCCTCGATCCTAGCCTCGGCAAAACCGCCGGGACGCAGGGCGGGATCAAAGGGGACGGCGATTCGAGCCTCGCCCTGCCGGGTCTGGGGATCGATGACCGGCGCAACGAGCCAGACCTTGCCCGGGAAGCTGCGGCCGGAGCCGAGCGGGGTGATGCTGGCGGGCTGGCCGACATGGATAAGGGCCAGGTCCTGCTGCGGCAGCTGGGCGCGCATTTCCATTTCGCCGCCCTCCGCCAAACGGAAAAGGGCGCCCGATCCAGGATTGACTACCTGGCCAACCTCGACGTTACGGGAAAGGATCAGTCCGCTCTTTGGTGCTCGAATATCGAGCCGACCGATCTGGGCGCGCATGGCTGCCAAATTGGCTTCGGCGACACGAATTCGGGCGAGGGCCGCATCCCGCGCCGCCTTTTTGCGGTCGAGATCCGCCTTCGACACGAAGCCGCGGCCAACGAGTGCCTGACTCCTTTCGAACTCGTTCTGAGCCAAGGCGGCATCGGCACGCGCGACCTGAATCTGGGCGGCAAGCTGCGCCGCGTTTTGCGATTGCACCGAGCGATCGACGGTCGCCAGGGCCTGGCCCTGCCGGACCCAGGTTCCGGCATCGACCAGCACGGCGCGGACCATTCCGCCCTCGCCCGCGACGCCGACCGGCTGATCGCGATGCGCGGACAGCCCGCCCGAAGCGGTGATGACGCGCGCCACCTGGCTTTGGCCGGGGACGACGACCGTGACGGTCGGAATTTGCCCGCCTGGACCCTGGCCGCCCGCGGCGGTTTGAGCAGGATCTTCCTTGCCGCCGCGCATCAGCACCATCAGCGCGATGAGAATGATGGCAATGCCGACGACCGCCGCGATAATGATGTTCCGCCGCCGTTTCGAGCGATCGACAACGATCAGCGTGTCGGAGCCTTGCAAACGAGTTTCCCGGTTCATGCGCAACATTCTTTCGCCCTGTTCGCGATTCGAGCAGCTTTTGCTACGGCCACTGTATTACGCGAATAAGTCACCGGCTGCAACAAGAAGCGGCCGCATAGCCCAATTCCAAGAGATTTTCGACTAACGGGGGCACTTGCCACGGCAAGCGGCGTTGTTGTCCAAGCGTAACGAGCGGACCGGCTGATTCGCGGCCTGCAGAACAAAGGGAACAATGCCATGGACCTACTCGAATCCCACGGCTGGATTGCCTGGATCATCATCGGCGGCCTCGCCGGCGCCGTCGCCAAATTGCTGATGCCGGGCAAGGATCCAGGCGGCTGCATCGTCACCGTCCTGCTCGGCATATGCGGCGCCTTGCTGGCTGGCTTCCTCGGCCAGGCACTGGGGCTTGAAAGCGCGATGAACGGTGCGGGCTTCATCGGCGCCATCGTCGGCGCCTTCCTGATCCTCCTCATCTATCGGCTGGTTTCCCGCCGCCGCTAGTCGGGAGGCCGTTCAGCGATCAGCCATTGGCCCGCAAGCAGCCTCTCGCGCGGGTTTTGGCTATTCGAGGAGGTAACAGCATGAAAAAGATCATTCTGCCGCTGCTGGCGGCCGCGGCGCTGGCCGTACCTGCAGCGGCCTCCGCGCAGGCCGTCGGCGTCGTCCAGCCAATCGCCGGCACGAGACTGGACATTTCGGCGACCGGCGAGGTTAGCCGGGTGCCGGACATCGCCGTCATCTCAACCGGCGTCGTCACCCGTGCGCCGACCGCGACGGCAGCCATCCAGCAGAATGCGTCGCGCATGGAACGGGTGCGGGCGGCCCTGAAGCGGGCAGGGATCGAGGACAAGGACATCCAGACCAGTTCGATCAACCTCAACCCCGAATATAATTACCAGCAGAACCAGCCGCCGCGGCTCACCGGCTATCAGGCCTCGAACCAGGTCTCGGTCCGCTTCCGCGACATCCGGAAAACGGGAGAAATCCTTGACGCTTTGGTCGCCGAGGGCGCCAACCAGATCAACGGCCCGAGCCTGACGATCGACAAACCGGAAGCGGCACTGGACGAAGCGCGGCTCAAGGCCATCGGCAACGGACGGGCGCGGGCGGACCTCTATGCGCGGGCGCTTGGTATGCGGGTGGCACGGCTGCTGTCGGTCAGCGAATCCGGAGGCTATGCGGTGCCGCCGCCGATGCCGATGTATGCGCGCGTTGAAATGGCGGCGCAGGATGCCAAGACATCGATCGAACCCGGAGAGCAGAAGGTGTCGGTTAGCGTCGCGATGAGCTTCGAGCTGCAGTGAGGTCATCCTCCCCACGATTTCGTGGGGAGGTGGCAATCCGAAGGACTGACGGAGGGGTTCTCAGCGCTTAGAACCCCTCCACCGCCTACGGCGGTCCCCCTCCCCGGCAAAGGCCGGGGAGGATGAATATAAGGCCGCGCGGTGCGTCGCCGCGCGGCCTTTTCATAGGTCGCGTCTAGCGGACGGTGCCGCGGCGCACCAGGTTGACGATGGCAAGCAAGATCACTGCGCCGACCAGCGACACCAGAATATTGGTGACGTCGAGTGGATTCGACGCGTTGATGTTGCCGCCGCCGAAGATCAGGCCGGCAATGAACGCGCCGACAATGCCGACGACGATGTTGAGAATGACACCCTGCTGGGCATCCGTGCGCATGATGAGGCTGGCGAGCCAACCCACGACACCACCGATGATGAGCCAAACAATGAAACCCATAGCGTTCCCTCCTGTTCGTGGCCAACAGGTCAGACGCCCGCCGGCCTTCCGGCATCAAGACGCGTGATGCGCGCCTCTTGTTCCGGATAATGAACCAAGTGTCCATACCGGATGCGCAACGAAAAGGGCCGCGGCATTACCGGGGCCCTTTGTTCCCAGAGTAGGAACCTTAAAAAAGATTAATAGCGCTGCTGGCGCTCATACTGCTCGCGGTAATGCTTGATGCGTGTAACGCGCAGGCCCGGCATGCCGCTGCGATCCACCGCCCGCTGCCAGCTGGTGAATTCCTCGAGGCTCAGCGAATAACGCTGGCAGGCTTCGTCTACGCTCAGCAGCCCGCCGGTGACGGCGGCGACCACCTCAGCCTTGCGGCGCACGACCCAGCGGGTCGTCGCGGGCGGCGGCAGCGAGTCGAGCGTCAGCGGCTCGCCGAGCGGACCGATAACCTGGGCTGGCCGAAACTTCTGATTCTCGAGCATTGGGCGTCCTTAAAACCGATAGTTTGCGTTTCGATGGGCCACATTTAACGCCGCGCGGTTGAAGATATTCTGAAACGCGGTGGTAAATTTCCGTCTCACTTATCCTTACCGCTCGTTAACCCTGTCTTCGCCCCGCCTTCTGCGAAAGCGCCGCGAAGCCGTTCTACAGCCTCGCGCCAGCCCTCGCTGGCCGAGAGGAGACAGGCGATCGCCGCCTGCCGTTCCCGGTCCGAAGCCGAATCGGCGCGCGCAAGCGCCCGAAGCAGCTCCTCCATCTCCAGCGAGGTTTCGGCCGCAGCCTCAAATTCCCCCTCGTGCCTCGCCAAGCCCCCAGCCTTTGTTTCTGCCTTTGGTTGAGACGGTCTAGCGATACAGGGTGAATTTCGAGTAAAGAGCCGCCCTCCGATGAGCATCGATTTCGCCTTGAGCCGCCCAGCGGCGGACTCCCGGATCGTCGTCGCCATGTCCGGCGGCGTCGACAGCAGCGTCGTGGCGGCGCTTGCCGCGCGCACCGGCGCAGAGGTGATCGGCGTCACTTTGCAGCTCTACGACCATGGCGAGGCGGTGAAGCGCTCGGGCTCCTGCTGCGCCGGGCAGGATATTTATGACGCCAGGACCGTCTGCGACCGGCTCGGCATTGCCCATTATGTCCTCGACTATGAAAGCCGCTTCCGCACCGGCGTAATCGACAAGTTCGCCGACGAATATGCGCAGGGGCGGACGCCGGTGCCTTGCTCGCTCTGCAACCAGGGCGTGAAGTTCGTTGATTTGATCGCCTTCGCGCAGGACCTAGGCGCCGATTGCCTGGCGACCGGCCATTATGTGCGGCGGGTCGAAGGCAAGGGCAGGATGGAACTGTGGAAGGGCCGCGATCCGTCGCGCGACCAGAGCTATTTCCTTTACGGCACCACGACCGAGCAGCTGGCCTATCTGCGCTTTCCCCTCGGCGATTTGCCGAAGAGCGAGGTGCGACGGCTGGCGGCGGCGGAGGGGCTGGTCACCGCCGACAAGCCCGACAGCCAGGACATCTGCTTCGTCCCCGACGGCGATTATGCGTCGCTAGTCAAGAAGCTGCGCCCCGAAACGGCGGCGGCCGGCGAAATCGTCCATGTGGACGGGCGCGTGCTGGGTCGCCACGAAGGCGTCGTCCACTTCACCATTGGCCAGCGGCGCGGGATTGAGGTCGGCGGCCAGCCCGAGCCGCTCTATGTCGTTCGCATTGAGCCCGAGGAGCGGCGGCTTGTGGTCGGTCCGCGGCAGGCGCTAGCGGTCGCGGCGGCGCGGGTCGAAAGTGTCAACTGGCTCGCCGAAGACCAGGTCACGGTCGAAGCCAAGATCCGCTCGCTGGCGCGGCCGGTGGCGGCCTCATGGGACGGACACCGGCTCACTTTCGCAAATCCCGAATATGGGGTCGCTCCGGGTCAGTCTGCGGTCTTCTACGCCGGCGAACGGCTGCTCGGCGGCGGGACGATCGTCGAGACGGAAGCGGCGAGCTTAGCGCAGGCGGCCTGACGCCAGTGTAAGACGGAACGGCCAATCGCGCCGCCCGTTGTAGCGCTGGCCGACAGCGGTTCTTTGATCGGCCTCATGTGAGGAGAACGGCCGTGGACAACACACTGCTGATTCTGTTGGCGGTCGCAGCCATCCTGATCATCGGCGCTTTTCTGTTTTACGGGCGGCGGCGGTCCGAGCATCTGCGCGATCGCTTTGGCCCCGAATATGATCGCCAGCTTGAGGAAGCCGGCAACCGCCGGAAAGCTGAAGCAGACTTGGCGCAACGTGAGAAAAGGGTCGAAAAGCTGACCATCCGCCCTCTCAGTCCAGCCGACCAGGCTCAGTTCATGGAGCGGTGGGCTGACGTGCAGGCCACCTTTGTCGATGATCCTCGGCGCGCGGTCGATTATGCGGACGCATTGCTGGCCGATGTCATGAAAGCGCGCGGCTACCCGATCACTGATTTCAATGAGAGGGCCGAAGATATTTCAGTCGATCATCCGAACGTCGTGCAGAATTATCGCTCCGGTCACGAGATCACGATGCGCCACCGCCGTGGTGAGGCCAATACCGAGGATCTTCGCCAGGGGATGATCCATTATCGGGCGCTGTTCGAAGAACTGGTCTCCGAGAGGGAGCCGGCGGACACCGACGCGCACTGAATCAAGGCAGCGCTCTAAATCTGGAAATGCCCTTCGATCACGGTCGCGCAATGGCCGCCGAGGATGACTCGGTCGCCGCGATGCTCGCAGTGGAGTGTGCCGGTGCGCTTACTGGCCTGGAGGGCAGTGAAATGCGTGCGGCCCAGACGCTCGGCCCAGAAAGGCACCAGCGCCGTGTGTGCCGAGCCGGTGACCGGGTCCTCGTCAACGCCGTGGTGGGCGGCAAAGACGCGGCTGGCGATGTCCTGGCGGTCGCCTGGTGCGGTGACCGATACGAGATGGGGCAGCTTGCGCAGAGCGGCGAAATCGGGCCTCACGGCCATGACGGCCGCCTCATTTTCCAGGAGAACGATTGTGTTGCCATTGCCTTCTCGACTGAGAAAAGTCGGCGCATCGAGGCCGAGTGCCCCGGCGAGCTGGGGCAGATCGGCGGGTTCGACCCGCGTGGCGGGCATGTCTAGCTTCAGCAGGTTCTCTTCGCGGCTCACCGCGAGAATCCCTGATTTCGTTGCGAAGCGCACCTTGTCGCCGTGCAACAGGATATGCGCCGATGCCAAGGTCGCATGCCCGCACAGCTTGACCTCCAGCGTCGGCGTGAACCAGCGCAGGTCGTAATCTGCATCCTCCCGCTCGCTCGGCACGGTGAAGGCGGTCTCGGAAAGATTATTCTCGGCAGCGATCGCCTGCATCAGCTCGTCGGGCAGCCATTCGGCCAATGGCATGACCGCCGCCGGATTGCCGGTGAACGGCTTTTCCGCGAAGGCGTCGACCTGGAAGAAGGGAATGGGAGTCATTGGGCACGCTCCGTCAGGTCCGAGGGCAGCATTGTCTCGCGATCTGTATGGCCCTCGGGATCGAGGTGGATGATGATCTCGGTCGCCGGGAAGCGCTCGCACAAAGCATGCTCGACCCGCTCCAGCGAGTCATGGGCATGCTTGACGCTCCATTCGGGCGGCACCCAGACGTGGAATTGGACGAAGCGATGGGTGCCCGAATGGCGGGTGCGTAGATCGTGCAGGCCGGCGAGCTCTGGATACTCCCTGGCGGCGGCGAGGAAGGCATCGCGCTCGGCCTCGGGCCATTCGCGGTCCATCAGCTGGTCGACCGAATGGCTCGCCGCGCTCCATGCGCCGTAGAGCAGCCATAAAGCGATGGCGAGGCCGAAAATCGGGTCGGCGAGGGCCCAGCCGAACAACTGATCGAGCGCCAAGGCAGCGATGACGGCAAGGTTGAGCAGCAGGTCCGACTGGTAATGGACATGGTCGGTGTGGATGGCGACCGATCCGGTACGGCGGATGACATAGCGCTGGTAGGCGAGCAGGACGAAGGTCGTGGCCATGGCGACGATCGATACGCCGACGCCCAACTCCAGTTGCTCGGTCCGCGCGCCGCTGCTGAAACGGTCGATCGCCCTCCAGGCGATGCCGAACGCCGAGACGGTAATGAGGATGACCTGGATCAGCGCGGCCAGCGCCTCGGCCTTGCCGTGGCCGAAGCGGTGCTCGGCGTCGGCAGGCATCGCCGCCCAGCGCACGCCGAGGAAGGTGACGATGCTGGCTACGAGGTCGAGCGCCGTGTCCGCGAGGGACCCGAGCATCGCCACCGAGCCGGTTTCCCAGCTTGCCCAGAGCTTCAGCACGACGAGGAACAAAGCCATGGAAATGCTGGCGGCGGCGGCGCGACTGGTCAGCTGGCCCCGCTCGGCGCCGTGGGCTCGATCGGCATGGCCATGTGCATGAGCGTGCTGAAGGCTCATGGGTAGAGCAAACCTTCGTCCCAGCCGTCGGAGATCCTGGTGAACAGCCGGCGCTCGTGGAGACGATGCGGGCGGCTGGTCCAGAATTCGATTGTGTGGGGCTTCAGGCGGAACCCGCCCCAGCCCGGCGGTCTCGGCACGACTTGACCCTCGAAGCGCTGCTTCACCTCGGCGTAGCGCGCCTCGAACTCGGCGCTGCTTTCGAGCGGCCGCGACTGGTCCGACGCCCAGGCGCCGATCTGCGAATCCCGGGTGCGGGTGGCGAAATAGGCGTCCGCGACCTCAAACGGCAACGGCTCGACCGGTCCTTCGAAGCGCACCTGACGGCGCAGCGACTTCCAGTGAAAGAGCAGGGCCGCGTGGGGGTTGGCTGCCAGTTCTTCGCCCTTCCGGCTGTCGAGATTGGTGTAGAAATCGATGCCCTTCGGGCCATGGCCTTTCATCAGCACCATGCGGACGCTGGGATTGCCATTCGCATCGGCCGTCGCCAGCGCCATCGCCTCGGCATCGTTGGGCTCGGCCGCCTTCGCCTCGGCGAACCAGGCGTCGAATAATGCGAAGGGATCGTCGGCCACGGCCCTGCCTGTAAGCGCAGCCGCGCTTGCCCTGCAAGGCAAGGCTGTTGCACAGGGGGCGACGATGGACCTTTACCAGCAGCTGGGCGTCAAGCGCGGGGCGAGCGAAGCCGAGGTCAAGAAGGCCTATCGCAGCCTCGCCAAACAGCTCCATCCCGACCGCAACAAGGACAATCCAAAGGCCGCGGAGCGCTTCGCCAAGGTCACGCAGGCCTATGACATATTGTCCGACAAGGACCGCCGGGCGAAATACGACCGTGGCGAAATCGACGAGGACGGCAATCCGCGCATGCCGTTCGGGGCGGGTTTCGGAGGCGGCGGTGGCGGATATCGTCCCAGTGGGCCCGGCGCGGGGCCTGGTGCGGGCTTCGAGGGCTTCGACAGCGCCGGCGCGGCGGACCTGTCCGATTTGTTCGAAGGATTGTTCGGCAGCGCCATGGGCGGCCGGCGCGGCGGGCCAGGCGGCTTCGAGGGCTTCGGCCGCCGCGGCCGGGCGCCCCAGAAGGGCGCCGACGTCGCCTACCGGCTAAAGGTGCCGTTTCTCGATGCAGCGACGCTCAAGCCCCAGCGGGTGACTCTGTCGGGCGGCAAGACAGTCGATTTGAAGCTGCCGAACGGGGTCGACAGCGGCACCAAGATCCGCCTCGCCGGGCAGGGGCAGCCGGGCCCGGCGGGCAATGGTGATGCCATCGTCACCATCGAGGTGGCGGCGCATCCCTTCTTCACACGTGACGGCAAGGACATCCGCTTGAGCCTGCCGATCAGCCTAAAGGAGGCGGTGCTGGGCGCCAAGGTGAAGGTCCCGACGGCCGAAGGGCCGGTGATGCTGACGGTTCCCAAGGGCGCCTCGTCGGGCAAGGTGCTGCGGCTCAAAGGCCGCGGCTTTACCGACAAGGCGGGCAAACGCGGTGACCAATTGGTGACGCTGAGCATCGACGTGCCACCGGGCGATGCGAATCTCGAGAAATTCGTCGCCGACTGGGACGGCGCCGGCAACCCGCGCGCGGCGCTGGGCGTCTGACAGCCGATGCAGGAACAGCATCCTCTTTCCCCGGAAGAACGGCGCAAGAAGCTTGCCGCCGAAACCGCGGCGTACGGTCCCCACGTCACGGAAAAGATCCACAAGGCCCCGAACGCCTGGGAGATCGTCAAACGCGTCGCCATCGGCGTCTACAACGACGGCTTCATTCACGCCGGCAACCTCGCCTATCTGGCGTTGCTGGCCCTGTTCCCCTTCTTCATCACCGCTGCTGCCATTGCCAAGCTGCTCGGCCAGTCCGCTGACTCACAGAAAACGGTGGCAACCATCCTCAGCAAGCTGCCGCCGACCGTTGCCAACGTACTGGCTGGGCCGATCAACGAGGTGCTGACGGCGCGGACCGGGCCTTTGCTGTGGTTCGGCGCCATTGTCGGGCTGTGGACCGCCGCCAGCTTCATCGAGACGATCCGCGACATATTGCGCCGCGCCTACGGCATCAAATATTGCGCGCCTTTCTGGACTTACCGGCTGGGATCGATCGGCTTGATCATCGCCGCCGTCCTGCTGCTCATGGCAGCCTTCGGCCTGACCGTCGCCTTGAGCTCGATCCACCATTTCATCGTCACCATGCTGCCGTTCTCGAGCGGCGTGGCGACCGACCTGGGTTTTTATCGCCTGGCTCCGGCGGTCGCGATCTTCTTCACCTTCTACATCCTGTTCCTGGCGCTGACGCCCGCGCGCTATCGCAAGGTGGGCTGCAAGAAATGGCCGGGCGCGCTGCTGGTCACCGTCTGGTGGATCGCAACGGTGGAAGTGTTGCCCAACGCGATCAGCCTGTTCGGGGGCTACAGCCTTACCTACGGCAGCCTGGCAGGCGTGATGGTGGCGCTGCTGTTCTTCTTCGTCATAGGCCTCGGCGTAGTCATGGGCGCCGAGCTCAATGCCGCGCTGGCGGAATCCGAAGGCCACGCGCTAAAGGGCGAGGTTTACTCAGGGCCATATGCCGGCGAGCTCCAGGTCGACGAGCCGGAGCCGGGCGAAGACGTGGCGCCTGGATTGCAGGGGGCTAGGGCATGACCAAGTTGATGGCTGGCAAGCGAGGGCTGATCATGGGCCTTGCCAACGACCGGTCGCTGGCATGGGGAATCGCTCGGCAACTCGCCGATCATGGCGCCGACCTCGCCTTTTCCTACCAGGGCGAAGCCATTGAGAAACGGGTTCGGCCGCTTGCCGAGCAATTGGGCTCGAGCCTGCTCGTCGATTGCGACGTGTCAGACATGGCGGCGCTGGACCGGACGTTCGACGAGCTGAAGAAGAGCTGGGATCGCCTCGACTTCGTCGTTCACGCCATCGGCTTTTCCGACAAGAACGAGCTGCGCGGCGGCTATATCGACACCAGCCTCGACAATTTCCTGATGACCATGAACATCTCGGTCTACAGCTTCGTCGCAGCTGCCCAGCGCGCGCGGCCGATGATGGCCGACGGCGGGTCGCTGCTGACCTTGAGCTATTACGGGGCCGAGAAGGTCATCCCGCATTACAATGTCATGGGGGTGGCGAAGTCGGCGCTGGAGACATCAGTCAAATATCTCGCCGCCGACCTCGGCCGCGAGAACATCCGCGTCAATGCCATCAGCGCCGGCCCGATCAAGACCCTGGCGGCGAGCGGCATTGGCGACTTCCGCTACATCATGAAATGGAACGAATATAATTCCCCGCTCCGGCGCAATGTAACCATCGAGGATGTCGGCGGCGCCGGGCTCTATTTGCTCAGCGATCTGGCCTCCGGCGTCACCGGCGAGATCCACCATGTCGACGCCGGCTACAATGTCGTTGGCATGAAGGCCGAGGACGCGCCGGACATTTCGACGGTCTAGCGCGATGCCTGACATCATCGCCCGCAAGGTGCGCGTATTCGGCAGGGTGCAGGGCGTCTTCTTCCGCCAGGCTGCCGTCAGCCACGCGCGGACATTGGGTGTCGAGGGCTGGGTGCGCAACGCGCCGGATGGCTCCGTCGAGGCACATCTCAAGGGTGAAAGCGGGGCCGTCGAGCAGATGATCGAGTGGATGCGCCGTGGGCCTTCGCAGGCGCGGGTCGAAGATGTCACCGTCGAAGATGTCGAACCCGAAGAGGTGGCCGGCTTTTCGGTCCGGATTTAGCCGGCGAACGGGTCGCGGACCAGGATCGTGTCATCGCGCTCAGGTGAGGTCGAAACCAACGCCACCGGGCAGCGGGTAAGCTCCTCGATGCGGCGGACATATTTGACGGCCTGCGCCGGCAGATCGGCCCAGCTGCGGGCGCCGGCGGTCGTGCCCTGCCAGCCGTCCATTTCTTCATAAACGGGCCGGACGCGAGCCTGATCCAGCGTGTGCGGCGGCAAGTAATCGAACGTCCGGCCGTCGATCTCATAGCCCTTGCAGATGCGCACCGTATCGAGGCCGTCGAGCACGTCGATCTTGGTCAGGGCCATGCCGATGACGCCGCTGACGGAGACCGATTGGCGGACGAGGACGGAATCGAACCAGCCGCAGCGACGCTGGCGGCCGGTGACCGTGCCGAATTCCCGGCCCCGCTCGCCGAGTCTTTGGCCGATGTCGTCCTCGAGCTCAGTCGGGAAGGGACCGGAGCCGACGCGGGTGGTGTATGCCTTGACGATGCCGAGCACGAAGCCGGCGGCCGAGGGGCCGGTGCCGCTGCCCGAGCCGGTCGTCCCGGCCACGGTGTTGGACGAGGTTACGAACGGATAGGTGCCATGGTCGACGTCGAGCAGCACGCCCTGCGCGCCTTCGAACAGGATCCGCTTGCCGGCGCGCCGAGCCTCGTCGAGGTCGCGCCACACCGGCTTGGCGAAGGGCAGGACGAAGTCAGCGATTGCGGCGAGATCGCGCTTGAGGCGGTCACGGTCGACCGGCGGTTCGCTGAAGCCCGCGCGCAATGCGTCGTGGTGCGCGCAAAGGCGATCGAGCAAGGGATCGAGCTCATCGATGTGCGCGAGATCGCAGACCCGGATAGCGCGGCGGCCGACCTTGTCCTCATAGGCCGGACCGATGCCGCGGCGGGTAGTGCCGATCTTGCCGGCGCCACTGGCATCCTCGCGCAGGGCATCGAGGTCGCGGTGGATGGGCAGGATCAACGGGCAGGTCTCGGCGATCCGCAAGATGTCGGGCGTCACGGAAATGCCTTGGCCGGCGATGCGCTCGACTTCGGATTTCAGCGCCCAGGGATCGAGGACGACGCCATTGCCTATGACCGATGGCGTGCCGCGGACGATGCCGGATGGCAGCAGGGACAATTTGTAGGTCTCGCCGCCGACGACCAACGTATGGCCGGCGTTATGGCCGCCCTGGAAGCGGACGACCATGTCGGCGCGGCTGGCGAGCCAGTCGACGATCTTGCCCTTGCCCTCGTCGCCCCATTGCGCGCCGATGACGGTGACGTTGCCCACTTGCCTTCCCCTTGGTTGCGGCGGCGCTCTAGGCGAGCGGGCAGCCGCGGTCAAAGCGGTCCGGGCACTCAATCGAGCTTGGGTTTCTCACCTTTCAGGATGGCATCCAGCTCATCGTGGGCGTGCGGCTTGGCGTGACCGCCATGGCGCTCGAAATGCTCGTCGAGCTGAGCGATGATCTTGCGGCCCCTGTCGCCGTGGAAGTGGAGCAAGGCGTCGATCTTGGCCTCGGTGCGATCGTCATTCTCCTTGGATGATGGCGAGCCGACGTAAAGAAAATAGGCAAGGCCGACGACCTGCCACAGTAACTGAAGGAATTCCGACTGCCAGTTCTCGAACGTGTCGCGCAGCGCCTCAAGGGAATATTCATTCCATTGCGGCTGGGCGCCGTGCTGGAGTGATTCATTGATGTAGGCCTGCCAGCCGAACCACCAGTGCAGGACGAGAGAGACGAGGAAAAACCCGATCGTGATCCAGGCGTAGCCATATTTCTTCATCGTCCGAACCTCCCGAAAAATCTTTTCGGGAGAGCAACGCGCGGAACCACCAAGGTTCCCGGTTTCTGACAAATGCTAGAAGCAAAGCGGCACAATCTCACGGGCGTCCGAGTGGACGGGCAGCTATAGGCCAACGTCAAACCCGTCAGGCTGAATGTCTCTAAAGGAGCTTGGCCATTGGGAGATCGGCCTCGTACTCCCCATTGGAAAGGCGGAAGCGCCGTTCAAACCGACCTTCCTGGCGGAAGCCGAGACGTTCGTAGAGCCGGATTGCGTGGGTCAGGCCCTCCCTTACCGCCAGCTCGATGCGCTCTATCTTTGGCGTGAGGGTCGCAACGGTCGCAAACATTGCCTCAAATAGGCTGCGTCCGATGCCACGACCTTGGGATTCGGGGTCGACTGCAACTGTCAAATCCCAAAGTACATGCTGGAACTGCACGGACGGCATGCGGCTCGCCTTTATCATCCCGACTAGCCGCGAGCCGTCCCAGGCAGCAATCGCAACGCCACCTTTTAGGGCGCCCGCGAGGGACTCTTCCATCCATGGAAGGTCCATCTCTTCTGGCAAGCGGCCAAGTCCGCCTTCAGCGCGACGCATGAGAAAGAGCGCCACGGGCGCATCGGCCAGGCTCAGCGGGCGAAACGACAATTGGGCCATATGTGACTTCCACCTAGAATTTCAGCGGTACCACCTCGCGAACGCCCTCCAGTGAGGATAAGGTTTCCACCACCGCCGGCGGGACATCGCCGTCGACTGCGACCAGCGCTACGGCCTCACCCAGCGCCTCGCGGCGGCCGAGGTTAAAGGTGGCGATATTGATCCCCGCCTCCCCCAGCGCCGTGCCCAGCCTGCCGATGAAGCCCGGCGTATCCGTGTTGACGATGTAGATCATCGTGCCCTGAAGCTCGGCCTCGACCTCTACCCCAAACAGTTCGACCAGCCGCGGCGCCTTGTTGCCGAACAGCGTGCCGGCGACGCGGCGTTCGCCCTCCGGCGTGCCGACGGTGACCGCCACAAGCGTGTGGTAATCGCCTTCGCGCTCGTGGCGTATCTCGCGCACATCGAGCCCGCGCTCCTTGGCCAGGAAAGGCGCGTTGACCATGTTCACGCTGTCCGAATAGCTGCCCATCAGGCCGGCGAGAACGGCGCCGGTGATCGGCTTCTGGTTCAGCTCGGCGGCGGCGCCCTCGACCTCTACCGAGATCGAGCGAACATTCTCGCCGATCACCTGGCCGATCAGTTTCCCGAGCTTCTCGGCCAGCGCCATGTAAGGCTTCAGCCGCGGGGCTTCCTCGGCCGACAGAGACGGCATGTTGATCGCGTTGGTGACGCCGCCGAGAAGCAGGAAATCGCTCATCTGCTCGGCGACCTGGATGGCGACATTGACCTGCGCCTCGCTGGTCGAGGCGCCGAGATGCGGGGTCGAAATGAAGCCCGGCGTGCCGAACAGGGGGGAGGCGGTCGCCGGCTCCTGCTCGAAAACGTCCAGGGCGGCGCCGGCTACCTGGCCGCTGTCGAGAGCCTCCTTCAGCGCCTGCTCGTCGATCAGGCCCCCGCGCGCGCAATTGATGATGCGCACGCCGGCCTTGGTCTTCGCCAGCGCTTCCCGCGACAGGATGTTGCGCGTCTGATCGGTTAGCGGGGTGTGCAAAGTGATGAAATCGGCGCGCCGCAACAACTCGTCTAGCTCGACCTTCTCGGCGCCGAGCTCGACTGCCCGCTCGGGCGTCAGGAACGGGTCGAAGGCGACGACTTTCATTCTGAGGCCGATGGCTCGGGTCGCGACGATCGAGCCAATATTGCCGCAGCCAATCAGGCCCAGGGTTTTGGCGGTCAGCTCGACTCCCATGAAGCGGTTCTTTTCCCACTTGCCGGCCTGGGTCGAGGCGTCGGCCTCGGGCAATTGGCGGGCAAGCGCGAACATCAAGGCGATGGCATGCTCGGCGGTGGTGATGGAGTTGCCGAACGGTGTGTTCATCACGACGACGCCGCGCGCCGTGGCGGCCGGGATGTCGACATTGTCGACGCCGATGCCGGCGCGGCCCACGACCTTCAGCTTCGCCGCCCCGGCGAGCAGCGGCTTGGTCACCTTGGTCGCCGAGCGGATGGCGAGGCCGTCATATTCCCCGATGATCGCCTTCAATTCATCGGGAGTCAGGCCGGGCTTCTCGTCAACCTCAATGCCGCGCTCGCGGAAGATCGCCGCAGCCTTGGGATCCATCTTGTCGGAAATCAGGACGCGTACGGTCATTGGCATTGCTCCCAGGCCCAGTCGAGCCAGGGCCCGAGCGCTTCGATGTCGGCGCTGTCGACCGTCGCCCCGCACCAAATGCGCAGGCCCGGCGGCGCGTCGCGGTAGGATGCGATGTCGTAAGCGGCGCCCTCGGCTTCGAGCAGACCCGCAAAACGCTTGATGAAGGCGTTATCGGCGCCGGCCACAGTTAGGCAGACGCTGGTCTTCGAGCGGATGGCGGGATCCTGCGCCAGATGGCCGAGCCAGTTGCGCTGCTCGACGATCCGGCCGAGCGCCGCGGCATTCGCATTCGTCCGGGCCATGAGGCCTTGAAGGCCGCCGATGCCTTGCGCCCATTCGAGCGCCGCGATCGCATCCTCAACGGCCAGCATGGAGGGCGTATTGATCGTCTCGCCGGTGAAGATGCCCTCAATCAGCTTGCCGCTTTTCGTCATGCGGAAGATCTTGGGCAGTGGCCGGTCGGGCGTGAAGCTCTCCAGCCGCTCGACGGCGCGGGGCCCGAGGATGAGCACACCATGCGCTCCTTCGCCGCCAAGCACCTTTTGCCAGCTGAAGGTGGCGACATCGATCCGGTCCCAGGGAATGTCATAGGCGAAAACGCCGCTGGTGGCGTCGGCGAAGCTCAAACCTTCGCGGTCCGGCGCGATCCACTCGCCATCGGGAACGCGGACGCCTGACGTCGTGCCGTTCCACGTGAACAGCACGTCGTTCGACCAGTCGACCTGGCCGAGATCCGGGAGCCCGCCGTAATCGGCGCGAAGCACGGTAGGGTCGAGGCGAAGCTGCCTGACTGCATCCGTGACCCAGCCCTCGCCAAAGCTCTCCCAGGCAAGGCAGGTAACCGGCTTGGCCCCAAGCATGCTCCACATCGCCATTTCAAAGGCGCCGGTGTCGGAGGCCGGGACGATGCCAATGCGGTGGCTGTCGGGTAGCTCGAGATTCTTGCGCATCAGGCCGATGCACAGCTTCAGCCGCTGCTTGCCGAGTGCACTGCGGTGCGAGCGCCCGAGCACGCGCGTGTCGATCTTTTCAGGGGACCATCCGGGCGGCTTGGCGCAGGGACCGGAAGAGAAATGCGGACGCGCGGGACGCGTCGCGGGTAGGTTCAACAATCTAACTCTCCTCGCAGAGAGCACGCGCCGCGTTGGGACGGCGTGGCCCGCTGACGGGTGTAAGCGGCAATGTGGCGAAGGCAAGGCGGTGCGAAAAAGATTCGTTTCCGTCATTAACTTCCGATTCACCCGCTTAACTTCGGGCAACCAATTCAACGGTTCATCCCGCGAGGGCGACAACTCGTCCTTCTAAGGGGAACGAAAGGTTGAATTGCTTAACCATTCCCGGCCAACTCCCATTTCCCGACGCGTGTGGGCAAACGTGCGTCGATGGAGAGGGGCTGGGGAGCTCCTGATTTGAGGAAGGACGGCGACCGCTGGCCAGACCGGCGAGCGGCGCGCGTTGAAGTTGGGAGCGTGGTGATGGGGAATATTCTGGCAGCGCCGGGTGAGCTGTTCCGCGATCGGGACCTGTTCGTTCACGACGGAACCAAGCTGCGTAGAATGCGCCTCTCCTGGCGGGCCCAGGCCCTGTTCGCCATGTTTATCGGTGTGCTCGTTGCATTTTCCTCTTACTCCCTCGTCCGCTTCCTCTCCCCCGCCCAAGCCCAAACAATCAGCTCCCAAATCCCGGTCGAAATGGTCCGCCTCGCCGCCGCCACCGAGCAGCGGGTGAATGAGATCGAGCAGCGCCAGCAGCTCCTGGCCGCGATGATCGCCGGCGAGGAGATCGACCCGGCCGTTCTCAAGCGCATCGCTTCGAGCTCCGCCGAGGGCGTCGGCGGGCCGCTTGAGCCGATCGGCGGCAGCGACGCGACCTTCAAGCAATTGTTCACCAGCTGGAAGAAGCTCGACAGCATTTCGCAGGGCGCGATCGCGGTTCCGTCCGAAAAGCCGGTCAAGTCGGCCGAATTCACTTCCGGTTTCGGCGTCCGTTCGGACCCGTTCCGCCATGGTGCTGCGATGCACACCGGAATCGACCTTGCCGGCGCGATCGGCACGCCGATTTACGCCACCGCCGACGGCGTCGTCTCCGATGCCGGATACAACAGCGGCGGTTACGGCAATCTCGTCAAGATCGACCACGGGCGCGGCATCGAGACGCGCTACGGGCACTTGTCGGCCATTCTGGTTTCGCCGGGGCAGAGTATTGTCCGCGGTCAGCAAATCGGCCGCATGGGCTCGACCGGCCGTTCAACCGGCAGCCACCTGCATTACGAAGTCCGGATCGATGGCCGCGCCGTCAATCCGATCCCGTTCATGAAGTCGACCGATTACCTGCTCGCCATGCAGAAGAACCCCGCCGGTTCATCCATGGACGGCGGCCATGTCGCGCTCGGCGGACCGAAGAGCAGCCCGAAGTAAGCCGGAGCGAAGCGTAGCCCCGGACTTGATCCGGGGTCCATTTCAACCCATCTCGTCCAGGTGACGGATCAAATCCAACTGACCGATGCAGCGGCGAAGAGAGTCGCCGCCATTGCCAACCGGCAGAAGAAGGCGCCGATCCTGCGCCTGTCGGTTGACGGCGGCGGCTGCGCCGGATTCACCTACAAGTTTGAGCTCGGAGAGATCGAGGACGGTGATGCGGTCGCGGAGACCGGCGGCGTGCGGCTGATTGTCGATCCCGTCAGCCTGGATCTGGTCCAGGGCTCGGCGGTCGACTTCGTCGAGGATCTTGGCGGCTCGGCGTTCAAGGTCACCAACCCCAATGCCGCCTCGGGTTGCGGTTGCGGATCGAGCTTCTCCGTCTGAGGTGAAGCTCGCCACTTACAATTTGAACGGCATCCGCGCACGCCTGCCGCGGCTGATCGAGTGGCTTGAGCGAGAGCAACCGGACGTCGCCTGCCTGCAAGAGCTGAAATGCGCCGACGAGTCCCTGCCGGTCGCCGATATCGAGGCCGCCGGATACGGCGCGGTCTGGCATGGGCAGAAGGGCTTCAACGGCGTCGCGATCCTGGCCCGCGGCAGCGCGCCGGCGCTGCGCCGCATCGGCCTGCCCGGTGATCCGGACGACAGCCACAGCCGCTACATCGAAGCCGACATCGATGGCGTCGTCGTCTCCTCTATCTACCTGCCCAACGGCAATCCCGTCGGCACCGAAAAGTTCGCCTACAAATTGAGGTGGATTGAGCGGCTGGAAGCGCATGCCCGCGAGTTGCTGGCCGAGGAGCGGCCGATAGTGCTGGCCGGCGACTTCAATGTCATCCCCGAGGACCGCGATGTCTTCTCCGTGCCTGCCATGCAGCATGACGCGCTCATGCAGCCGGAAAGCCGGGCGGCGTTGCGGCGGATCGTCCACCAGGGCTGGACCGACGCGCTAAGGGCGCTGCATCCGGTGGAAGAGCGGCTCTATACCTTCTGGGACTATACCGCCGGGGCCTGGCAGCGGGACGCCGGCTTTCGAATCGACCATTTGCTGTGCTCGCCGCCTGCCGCTGACCGCCTGCAGGCCGCCGCCGTCGACAAATGGGCGCGGGGCGAGGAGAAGGCGTCCGATCACGCGCCCACCTGGATCCAGCTTAACTGAAGCAGCTACAGCTGCTTCTCATAAATCCGGTAGCGGTGGTTGATCCCCGCGCCGGGCAGCTGGGCGATCGACAGCATCCCCTTATTGTCTTCGAGTATCCAGCCGAACTCGCCGTGGGTTGCGCCATATTTCGTGACCGCGTCACGGCGCGTGTATTCGATCATCATGAAGGCCAGCAGGCTGGCGAGGCGGCTGTGGTGCAGTTTCCTGGCGACGCCCATCAATGGGACGCGCAGTCGGCGCGTGTGCGGCTTGCGCAGCCGCCAAAGCAGTTTCGCCCAGCCGAAGGGGAAAAGCCGGCCGTTGAGGTCAGCCGTGAGCTCGTTGATATCGGGCAAGGTGATCATGAAGGCGACGGCTTCGCCATCGAGTTCGGCAACGCGCACCAGATCCTCGTAGATGATCGGCTTCAGTTTCTTGCCGGCGAAGGCGATCTCGGCCTCGGTCAGCGGCACGAAGCCCCAATTGTCCGACCAGGCGTCGTTCAACAGGTGGAGAATGACAGACGCCTCCTCGGCGAAACGCGACTTGTCGACCTTGCGGATGCGGATCCGCGGGTTCGCTTCGCCGCTGGCGATCAGGCGGTCGATCTTGGGATCGGACCAATTGCGGATGTCGAGCGCGTAGGTGACCAGGTCCTTGACCTTGCGATACCCGGCGGCTTCGACCCATTCCGCATAGATCGGACGGTGATGGCCCATCATCACGGTCGGCGGCTCATCAAATCCTTCGATCTCCAGCCCCGGCTCGTCCCAGATCGACAGGCTGAAGGGCCCAAGCGCCCGGGTCATGCCCTGGGCCTTGAGCCAGTCGTTGGCCGTGGCGATCAGCGCAGCTGCGGCTTCGCCATCGAGCGCCTCGAACATGCCCCATTGGCCGGTGCCCGGGCCCATTTGCTTAAGCACGAGATCATCGACCTGGGCGCTGATCCGACCAACGACCCGACCGTCGCGATCCGCCAGCCATAGCTGCGCCCTGGCATGCTGGAACCAGGGATTGGTCTTGGGATCGAGCAGGCCGTGAACCTCGCTCTTTAGCGGCGGCACCCAGGCCGGATCGTCGCGATAGACGTCCCAAGCGAAGTCGACGAATGCGTCGCGGTCCTTGCGGCTCGCGACGGGCCGGATGATGACGGGCTGATCCATGCGCGTCTGCTTGCAGGGCGCCAGTGCGGCGCGCAACCCGATTCGCGCGACAAAGGCCCTCGCGCCGCCACGATGGTGCCACTATCTATGGCCATCGGCTCCACTGCATGACCAAGACTGCGACCCTTGAACGCGCCTTGACGCGCGAAACGACGCCGGCCCCTGCGGCGGTGCGCCGCGGCGACGACAAGACGATGCTGCGCGCAGCGGCCGACCTGACGCGCGACCTCAATGTTCCGAAGCCTATTATCTACTGGGCCGACATGATCGGATCGGCGGCGCTTGGGTATGGCACTTTGTTCTTGGCCATTACCGCCGGGTCGGTGGCGCTTGCGATGGCCGCCGGAATTGTCGCCGTGCTCGCGCTCTATCGCGCCGGCAGCTTCATCCATGAGCTTACGCATATCAAGCAGGGCGCGATCCCTGGCTTCAAGACGGCGTGGAACCTGCTAGTCGGCGTGCCGCTGCTGGTGCCCTCGTTCATGTACGAAGGCGTCCATAACCAGCATCACGCCAAGACCTATTACGGGACGGCGAACGACCCCGAATATCTGCCCCTGGCGTTGATGCACTGGTGGACGCTGCCGGTCTTCCTGGTCGCGGCTCTGCTGGCGCCGGTCGGCATGCTGATCCGGTTCGGCATCCTGGCGCCCTTGTCGCTGCTTTCACCCAGCCTTCGAGAGCAGGTTGTCAGCCGTTATTCCGGTCTGCAGATCAATCCCCGCTTCCGGCGCCCGGCGCCGCAGGGCGACTTTGCCCGGCAATGGCGCTGGCAGGAGGCGGCGGCGAGCATATGGGCAATTGCGCTGATCGCCATGGTCGCGACGGGACTCATTCCGTTGAAAGCGTTTCTGGTGTTCCTCGGGGTCTCGTCGGGCGTGATGTTCCTGAACCAGGTCCGGACGCTCGTCGCTCATCTCTGGGAGAATGACGGCGAGCCGATGAGCGTTACCGCGCAGTTCCTGGACAGCGTAAACGTGCCACCGCCCGCGACGCTGCCGGCGCTATGGGCCCCGGTCGGCCTCCGTTACCACGCTTTGCATCACCTGCTGCCCGGGCTGCCCTATCACGCGCTCGGCGAGGCGCACCGGCGCCTTTCGGCGGAATTGGACCAGGCGTCGGTCTATTTCGACTCAAACCACCGCGGGTTGGCGGGACTGGTGCGCCGGCTGGCCGCCAGCACGATGGCTATTCCTCGGTCCTGACAAGCACGGCCTCGCCGATCAGCAGGAACAGCACGAACGGCGCCCAAGCCGCGAGCCAGGCCGGGTAGGCGCCAACGTTGCCGAGCGCGAGGCTCAAATTGTCGACCACGAAATAAGCGAAGCCGAGCGCCATGCCGGCCGCGGCGCGCAGCAGCACTTGTCCTGATCGCGCCAGCCCGAAAGCGGCCACCGCCGCGAGGAGCGGCATCAACACCATCGACAACGGCCCGCTGATCTTGTGCCATAGGCCGGCGCGCGCTTCCTCGGTCGGCCGCCCGGCTTCTTCGAGGTCGGCGATGTCCCGATTCAGCGCGATGAAGCTACTTTCGTCGGGGTTGACCTTCGCGAGCGTGAAGCGGTCCGGGGTCACGCCGGGGAGGGCCATGGCCTGCGGCTGCCGACGGACCATGTTCATCTCTGTGTCGTAGATGCTCACGCCTTCTAGCCGCCAGCCGCCATTCACCTGGACTGCGCGTTCGGCGTCGATCACGCGCTGGAGCGCACCGCCATGTCGGTCGTATATGGTGACCTCCTGGAGCTGCAGCGTAGGGCCGCGGCCACTGACGATGTTGGCGTGGACGAGATCATTGCCAGCCTTGATCCAGACATTCCCCAGCACCCCGCTGGCCGCCCGGATCGGGCGATAGTCATTGTCGTTCCAGGCATTGACCATGCGCGCCGAATTGACTGCGACGCCCTCGTTGAAGGCGAAGGCGACGACGGCAAGGCCCAGGCTGGCGACAATCAGCGGCGCCAGGATCTGATGTGCCGACATTCCAGCGGCTTTCATCGAGATGACCTCGCTATGCTGGTTCAAGGCGGTGAAGGCGATCAGGGTGCCGAGCAAGGCGGAGAAGGGCAGGAAACGCTGGATGAGCAACGGCACGCGCAGCGACACATAGTGCCAAAGTTCCGCTTCACCGTTGCCGGGCACGGCCAGGATCTTGCCTGATTCACCCAACAGGTCGAGCGCCATGAGCACCATGACCAGCAGGATGAGGACGGCGAAGGTACGCGTCAGGAACAGGCGCACAAGGTAAAGCGCCAGGCTTCTGGACGGCATGAAATCAAGGTTGATCATGCCCTAAGCTCCCGCTTCGGCAGCAGGTTGCGGACGACCCGCGCCAACCCGGCGAAGGCGCGCTCGAGCGCGCCGATCGGCTGGCCGCCGGGACGGTGGGCAAGGACATGATACATCCAGAAGATCATGGCCGCGAAGACAATGAAGGGTACCCACAGGGCGACTTCAGGCATAACCCGGCCCTGGGAGCCCATCTGCTCGGCATATTGATTGACCTTGTGATAGGTGACCACGATCACGATCGACAGGAAGATGCCGAGCGAAGAATTGCTTCGCTTTGGCGGCACCGCCAGTGAAATGGCGAGCAGCGGCAGCGTCAGCATCATGATGACTTCGACCAACCGCCGATGAAAATTGGCCCGCGCGGCCAGATTCTCGTCATGGTTCTTCGCGACCCCGCCATAGGCCCTGTCGGCAAGCTCGTTGAGGAACAGCTCTTCCTGCTCGCCGCGCTGGCGAAACTGGTCGACCGCGGGCAGGTTGATCGGCAGGTCGTAACTTTCAAATGCGAGAGTGCGAGGGGTCGGGAAGCTGGGGGCTTCTTGCACCAGCCGGCCCTTTTTCAGCCGGAAGATGATCGTGTCGGGGTCATCCGTGGCGAAGAAGCGGCCTTCCGCGGCGGTTGCCGAAATATGGGTTCCCGACTTGTCGTCGATGGCGATGAAGATGCCGCCGAGACGCGTACCTTCTTCAGCGCTGCGGTCGATCCTGAGGGTGAGGCGCTTGCCGAGCTGGTTGAACTCACCGACCTTGATTGACGCGCCGAGCGCGCCAGAGCGCAGGTCGAAGCGCAATCCTTCATAACGGTAGCGCGAATAAGGCTCGACCCAGCCGACGATCAGCAGGTTCACGATCAGCAGGCCGACCGCATAGAAATAGGGTACCTTCAGCAACTGGCCGTAGCCGGCGCCGATGCCCTTCAGCGCGTCAAGTTCCGACGACAAAGCGAGCTTGCGGAAGGCGAGCAGGATGCCGAGCATCAAGCCGATGGGGATGCCGAGCGAGAAATATTCGGGCAGGAGGTTCGCCAGCATCCGCCAGACAACGCTGACGGGACCGCCGGCGTTGACGACGAAATCGAACAGCCGGAGCATCTTGTCGAGCACCAGCAGCATGGCGGCGAGCAGCAGCGTTCCGAGCAGCGGCACGGCGATCGAGCGCGACATGTACCGGTCGATGAGCGTCGCCTTGCGCAACTTTGGTCGTCCCAACACCATCATTTGGCCGCAAAGCGAGCGAAAAGAACGCTTGCGGGGGACCGCAGCCGGTGTCCCGGTCTTGCGCTCCTTCGATGGCTATAGCGATCCGAGTTGTAAAATCATGCCGATTTCTTCCCAGCTGCTGAACAAAGCAGCGCCGTCCGCGCCCGCGGCGGCGGGGAATTCGGCCGACATGGCGGAGATCTGAATGCCTCGGACCCGTGTCGCCTTGCTGTCCAACCCGCGCTCGACCGGCAATATCGCGCAGCTGCCGCGCATCCGCGAATTTTGCGCGTCGCATCCCGACCTCTTCCATTATGAGGTCGAGCAAGCGGGCCAGATTGGCGAGGCGATGAAGACTATCGCCCGGGTCAATCCCAAGCTGCTGGTCATCAACGGCGGCGACGGTACCGTCCAGGCGGCGCTGACCGAGCTCTGCAATGGTGGCCATTTCGATGCCGACGCGCCGCCGCCCGTCGCGGTCCTGCCGAGCGGTAAGACCAATCTCATAGCCATGGACCTCGGCGTACACGGCGACCCGGTGGCAGGGCTCGAACGTCTGCTGGAGATTGCCCAATCGGACCTCAGCCCGCATCTCGTCGAGAGAGAGCTGATCGCATTGCGCAGCGCATCGAATGAAACGAGGCCGGTAATCGGCATGTTCCTCGGCGGAGCCGGGCTCGCCGACATCATGCTCTATTGCCGCAACCGCATCTATCCGCTCGGCCTGCCGAACGGCCTCAGTCACGCGTTGACCGCGTTCGCCGTCATCGCGCGGCAGGTCCTCGGCTTGCGCGCCAGCTTCCTGCCGCCCGATCCGCAGCCGCTGAAGATTTCCGTCAGGCGCGAGGGGACAATCTCTGGGCGCTTCGCCTTGCTCGCCGTGACGACGCTGGAGAAACTGCTGCTGCAGGGCGAGATTGGCACGCAGGGCCGCGGTTCCTTGAAGTTCGTCGCCGTCGAACAGCGGCCGGGATCGCTGCTCAACGTCTTTTTCGCGAGCCTCGCGGGCAAGCTCGGACGCAAGAAGCTCGCCGGCGTCCATATCGAGGAAGCGGACGAGATCAGCATCGAGGGCGATTCCAGCCAAGTGATTCTCGACGGCGAGACCTTCAGCGCAGAGATCGGCAAGCCCATCCTGCTTAGCCGGGCTTCGCCCCTGTCGTTCGTTCGGCTGGCCGCCTAGGCTCTACCTCATGTCCGCGTTACGTGATCTGGTGGCCGATGAGCTGTCGCAGCCGGTCGATCCGCGCGTGCGGGCAATGGCGGCGGCGATTGCGGCCAAATATGCCAAGGCAGCGCGGACCGTCCTGTTCTACGGCAGTTGCCTGCGCGAGAAGCAGCTCGATGGGCTAATGCTCGACTTCTATTTGATCGTCTCGAGTTACCGGGAAGCTTATGGCGCAAGCTGGCTCGCGCCCGCCAACCGGCTCATTCCGCCAAACGTCTTTTATTTCCAGCACGACGGGCTGGCGGCGAAATATGCGGTTCTGAGCGAGGCGGATTTCAATCGCCTCAACGGGCCGGAAACCCGAAGCGTGTCTGTCTGGGCCAGGTTCGCCCAGCCAGCGCGACTGGTATGGGCGGCCGACGATTCCGCACATCATCGAGCCATAGATGCGGTCGCCCGGGCGGTTCCCACGCTGCTCGGAGCGGCATTGCCGACGGCGATCCCGTCGAATGACCAGCTCGATCTCTGGCGCCATGCGTTCACGCTCACCTATTCTGCTGAGCTGCGGGCTGAGCGCAGCGGACGCAGCGGATCGGTCGTCGACGCCGATCCCGAACGCTATCGGCGCTTCACCAAGCCCGGGCTAGCTGCCGCCGTGCCGGCGCAAGGAAGTTGGGGACGGCGAAGGCTAGAAGGAAAATTGTTGTCGGCCATTCGTCTCGCCAAGGCGAGCGCGACATTTGCCGGCGGCCCGGATTATATCGCCTGGAAGATCAACCGCCACGCCGGGACCAATATCGTCTTGAAACCATGGCAGCGCCGCTGGCCATTACTGGCGGCGATCAGCCTGCTGCCGCGGCTCCTCCGGTCCGGCGCGGTTCGTTGACGGGTCGGGCGAGCGCAGCGGCGACTGCAGAGGCGAGCGCTCCAACGGTGAACGGCTTGCGCAGCAATTCGTAGCCGATCAGATCCTCGCTCTCGCCTTCGCCGACATAGCCGGTAACGAACAGGACGGCGATTTCCGGCTTGCGGGCCTTCAGGATACGGACCAGCTCGGGTCCGGTCATTTCCGGCATGATCACGTCGCTGATCACCAGGTCGAAAATATTGTTGTCGAACAATTCGATGGCTTCCGCGCCGCTGGCGCAAGCGACCGGCTGGTAATCGAGGTCCTCGAGAGCGCCGACAGTGGCCGCGCGCACCCGCGGGTCGTCCTCGACCAGCAGAATCCGGGCACCGGGGACGGTTGGCTCGGACTCGCCGCCTGCCGCCTGCGGATGGAGCCTCACCGGCGCAACCGCTTCGGTGCGAGGCAGGTACAAGGATACGGTCGTGCCTTTGCCAAGCTCGCTCTCGATGCCGACCTCGCCGCCAGACTGATGGGCAAATCCGAAGATTTGGCTAAGGCCGAGACCCGTACCCTTGCCGACCGGCTTAGTGGTGAAGAAGGGCTCGAAGGCGCGCTCCCTGACTTCCTCGGTCATTCCGCAGCCGGTGTCGGTCACCGACAGCTGCAAATACTCGCCGGGGCGCACGTCGCCGACTTCATTGGCCGCTAGCGTCACGTTGGCGGTCGAGATGGTCAGCGTGCCGGTGCCGTCCATCGCGTCGCGCGCATTAACGGCAAGGTTGAGAATGGCGTTTTCGAGCTGGTGGGAGTCGACGAACACCGGCCAGGCGTCGCTGTCGAGCTGGGTGTCGATCTTGATTCGCTCGCCGAGCGTACGGTCGAGCAGTTCCGACATGCCGGTCACCAGCTCGCGGCTGTCGACGCGCTCGGGCAGCAGCGGCTCGGAACGGGCAAAGGACAGCAAGCGGCGGGTGAGGGCGGCTGCGCGCGTGGCCCCCTCCATGGCATTGGTCAGGTGGTGCAGCACCTCGCGCCGGGGGCCGGTAAGGCGGCGCTTGGCCAGGTCGATGCCGCCGACGACCACGGCCAGCATGTTATTGAAATCATGGGCGATGCCGCCGGTCAGCTGGCCGACCGCCTCCATTTTCTGTACCTGGCGAAGCTGCGCCTCGGCAGCCTGGCGCTCGACCGCTTCAGCCTTGAGCGCCTGGTTGGCTTCCCACAGCTCCTGGGTGCGATCGCGGACCGCTTCCTCGAGTGCGGAGGCGCGATCTGCCTCGGTCTCCGCAAGCCGGCGCGACAAGGCGTTGAGCCGTAACGCACGCACCGCAACCCAGCCGAGGAAAATCGCGCCAAAGCCAACAATGACGCCCAGCACAGAGAGATAATCGGTCAGCCGTTGCGTCTTGGCCGCGAAAATCTTGGTCTGCGCCATCTTATGCTCGAGCGAGCGTCGTTCGCTGTTCGCGATCTCGGCGAGCTTGGCGCTCAAATCCTTGCCGGTGGCGGATTTGGCGGCAGCATAGAAATAGCCAGTGCCGCCTCGTTTGGCGACCGTGGCGCGCGCCGCCATATCGAACTCCTCGCCGCGCTTCCTGTATAATTTCTCGAGCTGGTCGACCCTGGCACGCTGGGCCGGATCGGCGGCGACCAGTCGGTCGAGTTGCACAAGCTGCTGCCCGGCGAGCCGCCACTGGCTGTAATAGATATTGCCGCTGGTCTTGGCCTGTTCATCGAGGACGAAACGGCCGAGCGCGGCTTCAGCGCGCGCGATGCTGGCGTCGAGCGTGCGGGTCAGCAGGGTGACGTCGTAGGTATGGCGCTCGCTGGCAACGGCATCGTCGCGGGCGCGGCTCGACATGGCAAGGAAGAAGACCACGGCGACCAGCACCAGCGCCGCCAGAAGCGCGCCCGATGCCGTTCCCACGCCACGCCAGCCAAAATCGTCTTCGTATTCGCGCGAAGCCATGACGCCAGTCTAAACGCGCTCGCCGCCGCGCGAAAGGCTTGTCGGAATCAGTCGATGCAGCCGGTGGAACGGCCTGCCGCCTCGAACATGGCGAGGATCTCGCCCACTTGCTCCTCCGAATGCTCGGCGCACAGCGAGCAGCGCAGCAGGGTCATGTTGGCCGGGGTAGCGGGCGGACGGGCAAGATTGACGTACAGCCCCTCATGCAGCAGCGCCTCCCACATGGCCGCGCCCTTTTCGAGGTCGGGCATGATGACGGCGATGATCGCCGACTGCGGCTCATCGGTGCCGAGCGTGAAGCCCAGCGCCTTCAGGCCGGCGTGGAGCCGCTTCGAATTTTCCCAGAGATGGTCGCGCTTGGCCTTGCCCTGCATGAGCTTGCGGATTGATGTGGCGGCGGTGGCGACGACGCTCGGCGGCAGCGACGCGGTGAAGACATAGGGCCGGCAGACGAGACGCAAAATCTCGAACTTGGGATGATTGGAGACGCAAAAGCCGCCGACCGTGCCGACCGATTTGGAGAACGTGCCGATGATGAAATCGACCTGGTCGATGACGCCCTGAGCCTCGGCGACGCCGCGGCCCTGCTCGCCGATGAAGCCCATGGAATGTGCCTCGTCGACCAGCACCATGGCGCCGTGGCTCTTGGCCAGGGGAACCATTTTGTCGAGCGGGGCGATGTCGCCGAGCATCGAATAGACGCCCTCCAGCACCACCAGCTTGCCGGCTTCCGGCGGCAAGCGCCTCAGGCGCTTCTCGAGCGCGTCGATGTCGTTGTGGCGGAAGGGGACGATCTGGGCATTGCCGAGCGCGCAGCCGTCGTAAATGGATGCATGGCTGTCGATGTCGAGGATGATGTAGTCATCCTTGCCCGCCATGGTCGAAATAACACCCAGATTCGCCTGGTAGCCGGTCGAGAAGACCATGGCATGGTCCATGGCGTAGAATTCGCCAAGCGCCGCCTCGCATTCCTTGTGGCCCTGGTATGTCCCGTTGAGGACGCGGCTGCCGGTCGTCCCCGAACCGAATTCGTCGAGCGCCTTCTTGCCGGCGGCGACGACATCCGGATCGAACGTCATGCCCATGTAATTGTAAGTGCCGAGCAGGATCGTGCGACGCCCGTTGCAGATGGCGACCGTCGGCGATTCCACCCGCTCCATGACCAGGTTGAACGGGTCGGTAAGACCCGTTGACAGCAAAGTCTCGCGCTGCTCGATCAGGGGATCGAATTTAGAGAACAGATCGGACATCGAATTTGCTACTCCTTGGCGGGCGCGATCAGGGCAGCATCGCTGGGGCCATCGAGACCTTGGAGATAAATCGCGCTAGCGGCGAAATAGAAAAAGCGGACTGCGAACTCGCCGATTACGGCGCTGAGGGCAAGAGCGACGGCGAAGACGAGCACGAGGATCAATGCGCCCACGCGTCGCCATTGGTCCGTGGCGAAGGCGCATGCGGCCATGATCTCGACCGTCGCGAGCGAGGCAACAGCCAGGGAATCTCCAATCGATTGGATCAACGTAATTGCGCTCGACGCGAGGATCGTCGCGACGAAGATCCAGCGGAACGCGTTCAACGACAGGCGCGCGGCTATCATAGCTGGTTCGGCAGCAGGAAAGTCCGCCGCGCTCGCTCGCATTGCAATCGTCCCTTCGAATAATGCCGCAGCAGGAGGTCGCGGTTGAACAGCTCCGGCTGCTGCCGCGCAAATGAGTCGAAATTGGCGCACTCGTCGGGCAGGCGCTCGGCAATCGCCGACAGCATGGCAATGGTGATCGTCATATGAAATTTTTCGGGATGACCGGCAGCCTGCGCCATGGCGGAGATGGCACGGACGTAGAGATACGCAGCCTCTGCGAAACCGTGCCTCTGGAGAAGCTCGTATCCGGCCTGCAGATGGGCGCAATGATTGAACCCTTGGGCCGGCAATCGTCCGGCAACAAAGTCGGAGAGCGGGAAGGCGGCAGTCATTCCGGCTCGCTCGCTTCCCTCAGCTTGTGCGAATCCTCGGCCGTGAGATCGAGACCGTAGACCTCGCGCAGCAGATCAATCTCGCGCAGCGTCGCTTCTCCAAACGGCGCCTTTCCCTCGAACGCATGAAGCATGACGCCTTCGACGAGCTCGCCAAGCGACATGTCCAGCCGCTCGGCCAGGGCTTTCATTACCTTTACGATCCGCCGTTCGACGCGGACACCGGTCTGAATGCGATCAACTTGTTTCATGGTACATTGGTACCATGGTAGCACTCTCTTCGTCAAGGGCAGGCGATGCGTTAGCCCTTCAACGCCTCGACAGCATCGGCCAGCTGGCCAACATTCTCGATTTCCGCCTGCTGATTCATGGTGATGACGATATCGAACTCATCCTCGACGTTCGCCACGAAGTCGAGCACAGTCAGGCTGTCCCATTCAAGGTCCTGGGCGAAACGAGTGGCTTCGGTGACGTCGATGCCCTTCTTGTTGAACGGTTCGATGAGGGCCTTTACCTTGGCCAGCGTCTGGTCGCGATCGGTCATGGCGGCGTCCTAGTCACGCGCCAAGCCTTTCGCAATCGAATGGGACGCAAAAGAGGCGGTGGGAACGATGGACAAAGAGCCGGCGATCGCGAAGGCACCGCTGACCGGGGACGAGCGCAGGATGCTCGGCATCGGCCATCCCGAATATGAATTCCCGAAGGAGGTGCATAACCTCCTAATCGCGGCTTATGAGGGGAATTGGGCCTTGTCCGAGATGGCGGACAACAAGGCGTCGATCCTGATGGGCGCCAGCTTCGTCGTTTTTTCGCTGTCGATCGCCGACGTCGCGGCCGGCAAGGCGACCTTCCCGCTGCTGGTGCTGACGCTTTTCTCGTTCGCGGCGACCGTGCTGGGCGTCCTCACCGTCCGGCCGAACCGGCTGCCAAAGTTCAAGCTCGACCCGAATAACGTCAACATCATGTTCTTCGGCAGCTATTCGAATATCACGCGCGAGGAATATATCGAGCAGGTCATCAAGATCCTGTCGTCGGAGGAGGAAACCTACCGGCGGCTGGCGAAGGATATTTACGACCATGGCTGCATCCTGAGGGCCGACAAGTACCGCTGGCTGTACTGGAGCTACACGCTTTTCCTGGTCGGGCTGGTCGTCACTTTCGGCTCACTAATCCTGAAGCTGTTCCTCAACGTCAAAGCAGCCGGGCTGTTCGGTACCATTCCGCCGTTGCCCTGAGGCCGTCACCGGTATCGATCGCCGGCGACCACAAGGTTCGCGGCGGAGCGACGGCAGGGTCGGCAACCCAGTCAGGATGACAGAAATAGGCTGCGCGGTCGGCAGTCAGCTTGGCCGCATCGCGTCGGATCAGGCCATCGAGCAGCGCGCCCAGGCGGACGGCAGCACGGGGCATGGAGATCGCAAGCGCCTTCCGGCCCACGGCATCGCCGAGGGCGAAGGCCAGCTCTCGGTGGGTCCAGCCGCCCGGCTTGCCGTCATCGGGCTCGGTGACCAGCGGCGGATTCTTGGCCGCCGCCAGCGCGATCAGCAATCTTGCCAGATCGTCCGCATGGATCAGCGACAGGCGGCCCTCGGGCGGCAGCAGGACGAGCCCTCGCGCCGCCATTCGGAACAGCTCAAGCGTCTCACGGTCGCCGGGGCCGTAAACCGCCGGGGGCCGGACGATGGCGAAGTCGAGGCCGGACTCGCGAACCAATGCCTCTGATCTTGCCTTTGAAGCGCCGTAGTGGCTGAGTTGCGGCTCGCGCGCGGCAAGGGACGAGACATGGACGTAGCGCGGTACTTCCTGCGTCTCTGCGGCCTTCAGAATCGCAGCCGTGCCGCGAACGTTACCGGACTCGAAGCCAGCTTCGTCGGCATTAATGACCCCGGCGACATGGATGAGCGCATCGGCGCCCTCTGCCAGGCGGCTCGCGGCCTCCGCATTTTCAAGTGAGCCGGGGATCCAAGTCAGCCCCGGCCTGTCCTCCATCGGCCGCCGTGTGAGCGCCCGGACTTCATGCCCCTGCTGGCCGAGCGCGTCGAGCAGTCGTGCGCCGACGAACCCGGTGCCGCCGGTAACGGCAATCCTCAAAGCGGCGACCATTCGATTGGCTCAGCCTCGCCGTCATCCTCGACATGCTCGGTGCCCAGATGCTCGACGATTGCGTCGAGCAGGCGTTCGACGCCATGTCCGGTCGCAGCCGAGATGACGTGCGGCTTGGTTCCGCTCGTCTTGGCCAGCGCCTTTTCGAGCTTGGCGAGCACTTTATCATCAAGCAAGTCGGCCCGGCTGATGGCGAGTATCTCGGGCTTGTCCTCAAGTCCAGCGCCATAGGCCTCTAGCTCGCCGCGGACGACGCGCCAGGCCTCGACGGGTTCGTCGCCCGCGGCGTCGACCAAGTGTAGCAGGACGCGGGTGCGTTCGACATGACCGAGGAACCGGTCGCCGATGCCTGCGCCCTCGGCCGCGCCCTCGATGAGTCCGGGAATGTCGGCGAGCACGAACTCGCGGCCCTTATGGCGGACGACGCCCAACTGCGGCCGGAGGGTCGTGAAAGGATAGGCGCCGACCTTGGCGACGGCGTTGGTTGTTGCGTTGAGCAGGGTTGACTTGCCGGCGTTGGGAAGGCCGATCAGCCCAACGTCCGCCAGCAGCTTCAATCGCAGCCAGACCCACATTTCCTCGCCGGGCCAGCCGGTTTGGTGCTGGCGCGGGGCGCGATTGGTCGAGCTCTTGTAGCTGGCATTGCCGCGCCCGCCGTCGCCGCCCTTGGCCAAGGTGATGCGCTGGCCCTCGTGTGTAAGATCGGCGAGCAAGGTCCTGTCCTCGTCATCAGCCAGTATTTGGGTGCCGACCGGAACCTTGATGACGAGATCGTTGCCGCCGGCGCCGGTGCGG
>JBKPSK010000047.1:0-7164 GCA_046734995.1 Pseudomonadota bacterium
GGCGTGGAGGATGGCACGGGCCCCCTCCGTCAGGCCCTTGGCCTGGCACCTCCCCCGATGGGGGAGGAGCATCTTCGTCCCCTGTTCCAGCATGCGCCGCGCCCTACCGATACGGCGCATCGGCGGCAAGGCTGGCGGCAATCGCCTGTTCCCAGCGGTCGCCGTTGGCCAGCAATTTCGCCTTGTCGTAGAGCAGTTCCTCGCGCGTCTCGGTCGCGAACTCGAGGTTCGGGCCCTCGACGATGGCATCGACCGGGCAGGCTTCCGCGCACAGCCCGCAATAGATGCACTTGACCATGTCGATGTCGTAGCGGGTGGTTCGGCGGCTGCCGTCCTCGCGTGGCTCGGCCTCGATGGTAATCGCCTGCGCCGGGCAGATCGCCTCACAGAGCTTACAGGCGATGCAGCGCTCTTCGCCGTTCGGATAGCGGCGCAGCGCATGCTCGCCGCGGAAGCGGGGCGAGGTCGGGTTCTTCTCGTACGGGTAGTTGATGGTCACCTTGGGCTTGAAGAAATACTTCAGGGTCAACGCGTGCGCCTTGACGAATTCCCAGAGCGTGAAGGCCTTGATGGTGCGGGCGATCATGCGGCGGCTCCATAGCGAGTCAACATCAGCCAGCCCGAGACGATGACGACGAACAGCAGGCTCAGCGGCAGGAAGATCTTCCAGCCCAGCCGCATCAGCTGGTCGTAACGGTACCTCGGCACGGTCGATTTCACCCAGCCGAAGACGAAAAAGAAAAAGCCCATCTTGGCGAACAACCAAAGGATGCCGGGGATGTAATAGAGCGGCGCCCAGTCGATCGGCGGCAGGAACCCGCCCCAGAAGAGGATGGCGTTCAGCGCGCACATCAGCAGCACATTGCCATATTCGCCGAGCCAGAAGAGGGCAAAGCTCATCGACGAATATTCGGTCTGATGGCCGGCGACCAGTTCGCTATCCGCCTCGACCAGGTCGAAGGGCGTGCGGAAGGTCTCGGCCATTGAGCTGATCAGGAAGACCACCGCCATCGGGAACAGCAGGGGGTTGAAGCCGTAGCCGTTAAGCAGGCCGAAACCGATATTGCCCTTCTGCGCCATGACGATGGCGGTCAGGTTGAAGCTGTCAGCGTAGAGGACGACGCAGATGATGACGAAGCCGAGCGAGACTTCGTAGGAGACCATCTGTGCCGCCGCGCGCAGCGCCGAGAAGAAGGGGTATTTGGAGTTGGAGGCCCAGCCGGCGATGATCACGCCGTAGACGCCCAATGAAGACGCGGCGAGCACGTAAAGCATGCCGACGTTGATGTCGGCCAGCACCACGCCGACATCGAACGGCACCACCGCCCAGACGATCAGCGCCACCGTGAAGGTGATGATCGGCGCGACGAGGAACAGGCCCTTGTTGGCGCTCGACGGGACGATGGTTTCCTTCAGGAAGACCTTCAAACCGTCGGCGAAGCTCTGCAGCAGGCCCCAGGGCCCGACGACGTTGGGGCCGCGGCGCAGCGCGATCGCCGCCCAGATCTTGCGCTCGGCATAGATGACCATCGCCACCGCCAGCAGCAGCGGGAGCGAGATGAGGAGGATGCCGATGAACATCGACCAGAACCACGCCCATTCATAGCTGGCGCCCCATGCCTGGAAGAGCGCGGTCACTTTTCATCCTCCCTGTCGCGAAGCGATAGGGAGGGGGACCATGCGCAGCATGGTGGAGGGGCCCCTCCGCCACGCCTTCGGCGCGCCACCTCCCCACGCGATCCGCGCGCAGGGAGGATAGAGACTGCGCGCCCCATCACTCCGCCGCCTCCATGTACGTCACGCCGTGCACCAGCTCTTCCGAGCAGCGCTGCATGGTCGGGCTGGCGCGGCAGATGGCGTTGGTGAGGTAGAAATCCTTGATCGGGTAGTTGACCGGCCCCTCGGCTTTTGTATCGAGCTTTGGCGCCGACCAGGGCAGGTCGATGATGCCATCGACGCCGAGCTGCGGGAAGTCGCGGACCATGCCGATGCGCAGCTGGTCGAAACTGTCGAACGGCAGCGGCTTGCCGAGCAGCTCGGACAAAGCCCGGAAAATGCTCCAGTCCTCCCGGGCGTCGCCCGGCGGAAAGACGGCGCGCTCGCCGCGCTGCACCCGGCCTTCGATATTGACGTAGGTGCCGTGCTTCTCGTTGTAAGCGGCGCCCGGGAGGACGAGGTCGGCCTGAGCCGCACCCTTGTCGCCGTGGTGGCCGACATAGACCTTAAACGCCTTGGTGAACTTGTCGGCCGGCACCTCGTCGGCGCCAAGCAGTAGGACAACGTCAGGTTTGGCCGCTTCGATGTCGGCAAGGCCGCCCTTCTGGGCAAAACCGAGGATCAGCCCGGCCATGCGCGCGGCGGAGATGTGCAGTACATTAAAGCCGTTCCAGCCGGACTTGATGAACTGGCCGGATGCCTTGAGCGCGGCGCCGAGCGCCCCGGCGGCGAGCGCCCCGGGACCGACGATCATCACCGGCCGCTCGGCTTTGGCGAATACATCCGGCAGCTTGGCCAGCAGTTTGAGGTCATCGCCAAGCCAGGTGACGGGGAAAGCGAGGTCGGCGACCGGGCCGATGGCGAAGACCTTCGCGCCCTTGCGTGCCGCCTTGCGCAGGCGCGTGTTGACCAAAGGCGCTTCCCAGCGCGTGTTTGAGCCAACCAGCAGGATCGCGTCGGCGTTCTCTAGGCTTGCGATCGGCGTGTTGAAGCGCAGCGCCGCCAAACTGGAGACGTCATAGTCGAGCCCGGTCTGGCGGCCTTCGAGCAGGCTCGATCCCTGCCCTTCGAGCAGCTTGCGGGCCGCATACATGGTCTCGGCGTCGAGTAGGTCGCCGGCGATGGCCGCGACCTTCTTGCCGGCCGCCTTCATCTTGCCGGCCAAGGCGTTCAGCGCCTCTTCCCAGCTCGCCGCGCGCAATTTGCCGCCTTCGCGGAGCCAAGGGCGGTCCAGTCGGTTGCGGACAAGCGCATCGATATGGTGGCGCGTCTTGTCGTGCGCCCATTCCTCGTTCACCGCATCGTTGATGCGCGGCAGGATTCGCATCACCTGGCGCTGGCGGACGTCGAAACGGATGTTCGTGCCGACCGCATCCATGACGTCGATGCCAGGGATCTTGCGCAGCTCCCAAGGCCGCGCTTCGAAGCTGTAGGGCTTGGAGAGCAAGGCCCCAACCGGACAGAGATCGACGAGATTGCCACTAAGCTCGCTGGTCAGCGCTTTCTCGAGGTACGACACGACCTGGCTGTCCTCGCCGCGGTAGAGCATGCCCATTTCGGGCGTGCCCGCGACCTCGTCGGCGAAGCGGATGCAGCGGGTGCACTGGATGCAGCGGGTCATCGACGTCTTGACGATCGGACCCATATATTTGTCTTCGACCGCGCGCTTGTTCTCGTCGTAGCGCGAATAGCTGCGGCCGTAGGCCATCGCCTGGTCCTGCAGGTCGCACTCCCCGCCCTGGTCGCAGATCGGGCAGTCGAGCGGGTGGTTGATGAGCAGGAACTCCATCACCCCTTCGCGCGCCTTCTTGACCATGGCGCTGTCCGTGCGGATCGTCTGGCCGTCGGCGGCAGGCAGCGCGCAGCTCGCCTGAGGCTTGGGCGGGCCGGGCGCGACCTCGACCAGGCACATGCGGCAATTGCCGGCGATCGACAGCCGCTCGTGGTAACAGAAGCGCGGGATCTCCTTGCCGGCGAGCTCGCAAGCCTGCAGCACGGTCGCGCCCTGCGGGACCTCGATCTCGACGCCGTCGACGGTGACTTTAGGCATCAGCGTTCCCCGACCTTCGGCGTCGAGGCGATCCGCCACGCGGCAAGCGCGAGCAGCGAGCGCAGGGCAGGCTTGTTGATCTCGGCCTTCATGTCCTTCTTGAGGCACTCGGTCATGACGCCGCCAAGCGGTTGCATCGCCCCTGTCTCCTCACTCGTCGCAGGCTCGGTTGCGAACAGTTTTGCCGTCGCCTGCGGCGCCTGCATGACGGTGCACAGCGCCATTTCTTCCAGCGGGCTGCGCGCCTCAATCATTTCCCGGGTGGGGTCGTAGGCGAGCCGCTGGGGAAGCTCGACGGACTTGACGTCGAACTTGAGCAGGGCTTCGGCCATCGCGCCGGCGAAGAGAAGGCGGGCCGTCCCCAACCGCGCATCGAAGGGGATGCAGCGGTCATGCCCCTTCAGCATTGCCCGGAATTTCTTCTGATATTCGTCGCTCCGGAAATCGAGCGCGAGCACTTCACGGGCGCCACGCGGGGTTTGCTCGGCGACGCAGGCACCGAAATTGTGCACCGCCTGGATTGCAACGGTGTCAGGCTCGGAGGTCAGGAGAGCCGCAAGGGCGATAAGAATAGTCACTCCGCTGCCTCCATGATTGGGCCACCGCCAATGCGATTGGCGATCCGGCGCTCGAGCTCGGGGCGGAAGTGGCGGATGAGGCCCTGGATCGGCCAGGCGGCGGCGTCGCCAAGCGCGCAGATGGTGTGGCCCTCGACCTGCTTGGTGACGTCGTAGAGTCGGTCGATCATGTCGGGCGACGCATCGCCTTCGCGCAGCCGCTCCATCGTCCGCCACATCCAGCCGGTGCCCTCGCGGCAAGGCGTGCACTGGCCGCAGCTCTCATGCTTGTAGAAATAGCTGATCCGGCTGATAGCGCGGACGATGTCGGTGGACTTGTCCATGACGATGACGGCGGCGGTGCCGAGACCGGAGCCGAGCTCCTTCAGGCCGTCGAAATCCATTGGCGCGTCCATGATCTGCTCGGCCGGCACCAGCGGCACGGACGAGCCGCCGGGAATGACGGCAAGCAAATTGTCCCAGCCGCCGCGGATGCCGCCGGCGTGGAGGTCGATCAGTTCGCGGAAGCTGATCGACATCGATTCCTCGACGACGCACGGCTTGTTCACGTGGCCGCTGATCTGGAATAGCTTGGTGCCCTCGTTTTTCTCACGGCCGAAGCCGGCGAACCAGGCTGCGCCGCGGCGCAGGATGGTCGGGACGACTGCGATCGATTCGACATTGTTGACCGTGGTCGGGCAGCCGTAGAGCCCGGCGCCTGCCGGGAATGGCGGCTTCAGGCGGGGCTTGCCCTGCTTGCCCTCGAGGCTTTCGAGCATCGCGGTCTCTTCGCCGCAGATGTAGGCGCCGGCGCCGCGGTGGACGAACAGGTCGAAGTCATAGCCTGAGCCGGCGGCATTCTTGCCGAGCAGGCCGGCGGCATAGGCCTCGGCCACCGCTTTATCGAGCGCCTCGGTCTCGCGGATGAACTCACCGCGGATGTAGATGTAGCCGGCCCGCGCCCGCATGGCGAAGCCGGCGATCAGGGAGCCCTCGACCAATTTGTGCGGATCGTGGCGGATGATCTCGCGGTCCTTGCAGCTGCCGGGCTCGGACTCGTCGGCATTGACGACCAGGAAGTTGGGCTTCCCCGGCTTGGGCTCCTTGGGCATGAAGCTCCACTTGAGGCCGGTCGGGAAGCCGGCGCCGCCGCGGCCGCGCAGGCCGGACGCCTTGACGATCTCGATGATCGCATCCTGGCCGAGCTTCATCAGATCGGCGGTCTTGTCCCAGTCACCGCGCGCCTGGGCGGCCTTCAAGTCCGCCGACTGGAAGCCGTAGACGTTGGTGAAGATGCGGTCCTTGTCCGCGAGGGGGGTGACGCTGCCCATTAGTTGAACGCCCCCGCGAAATAGAGGCAGGCGAGGACGATCACGGCCAATACGCCGAACTTGATCACGCCGGTTATGAACCGCAGCGCGAGGAAGCCCAAAACAACGGCAACGAGGATGGCGGCGATCGTCATTTGATCTGCTTCTGCCCGAACATCTTCTGGGCGACGAGGACGATGGCGACGGCGATGGCGATGCCGATGGCGACACCGACGACCTTGAGCAGCAGACCCAGGATGATGATGATCAGGATGGCGACGATGACGACTCCGATCATGCGAAGGCTCCCTTTCCCGTCACCCCGGCGAAGGCCGGGGTCCCAGCGAGAATAGCCGCGGCCTGGCGTCCTGAGATCCCGGCCTTCGCCGGGAAGACGCGCGTCTTGAACGCCATCCTCACCACTGCCCCCGATAATCGTAGTTCCGCTCGGCCATTTTCTTGAGCGTCGTCGGGCCGCCCTCAGGACAACTCGTCTGGCGGTCGATTTGCGGGCCGGGGCGCGGGTCCTGGCCGGCGGCGAGCATGTCGAGGATGTTGCCCATGCTGTCGGCAGTCAGGTCCTCGTAATTGTCGTCGTTGATCTGGACCATCGGCGCATTGGCGCAGGCGCCGAGGCATTCGACCTCGGTCAGGGTGAACATGCCGTCAGCAGTCGTGTGGCCCTTTTTCAGGCCGCGCTCCGCGCAGGCGGCAAGCACGTCGTCCGAACCGCGCAGCATGCAGGGCGTGGTGCCGCAGACCTGGACGTGGAATTTGCCGACCGGGGCGAGGTTGAACATGGTGTAGAAGGTCGCGACCTCCATCACCTGCACCGGCGCCATCTTCAGCTCGGCGGCGATGAACTCCTGAACCGGGATCGGCAGCCAGCCTTGCGTGTTGGTCATATCGCCGACCTGGCGCTGGGCGAGGTCGAGCAACGGAATGACCGCCGACTGCTGGCGCCCTTCGGGATATTTGGCGATGATCGCCGCGGCCGCCTTGGCGTTCGCCGGGTCCCAGGCGAAATTGCCCCAGCGCGCGCGTAGTTCGGGCGTGTCGGCAGCGAGAAGGCGTTCAGCCATTAGCGGTCGCACTCCCCGAAGACGACGTCGATGGCGCTGAGCACGGCGGTGGTGTCGGCGAGCATGTGGCCCTTCATCATGAAATCCATCGCTTGCAGATGCGAGAAAGCGGTCGGTCGGATCTTGCAGCGGTAGGGCCGATTGGTGCCGTCCGCGACCAGGTAGACGCCGAACTCGCCCTTGGGGCTTTCGGTGGCGACATAGACCTCGCCGGCGGGGACGTGGAAGCCCTCGGTGAACAGCTTGAAGTGATGGATCAGGGCTTCCATCGACTGCTTCATCTCGGCGCGCTTGGGCGGGAACACCTTGCGGTCCATCGTGCCGATCGGCCCTGACGGCATGTCCTTCAGGCACTGGCGCATGATCCTGGCCGACTGCCGAACCTCTTCGACCCGGACCATGAAGCGGTCATAGCAATCGCCCCTGGTGCCAACGGGGATGTCGAAGTC
>JBKPSK010000048.1:0-4206 GCA_046734995.1 Pseudomonadota bacterium
CCCGAAACCCTCAACCAGGCTCGGGAAGAGCAAAGCGCGCGCATTTGAGAAATGATGTGCCAGCTCCGCGTCATCGCAGTGGCCGAGCTCGACGACAGTCCCCTTGAGCGTCTCGCTCCGGTCCAGCAGGTCGCAAGCTTGCTCGGATTCCCAACCGCGTTGACCGATCACCAGCAGTTGCGGCGCGCGATCGCCGAACCTGTGCACCATTCGCGTCCAAATGTGCAGCAGCATAAGGTGATTCTTGCGGCCTTCGATCGTTCCGACAACGATGAATGTCGGTGGTCCGTCTGTAGCCTCGGCCGCTTTTGCATGTTTCAATGGCGTCGTACCGAGCCATGCGGCCAGAGCAGGCGGGCTCGGAAAACCTTCTGCCGTGGCAAAATCCGCCAAGGCATCCAGCGTCGTATGGCTATTGCCGATGACTCCTGTCGCGCTGGCCAGCACATTGCGCATCCGCGCAACGTGGCGGGTTCGTTCGCCCGCCCGGCAGAATTCCGGATGCGTGATCGGGATGAGATCGTGCACCAGGTAGACGGGTCGAACACCGGTCTCACCAACCCAGGCGCGAAAACCAGGCTGATCCAGTCCCGTATGCCCAATGTTGAGGTACAGGCGGCCCTTGCTGGCGCAATCGGCCTTGAGCCCGAAGCGCAGGATTGTCTTGAAGAGTCCGCCTCTGAAACCAGTCGAAGCCTCTCCCAGAAGACTGAACAACGCATCCGAGGCCGGCTTGTCGAGGATGCGTCGGATCCGGTTATGCTGGACCACGGCCTGCGCATCCTTCGAAAAATGTCGAAGATAGGCGAGGCACACTCGATCGATTCCGGTTGATCGACGCCCTTCCCACAGGCGCCAGATCAACCGGGTCACATCGAACAGTAAAGGCGAATCGTTGGCCAGGATCCCTCGTCAACGAAGCGTGTTTCTCACCGTCGTTACCGGCAAGATCGAGGAAGCGAGAATGTTCACGAAGCGCTGCAGGTCCGCTGTGGGAGAATTGGAGACATAGACAACATCTCCATCGCGCATCTTGAAATTTTGCGCAGCCAGAAAGGTTTCAGGCCTCTTCATGTCAATGCGGTAGATTGTCGGAACGCGGCTTTCCTCGACATTCTGCGTCTCCGCTTTGGGTTGGCCAACGAGCTCCGGTCTTTCCCAGCGGAAGAGGAACACCCCCCTTGGATCGGCCCGCTCGTCCTGGAGGCCGCCGAACCGGCCGAGCGCCTGCGACAGCGTCAGCCCTATGCCTTCGAAGCGGACTTCTTCATTCCGGCCCGTGGCACCGAGCACCGTGAAACTGTAGGGCTGATACAGCGCCGTGACCACGTCGTCGCTTTGCAGGACGATGTTGTGACGCGGATCGCGCACAATATCCCGCGCGGCCATGCGCTCAACGATCCGCCCCCGGGTAATTTCAATCGTCATCCGATCAAGCGGCTGGCTGGTGCCGCCAGCTTGGGCAAGCGCGTCCAGCAGCCGTTCGCCACGGGGCGTCAAAGGCACGCGCTGCGGCGCTTTCACATCCCCCAGTACCGTCACATTGGCCGTCACATTGCGTGCCAATCGTACGATCGCCTGCGGAAGATGAGCCCGGCCCTGCAGGCGGGCGACAATATCCTGTTCGATCTGCCTAAGCGTCCGCCCGGCAGCCGGTATCTGGCCGGCGAATGGAACTGTGATCGTCCCGGACGGGCCGACGATCGCTTCGGGCAAGGTGTTTGGCCGGCTGCCTTCGGCAATCGATCCGACCCGGGTATCCAGGTTTCCGCCGCCGAAAAGGGCAGCTGGGGCGGCCTCCCAGATCGTCACCTCTAGGGTGTCGCCGACCCCGACCTGGGTCCCGATCGGCGTCGCATCGCCAAGGTCGGCAGCGAAGTTCCCGCCAACCTCCTCAACATTGACCCGACGTGCAACTGAATCGCTGAGCTCGACGAGCTGGAGGTTTTGGATGGAACTTGCTTCAGTGGCTCGCTCGACAGCCTTTCGGCTTGGGCCGACCGATGTCGACAGCCCGACTGCCTGGCAGGCTGCGAGCAGGGACGGCAATGTTGCCAGTGCAGTGAGTTTCCGGAAGCTTCCCCACGGCATATGCCCGCCACGATTTTGGGTCGCCCCCAACGGGCGTAACTTATTGATCACAACTGCTAATCCCAGCCCAATATCTGTTTCGAAGCAGCTTTAGCTGCCAGAACAGTAGGCAACAAGGACTAAGATTTTTCTTTGGGACTGCGAAGTAAAGCTCGCGAAGCTCGTTCCAATTGCGCGCCGAAACTCGACAGTGGCGGAGAGGGTGGGATTCGAACCCACGGTACGGTTGCCCGCACGCCGCATTTCGAGTGCGGTGCTTTCGACCACTCAGCCACCTCTCCGCGAGGCCTGGGCGCTGGCCGGCCTGGAAGGCCGTCAACCGGTCGGACGCGCGCCTCTAGCAGCGGCTCCGGCCCTTGCCTAGCCCGGTCAGGGGCTTACATTGGGGTTATGAACCGGCAACTCACCGACGACCACGGCATGCCGATCCCGGCCGCGCGCTTTGGGATTGGCGAGGTGGTCAAGCACCGCCTGCTCGATTTTCGCGGCGTGATCTTCGACGTCGACCCGGAATTCGCCAACAGCGAGGAATGGTACGAGGCAATTCCCGAGGACCTGCGCCCGGCCAGGGACCAGCCATTCTACCACCTCCTCGCCGAGAATGCGGAATCGAGCTACATCGCTTACGTCAGCCAGCAGAATCTCGTTCCCGACGATGAGGGCGGCGAAGTCGACCACCCGGCCATCAACGGCCTGTTCGACCGCTTCGACAAGGGGCGGTACCGGCTGCGCCGGGAACATCGCCACTAAGTCGGCGCTCCCCCCGCGCTTGGCGCGCGGGTCGAACCCATCAATATTTGACGCTGATCCGACCGTAGAGGAAGCGGCCGTTGAAGCCGAAGGGCGAGAAGGGGCTGAACGGCGTCGCGTAGCGGGTGACGGGCATGCCGACTCCTGTTGGCGACTTGGTCGGATAGACGTCGAACAGATTGTTGGCGCCAACGGCCAGTTGCCCGATCTCGCCAAACGGCTTGAACCGCGCCTCGACGTCGGTGATCCACTTGGCCGCAAGCTCGATGTCCTGGATCCCGCTTGCCGGAGCGCCGGCGTCGAGCACCTTGCCGTACCGCGTCGTCCGTAGCGTCAGCCCAAGCCATTCGCGTTCGTAATTGGCCGACAGGTTGATCTTGTTGCGCGGCTGTCCCTTGACCAGGCGAAGGGATTCCTGGCGGCCGAACAGCACGAAGGGCGGCGGAACTTCCGCAAGAGCTCCCGGCACGGCGAGCACCTCTTTAATCTTCGTCTTGTTCAGGTTGAAGCCGGCCGTCAGGTTGAGCCGGCCATCAAGCAGCCTCGGGACCCGGTAGGTGGCGACGAAGTCGAGCCCGCGAGTGCGGGTATCGACACCGTTGACGAAGAAGCGAGCGGCGGTGACGGCCGGGAAACCGGCGTTGTTGAGAATGGTCGCGATCGCCCCGCCCTGCGGATTGCAGCCGGACGGCGGGGCGGTAAAGCATGGAAGGCCCGTGGCCGGGTCCCGCGTCGCCTGCAGATTGTCCGTCACGACGATCCGGTCGTCGATGTTCACCTGATAGGCGTCCACCGTCACGTTCAGCCGCGGCACCGCACTCATGACCAGGCCGCCTGACAAACTGAACGAACTTTCCGGCTCCAGCGGAGTCGCGCCCAAGGCAATTGCCACCGGATTATTGACCGGCAGAGTCACCGTGTCGAGCAACACGCCGGCAACGTTGTTGGTCGCTTGGGCGGCATAGAATTGCTGCTGGAGCGAAGGAGCCCGGAAGCCGGTGGAGGCCGAAGCGCGCAGGGCGAACCCGTCGATCGGCTCGAAACGACCGGCGACCTTCCAGTTCAGATCGGATCCGAAGTCGCTGTAATCCTCGTAACGCACCGCTGCGGCGATGTTGAAGCGCTCGCTGATATCGGTGTCCAGCTCGGCATAGGCTGACCAATTGTGCCGTTTGTGCGGCTCGTCGACGCGGACGCCGCCGATGGATGGTTGGAAGCCCGGGAACACCTGCGCGCCAGGCGCCCCGCCGGCGGGACCGTTCGCGTAGCTCAGGAATTCGCCGGGCCGGATGTCGAACCGCTCGCGGCGATGCTCGGCGCCCAGGGACAAGGTGGTCTTTTCAGCGAAGCCGAGGGCCAGGTCAT
>JBKPSK010000049.1:0-3606 GCA_046734995.1 Pseudomonadota bacterium
CACCAGGTCAGCTTTGTCGAGCAATTTGTCTTTGCCGCGGAGCGCGATGTCGCGCAGCAGCATCATGCCGGCGTCCTTGCCGTCGATCTCGCCGGGATGGATTCCGGCCTGCACCAGCAGCACCGGCCTGCCCCCGCCGCCCTTGCTGGCGCGGATGAAGTAAAGATCGCGCCCCTGCGCGGTTTTCCCGAAGCTTTCGAGCTTCAGCAGCGGCGAAGCAGCGACCAGCCGCTCGAGCCAGGCGCGGGTCGCGGCATAATCAGGCGACTCGACGAATCCCGCGCGTTCGGCGGGCGTGATCCACGGATCCGAGGGACTGGCGATCAGGCGCTCGCTGGCGCCTGACCAGGGCAGGACGGGCGGCAAGGGCGCTTCCGGCGAGGGCGCGGGTTGGGACTGGACGGCACTTGCGGCGAGAGCGCAAAGGACGAGGGCAAGAGATCGCATCGGGCGACGATACATCATGTCACAAATCGCGCGAGTCCAAATTGGTCAGCTGCCATCGCCTCCGCAATCGGCTGACCATGCCTGGCGCCAGACCTCGCATGCCGCAACCTCGCTGAAGCTCATTGCCGTTCCGCCACCCACATTTATTAACCTCTTGTTTTCCTTGGTTAGATCAAGGACACAGCTTATCGGTGCTCACTCGCGCGGGGAGCATGTTGTGGCGTCTGAATATCGGCGAGCCGTCCGAAGCCGAGTCTGGCACTGGTGGCCCTCGTGCCGTGACTATCCGGTCAAGAATTTCGAGATCAGCAGGGTGAAGCCCGCGAACGGCGAGCTGTGCGGCCGCTGCACCGGCGAGGCCGATTGACGATCGCCGGCGAAGCTCGGCGCCAACGGCTAGCCGCCGTCGCGAAAGCTTGACAGCGCGCCGCCGACGGGGCCCCATGCGGCCCGGCGGGGTCCCCGCGGCCCCGCGCGGAGGGAGGGGAGCATGGAAAACGCAGCGAGATTGAGGACTCCGGCGCATCTGTGGATCGTCGGCGGCCTGGCGACCTTGTGGAACGCGTTCGGCGCCTACGACTATCTGATGACCCGGACGCGCAACCTCGATTATCTTTCACAGATGGGCGACCCGAATGAGATCCTCGGCTGGATCGACGGTTTCCCGATCTGGGCGCAAGCCGGCTGGGGCCTGGGCGTCTGGATGGGCGTGCTCGGCTCGCTGCTGTTGCTGTTGCGCAGCCGCTGGGCGATGCATGCCTTCGGCCTGTCGCTGATCGGCATGGCCCTGAGCTTCGGCTACCAATATTCGGGCGCCTCACCGATGCCGGGCGGGATGGACGAGGGCGCGGCTGCCTATATTCCGCTGGCGATCATCGCCATCGGCATTGCCTTGTTCGTCTACGCCCGCGCCATGGTCAAGCAGGGGGTGCTGCGCTGATCGACTGAAGCGGCGGCGGGGGGCTCCCGCGCCGCAGCATCCACGATCTGACGCTCGGCGCCGGCCGCCATGGCCGGAACCTGCCGTCCTGCCGCGCATTGCAGGAACCGCCCACCGTCTAGGAAGCTGACCGCTTGATCCGCGTCGTCGCGCTCAGAAAGGCCGTAGTCGCCGGAGCCGCCGGCGCGATCGCCTGGGAAATGGCGCTGCGGAGCCTGATCCTGGCCGGTGTCCCGACTTTCGACGTCGTTCGCATGCTGGGCACGTTCGCCTTCCCGGACGGTCCGTTCTGGGCCTGGTGGGGCGTGGGCCTCGGCGTCCATGCCTTGGTGGGGGTCGCCTGGGCCATCTTCTATGCTTATTTCTTCTGGGCGCGGTTTGATTGGCCTCCGCCGGTCCAGGGCATCGTCTTCAGCTTGCTGCCGGCGACTTTGGCCCTGTTCGTGATCACGCCGCAAATGGGGCTGATGCGGCTGGAGCAGGCGCAGGTCCAGCTGACCGGCGCGCTGATCCGACCGCCGCTCACTGGCATCGAGATCGCCGGCCTGCTGCTCGGCCATCTGATCTTCGGGCTGGTTGTCGGACTCCTCTACACGCGCCCGGTCGGCCATTCCGTCAGTCATCCGCCGCCGGTGCGCGGCTGCCGCCGCCGGTCGAATCGCCAGGCCAGCGGCGATCGAGAACCGGGCAGCCGCTTCATTTTCGCGACCGGCATCGAGTGCAGCTACCCGACGATCGATCACGGCCGCTGGCGCTTCGACCAGATGGAATCGACCGGCCATTACGTGAATTGGGAGAAAGACTTCGAGCTGTGCCGCGAGATCGGCGTCACCCACCTGCGCTACGGCCCGCCCCTACATCTCATTTTCCAGGATCCCGGCCGCTACGAATGGAGTCTCATCAACGAGGCGATGGCCGAACTCGAGACCTACGGGCCCGAGCCGATCGTCGATCTCTGCCATTTCGGCCTGCCCGCCTGGCTCGGCACCTTCCAGAACGGCGAAATCGCTTCGGCCCTCGGCGAATATGCCGGCGCCTTCGCCCGCCAATATCCCTGGGTGCGCTTCTACACGCCGGTCAACGAGATGTACGTCTGCGCGCGGATGAGCGCGCTCGACGGCGCCTGGAATGAACAGGCCAGCGACGAGCGCTCCTTCATTGACGCCGTCTTCAACATCGCCGGCGCGAGCGTGGCGATGACCGACGCCATCCTCGCCGTCCGGCCCGACGCCATCTTCATCAACAGCGAAAGCAGCGAGTTCACCCAGGCCTGTTGCCCCGACGCCAACATCCAGGAAAAAGCCGGCTTCGAGAATCTTCGGCGCTTCCTCCCACTCGACCTCATTTATGCCCGCGCCCCGGACGAGCCTATGCTCGAGCATCTGCGCGTCCATGAGCGTGATCGCGACCTCCACCGCTTCCTCGACCGACAGGTCCCGCGCCGGTCGGTGATCGGCCTCGATTATTATGAATGGAACGAGCGGCTGGTCGATACCGACGGCCGCATCCGGGCCTTGGGCGAACTGTTCGGCTGGTACGTGATCGCCCACCAATATTTCGAGCGTTACCAGCGCCCGATGATGCATACCGAAACCAACCGCCTCGATGCGTCCGACGCGCCGCGCTGGCTTTGGCGGCAATGGCACAACGTTCAGCTGCTGCGTCATGCCGGCGCACCCCTGATCGGCTTCACCTGGTACAGCCTGACCGACCAGGTCGATTGGGAAATCGGCCTGACGCGCGCGCTCGGCACGGTCGACCCGGTCGGCCTGTTCGACCTCAATCGCGATCCCAGGGCCGTCGGCCTAGCCTACAAGCATCTCATCGCCATGCACCGCGACGTTCCCGAATATCGCGAGTGCCCGGCGGTGGCCGAGCTGGTGGAGGGCTGAATTGCCAGGATTCCTCGGCGCGCACGGCTATGATCCGGGCCCTACCCAACGGCCGCTGCTCGCCGGCGCCTTGACCGGCTTGCTGGCGACCCTGCCCGCGATCGTCATCCTTTACGCCCTCGGTTCGCTACAGGTCGAAGCAGGCATTCTCGGTCTCTCTCCCGCCGCCACATTGCTGGGCGGCGAGGCGGCCATGGCGGTGGCGGGGGCTGCCTACGCGAGGCTCTTCGGCCGGGCGGCGAATGACGTCCGCGGCGGCTGGCTGTTCGGCATGGCCTTCGGCTTTCTCTTATGGTCGGCGGGCGCGGACATGATCCTGCCGGCGCT
>JBKPSK010000050.1:0-13544 GCA_046734995.1 Pseudomonadota bacterium
CCCGAAGAGGTTGAAGCGTTCCGTTCCGCTTTTTCCAAGGGTGTTTACTTCAACCGGCGGATTAGGGATCGCTATGCTTATCGTGAACTAGTCGGCTAATCTTGGCGGGATGCCTCGTGACCGTTCGCTTCCACCACCGCCAGGGATGCTCGCCGAAGCTGGCGCGGCCCTCCTCGCCGCCAGCCTGGCGGTGCGGCTGGTTCCGTTCCGGACGCTTGCCGAGCGGCTGAGCCAAGGGGACAAAGGACATGCCACGGCTGACGCCGATACCGCTTACTGGCTGCGGCGGGCACTGCTAGCCTGGGCGAAACGGCTGCCGTGGCGGACCTTGTGCTTCGAACAGGGCCTGGCCGCTTTCGCCCTGCTCCGCCGCCGCGGACTGGCCGCCACCATGAATTACGGCGCGGCGACGATCGGCGGGGAACTGAAGGCGCATGTCTGGGTCACGTCGGGTGCAACCGAAATTGTCGGCTGCGAAAACAAGGAAGAATATGGCCTGCTCGTGCGTTTTCCAGGATGAACGAAGAGAGTAGATGTATTTCAGCCGGCATTCACTTCGCCGGCGTTATGAAGGACCCATGAGGAGAAGCTCAATGACTCGTCGTGCGATCATGTTTGCCGTCGGCGGCGTTGCGGTTGCGGCGCTGGCTGCGGGCGCGGCCTGGGCGCAGAGCGGCGGACAGAGCGCCGGCGGCACGCAGAACACGCCGTTCAACTATGAGATCAAGGACGGCAAGCCGGTGCCCAAGCCAACGAGCAGCGTCACCAACCCCGACGGAAGTACACGCGAGGAAACGCGCCAGGGCAATTGCGTCACGATCAAGGAAAAGACAACCGACGGTGCCGTCAAGACGACGCGCAAGTGCGACTAATCTAGCTCAGCCCCGCTTGCGGACCGGCGCCTTCGCGCCCGGCTTGATGATGCAAGGCTGCAATCCGGCCTTCACCACATCTTCGCACCGGCGCACCTGAACGCTCTCGTCGGGTCCGACGAAAAGGGCCCAGTCGCGGTTGCGGCCGAGCCGGTCCTGGCAGGATGCGGTCCAGTATGACGTATTCTCATACTCCCCGACATAGCCCGACTTCGTCACCCGCCGGCAGTCAGAGCCGGATTCGTAGATGGCGCGTTTGAGCGCGATCGCCCGGTTCATATCGTCGAGCTGGTGGAGCTTGTCCTGGCCTTCGGAGCGGACGACGATCGGCTGGCTGGGCTGGGTCGCGGGATTGTCGTTGCAAGCCGCCAGGGTCAGCAGCAGGGCGATTGGCAGAAGCCTGGGCATCGAACGTGCTCCTTCGTGTTGTGCAACGCGTTTCGGCACCAAAAGGCTTCCTAGCGGCCCTCGCGACGGCGGCGAAGCCCCTCGGCGACCGCACCGGGCATGGCGCCGTCGACCAACGCCACGAAAATCGTGTCGTCGCCGGCAATGGTCCCCGCGACTTCCGCCAGTCCGGCGGCGTCGAGAGCATTGGCGACCAGATTGGCGGAGCCGGGCGGCGTCTTGAGGACGATGAGATTCCCGGCCGCGGCGATATCCGTCACCCAGTCGGCCAGCAGCCGGTCGAGCCGGTCGCCGTCGCCGGTCTCGAGCTGCTCGGGCAGCCGGTAATGCGTTATACCGCCGCCCCGAACGCGGACCGCCCCCAATTCGTCGAGATCGCGGCTGACCGTCGCCTGAGTCGCGGGCACGCCGGCCAAATCGAGACGGGCGACCAGCTCCTCCTGGCTGCCGATGCGGTGCTGGCGCAGCCAATCCGCAATCAAGCGCTGGCGATGGTGCTTGGCGGCGGTCATTGCGTCACCATCGTGCCGATGCCCTCGTCGGTGAATAATTCGATGAGGATCGCATGTTCCGCCCTCCCATCGATCATATGCGCGCTGCCGACACCGGCCTCGACCGCGTCGGCGCAGGCGGCGAGCTTGGGGATCATGCCTCCGGTGACGCCGGCGTCGGCGATCCGGCTACGCGCTTCGGCGGCGGAGAGGCGATGGACCAAAGTATCAGGATTGGCGGGATCGTCGAGGAGACCGATCGCACTAGTCAAGTAGATCAATTTCTCGGCGCCCATCGCCACGGCGATGGCCCGGGCGGCATCGTCGGCATTGACGTTGTAGGGCTGGCCCTCGGTGTCTGCGCCGACGGTCGAGACAATCGGCACCAGCCCGTCATCGAGCAAGGCGTGCAGCAAACCGGCGCGGACATGGTCCACACGGCCGACGAACCCGAGCGCGGGATCGATCGGGCTGGTTTCGAGCAGCCTGCCATCCTCGCCGGCCACACCGACCGCGACCGGTTCGAGCGCATTGACCGCCGCCACGAGCTCGCGGTTGATCTTGCCGACCAGCACCATGCGGACGATGTCAAGCGCCTCGGCGTCGGTGACGCGCAGGCCATCGATTCGCTCAACCTCCTTCCCCTGCCGCGCCATCTGCTCGTCGATCTGCGGGCCGCCGCCGTGGACCAGGACGACGCGGATGCCGACGCTGTGGAGCAGCAGCACGTCCTTGGCGAGGCTGCGCGTCCGATCGGGATCGGTCATCGGCAGGCCGCCGACCTTCACGATGATTGTCTTGCTCGTGAAACGGCGGATATAGGGCAAAGCCTGGATCAGGATCGCCGCAGTGTGATTGGCCTCAATCATGACGTTGCCGCATTTTCCTTGATGTAGCCGGGGCCAAGGTCGACGCTGACCGCCCGGCCCTTGCCATTGCCGAGACCCAAGTCGACAAGGATGTGGATCTCGCCACTTTTCATATGCTGGAGCACGCCCTTCGCGTCGTGCGGGATCTCGACGCCGCCTTCAGCGACCTTGATGCCGCCGTAGGTGACGGACGCCCTGTCGCTCTCGAAGGCGATGCCACACGAGCCTGCTTCTGCCAGCAGGCGGCCCCAATAAGCGTCGCCGCCGTACCAGCTGCACTTGACCAATTGGTTCGATCCGATTGAGCGGGCGGCATGGCGCGCCTCGGCGTCGGAAGCGGCGCCGGTGACATGGATGACGACCAATTTGGTCATGCCCTCGGCGTCGCGCGCCATCTGCAGCATCAAATCCTCGCAGACCTGGAAGACCGCGTCCTCGAACGCCGCCATGTCCTTCGGCGCGCCTTTGCGGCCGCTGGCGAAGAGCATGACACTGTCGTTGGTCGAGGTTGCGCCGTCGGTGACCAGGCAGTTGAAGCTGGCGTCGGCGGCGCGGAACAGGATGTCCTGCAGCACTGGCGGTTCGAGGGCGGCGTCGGTGGTGAGGAAGGCGAGCATGGTCGCCATGTTGGGCGCCAGCATGCCGCAGCCCTTGGCCATGCCGCCGACCGTCCAGCCGTCGCCGTGCACGACCGACTCCTTGGGCTTTGTGTCGGTGGTGAGGATGCCCTTGGCGGCGTCACGATGGCCGGCGCGGCTGAGCGATTCGCCGAGCCTGGGGATCGCGCCGAGGATCTTCCGCATCGGCAGGCGGAAGCCAATCAGGCCGGTCGAGCAGACCAGCATCTGTTCTGCCGAGCAGCCGATGGCCTCGGCCGCCGCTTCGCACATCGTCTCGGCATCGGCGCGGCCTTTGGCCCCGGTGCCGGCATTGGCGTTGCCGGAATTGACGATGACGCCGGCGGCCATGCCGCTGGTGGCCTGCAGCCGCTCGAGGCTGGCCTCGACCGGCGGGGCGCGGAACTTGTTGGTGGTGAAGACTGCGGCGGTCGGCACCGCCTCGCCATTGTCGGTCGCCAGCAAAGCGACGTCGCGCCGACTGGCCTTGAGGCCGGCGTGAACGCCGGCGGCGACGAAGCCCTCGGCGGCGGTGACGCTCATGGATAGACCCCCGCCACCGCTAGCCCCGCAGTCTCGTCGAGGCCCAGCATCAGGTTGGCGCACTGGATCATCTGGCCGGCGGCGCCTTTGCCGAGATTGTCGATCGCGCAAAGGCTGACGACCATGCCTGTGCGTTCGTCATAGCGGGCGGTGAGGAAGGCGGCATTGGAGCCCGTCGCCCATTTGGTTTCGGGCGGCGTCTCGCTGACGTGGATGAAGGGCTCGGCCTCATAGGCTTCGAACAAAATCGCCAGCGGCTCGCAGGGGCCGGTCGCGCGGGCATAGCAGGTGGCGAGAATGCCGCGGCTCATCGGCGCCAGATGCGGGGTGAAGATGACGTCGGCGCCCGTCACCATCTGTATTTCGGCGGTGTGGCGGTGATTGAGCAGCCCGTAGGCGCGGAAATTGCCGTCGATGGCGCAGAAATGCGTGCCGGCCGAAGCAGCGCGGCCGGCGCCGCTGACCCCCGAAGCGGCGTCGACGACGATGCCCTTGGTCTCGATCGCGCCGGCATCGATCAAAGGCTTCAGCGCCAGGCTGGCGGCGGTCGGGTAGCAGCCGGGGGCAGCGACGCGGGTCGCAGCGGCGATGTCGGCGCGGCGGAACTCGGGCAGGCCATAGACGAAGCTGGCGAGCAGGTCCGGCCGCTGGTGCGGCTCGCCATACCAGGCTTCATATTCCTCAGCCGTGTCGAGCCGGAAATCGGCGCCGAGATCGACGAACTTGCGGCCGCCCATGGCGTCCACCAGCTTCTGGCTCTCGCCATGGGGAAGCGCCGCGAACACCAGCTCGCAGCCGTCGAGCAGGGCCGGATCCCAGGCGTCGAACGCCTGGTCGCCAAAAGCGAGGCCGAGGTGCGGATGTAGCGCGGTGATAGACTTGCCGGCCGCTGACGCGCCGAACGCCCGCACGACCTCGATGCCCGGATGGGCAGCGAGGAGACGGAGCAGTTCGCCCCCAACATAGCCGGAGGCGCCAAGGATCGCGGCGCGAATCATGCGATGTATATGCAGGTATCTGCATACTTATGCAATTCCAAACGGAACGAAGGGCTTTAATTGGCTACGCGCTGCTTTTGTAACCATGCGCCAAGACGGCCGAAATACTCGGCCGAGTCCGGCGCCTGCCTAGAAAAGAAAGCGGGATCGATCTGTTGTTGGGGCGTGGCCGCAGTCATCATCGAATGGTCGGCTCCGCGGATCACGACTGCCTCGAAATTGGCGTGCCTAGGCATAAATTCCTGCAGGCGATGCATGGAGAGAGCAGCCGGAACCCATGGATCGCCTGAACCATAGATGATCAATGTCGGCGCCCTGATCTGCCCAAGAGAAGACATTGGATCATGACGAAGTTCTTTGGCCCAGCCGGATTTGTCGGGGTCACGGAAGGTCTTATTCATGTAGATCAGATCGAACCAGGGCTTGCTTGCCGCTACATCAAGCCGGGCCTGGGCAGTTGCCCTATCGAGGCGGCCACGTTCGAACTCGTCGACGGCTGTGCGAGCCGCGATTGCGATATCGATGTCGGCCTGCGAGTAACCCTTGATGCGCAAGATGTTCGTGACCGCGAAATTCATCTGCGCATCTGGAGAGACCATCGGCGCCGAGATTGAGATCGCAAAGGCCGTCGGCTCGTATCGGGACGCGGCAAGCAACGTCAGCCAGCCCCCTTGGCTGAGGCCCCAGAATCCGATGCGCTGAGAATCGATGCGCGGATCCCTGGCGAGCATCTGCGCCGCCGCGATTCCGTCGTCCGCGAGGGTTTCGAAATCGTTGCCCGAGGCCTTTCCTCCGGATTTGCCGGTACCTCGACGATCATAAGTAAAAACCGCAATGCCGAGCGGAGGAAGCATACGCTTGAGATGATCGTATAACGCTTCGCTTTGCAGCGGCGATGACGCGCCGTGGAAAACGACCACGGCCGGAACGCTGCCGCTCGCCCGAGGCAAATACAGTGTTCCGGATAGCTTGATCCCGTCGCGATCGAACGCCTTTTCCTCGGCGAGGACGTCAGTCGTTGAGGGGGCGCTCCACACCGGGTGCGCCGGCTGCGCAGCCGCAGGTGTGACGAGAAAGGCGCCTAGCGACAAGAGGATCCATCGAATGTGCATTCGTTTCTCCGTACTGCTCCAAAACGGAATATTATGCATAAATAATGCCGACGCGACGCACCACATCAACTGCACGCGCCTTCGCCTGATCGACCGTTTCCGCCTGCGCCAGGGCTACCCCCATGCGGCGGCTCTTGAGGGTGTTGGGCTTGCCGAAGATGCGGATGTCGACCGGGGCGCCCGGCTTGCCGAGAGCGAGCGCGCCTTCCAGACCTTCAAAACGGAAGTCGCTGCATTCGCGGTCGGCGAGGATGACGGCGCTGGCCGAGGGACCGAGGAAATCGATCGCCGGGATCGGCAGGCCGAGAATGGCGCGGAGGTGCAGCTCGAACTCGTTGAGACTTTGGCTGATGAGGGTGACCATGCCGGTATCGTGCGGGCGGGGCGAGAGCTCGGAGAAGATCGCCTCGTCGCCAGCAATGAAGAATTCCACGCCGAACAGGCCATGGCCGCTGAGCGCGCCGACAACCTTGGCTGCCTGGTCCTGCGCCGATTTAAGGGCCGCAGCCGGAATCGCCGCCGGCTGCCAGCTTTCGCGATAGTCGCCGGCTTCCTGGCGGTGGCCGACCGGCTCGCAATAAAGGATGCCGTCTTTGGTCGCGACGGTCAGCAAGGTGATCTCGCTATCGAATTGGATGAACTGCTCGACGATGACCCGCGCCCGGTCGCCGCGCATGTTGGCGACCGCATAATCCCAGGCGCGGCCCAGCTCGTCGGCGTCGTGGGCGACGCTCTGGCCCTTGCCCGAGGAGGACATGACCGGCTTGACCACGCAGGGGAAGCCGATGGTGCCGGCGGCCGCCAGCGCCTCGTCGCGGCTTTCGGCGAAGGCGTAAGCCGAGGTGATCAGGCCCAGCTCCTTGGCGGCGAAGTCGCGGATGCCGTCGCGGTTCATGGTCAACTGCACCGCTCTGGCCGAGGGGACGATGTGCCAGCCTTCCGCTTCCAGATCGCCCAGGGTCGCGGTATCGATCGCCTCGATCTCCGGGACGACATAATCCGGGCGGTGCTTCTCGACCGCCGCCCGCAACGCCACTCCGTCGAGCATCGGCAAGACCTCGCATGCGTCGGCGACCTGCATGGCCGGGGCGTTGGCGTAGCGATCGCAGGCGATGACCCGGCAGCCGAGGCGCTTGGCGGCGATGGCGAATTCCTTGCCGAGCTCGCCGGAGCCCAGCAGCATGAGGGTGGCGATGTGCATGAAGGCTCGCTTAGCGGCTGCTCCGGCCAGCGTCATCAGCGCGGCTATGGTGACTGATATTTCACGCAAAGGCGCAAAGGCGCGAAGAGGGTTTCCTTTGCGCCTTTGCGCCCTTGCGTGAGAATTATTGGATTGCTTCGCCGCACAGCGGCTCGCAATGACGCGAGGCAAAACAGGGGAATTCCATATGCGTTGCTTGCTCTTGCTTCCCGCTATTGCCCTGATCGCCGCTGCGCCACCGGCGGCACCGAAGACGCCAGGCGACGTGATCGCCGCGTCGAAGGCCGCGGAATGGGCGGCGATCCCTGCCGACGACCTGCTGGTCATCGATTTGGCTTCGGGCAGGCGCGTGATCGTCCAGCTGGCGCCGGCCTTTGCGCCCGTCCACGTCGGCAACATCCAGAAGCTGGCGCGCGCCGGTTACTGGCAGGGCGCCGCCATCTATCGTGTCCAGGACAATTATGTCGCGCAATGGGGCAATAACGAAAGCGAGAAGCCGCTTCCCGCGGGCGTGGTGAAGACGCCGCCGGCCGAATATCACCGCGCGCTCAAGGGGTTGAAGATCGTGCCGCTGGGATCGCCCGACGCTTATGCCCCGGCGGTTGGTTTCAGCGGCGGCTGGCCGGTCGCCTACGATCCCAAGGCGGGCAGCGCCAACCTCACCCATTGCTACGCCAGCGTCGGCGTCGGCCGCGGCCTGTCGCCGGACACCGGCATGGGCGGCGAGCTTTATGCCGCCATCGGCCATTCGCCGCGCCATCTCGACCGTAACATCGCTGTCGTCGGGCGAGTGGTCAGCGGCATCGAAAATTTGTCGAGCCTGCCGCGCGGGACCGAGGCGCTCGGTTTCTACAAGGAGCGGAGCAGCGACGTGCCCATCTCAAACGTCCATTTGGCGTCGGAGCTGGTTCCTGCGGCGCGGCCGCGCTTCGAATTTCTCAAGGAAACGAGCGCATCCTTCGCCGCTTGGCTGTACCTGAGGAAGAATCGCAAGGACGATTTCTACATCCGCCCGGCGGGCGGCGTCGATTTGTGCAACGCGCCCGTGCCGGTTCGGCAGATTGTCCCCTAAAGAAAAAGGCGCCCGCCCCTCCCGGGCGAGCGCCATTCCGGCTTCCGCGGCCTTTAGGTCAGGCCGCCCAGGCCGGAGTCTGCATCCGGTTGCGATGATGGATGATCGCCGGGCCGCTGTACGAGCGCATGCTCGCCTCCGCCAGCGGGAGCGCCGTCGCACAGAAGGCGCATTCGGCCGATATGCGGCCGATGATCCAGTGCGTGCGCCCGCAACCCGGGCAATGATTCACCTCACGCTCACGGTACACCGCGTGATAACCGCGGCCGGCGGGATCATGCGTCATCCGCAAATCGCCAAGCGTCGGATAGGTCGACATAAAACCGTTCCTTTCGGTCGGTTGGAACGGTCGAATACACCCGAAGTTGCATGCTTTCGCTATCCGCAGATCCACCAGTATCGTTTCGGGACGGTTTACCGTGTCCGAAAAGCCACTGTTTACAATGACCGTAAAGCCCGGGCGGGACGGGCGTTTAACGCCGGCAGCGCGGCAAGGAGGGCGGCTCCAACGGCGAGGACGACGGCTCCGGCCGGAATGGCTAGGAGCGTGCCCCAGGCGGGCCGCAGCGGGATGTCGAGAAGCTGGCCGGTCACCAGCTTCGCGCCGGCGACGCCGGCGGCGAAGGCGAGCACCGCCACCGCGGACGACAGCAGAGCGAACTCGACCAGCTGCGTGCCGACGACCTGGCCCCGGGTCGCCCCGACCAGCTTTAAGAGAACAAGGTCGCGGGTCCTCGTCCGCCGGGTCGCGACGACTGCTCCGGCGAGCACCACCATGCCCATGGCGATCGCCACCAGGCTTGCCAGCCGCACCGCCCGGTCGAGGCCGGTGAGGATGGCCCCGACCTGCTCGACGATGGCCGAGACGCGGATGGCGCTGACCATCGGCAGGTCGGTGGCCAGCGCCTGCTCGAAGGTGGCGGTGCTGGCGCCCTTCCGTGGCGAGACCGTCGCCATCATCGTGAACGGCGCGCGTTCGAGCGTCCCGGGCGCGAAGATGATGGCAAAATTGAAGCCGAACGACCGCCAGTCGATTTCCCTTAATGAGGCGATTCGGGCTTCGACCGGGCGGCCGAGCACCGAAATGGTCAGGGTGTCGCCGACCCTGAGGCCGAGCGCCTCGGCGGCGTCCTTGTCGAGCGAGACCAAAGGCGGGCCGCCATAGTTTCTCGGCCACCATTTGCCGGCCGTGATTCGGTTACCCGATGGCAGATCGCGGGCAAAGGTCAGGCCGCGGTCGCCGCGCAGCACCCAGGCTCCTTCTGGGATGGCGGGCAAATCGGCGACACGGGTGCCGTTGATCGCCACCACCGGTCCGCGCAAGGAGGGCACGAGCCGCAGCTCCGCGCCCGGCAGTGCGCGTGACGCCAGCGTCCGGAACTCGGCCGCGCCCGCCGCCGGAATGTCGACCAGGAACAGTGCTGGGGCGCGCTTCGGGATGGTCTGGCCGATCTCGGCCAAGAGGCTCGCGCCGCTGGCCGCCAGCATGACCAGGAGGGACAGGCCGAGGCCGAGGGCCACCGACAGGCGAACCGTCGCCGCGCCCGGCCGGTCGAGGGCGGCGAGGCCGAGGCGGACGATGGGTCCTCCGCGATGGCGCGACGCGCGCGAGGCACGGCGCAGCAGATAGCCGAGGCCGGCGAAGATTAAGGTCAGCGCCGCAATCGCGCCGAGCCCGGTCGCCGCGAATGCCGGATTGGAGGAGCGTGAAATCGCAAGTCCGCAGGCGGCTGCCAGGGCAAGGGCCGGGACGAGCCAGCGGCGCTTGGCGCCCTTCGAATCGCCGATCTCGTCGCGGAGCAGCTCGGCCGGCCTAGTGTCGATTGCCGAGGCCATGGGGCCCCAACAGGCAGCCAAGGTCACGAGCAGGCCGAACAGGCTCGCTTCAGCGAGTGCGCTCCATTGCGGCGCGGGGTCGGGCGGGACGGGCAAAGCGGGACCGGCGATCGACCCAGCCAGCGCCGGCACAGCCGCCCCGATGCCAAGCCCGACGGCAAAGGCGGCGAGAACGACGATCAGCACCTCGATCGCCAGCATGGCCGCGAGCGTGCGGCGCCCGGCGCCGAGCAGCTTAAGCACGGCGATCTGCGGCCGCCGCGAGGCCGCGAAGGCCAAAGCGGCGCTGGCAATGCCGACCCCGCCGGCGGCGAGTGCCGCAAGCGCGATCAGCAGCAGCATTTCGCCGACGCGCTCGACGAACCGCCTGGTGCCGCCGCCGGCCTCGCTGCGGTCGATCGCGTTCCAGCCGCCATCCGCAAAGCGCAGACGGAAGGCCTTGGCGATCGCGGCAGGGTCGGCGCGATCGGCAAGGATCATGCGGTAGGAGGTGGAATAGAGGCTGCCCGGCTGGACGAGGCCGGTGGCCGCCAGACCAGCCTCATCGACCAGGGCGGGAGGGGCCAGGGCGAAGCCGGACAGCGACGGCATGGAAGCTATGATGCCGCCGACCCGGAACTTGCCGTAGCCAATGCGAACCTCATCCCCGACGCGGACGGAGAGGCGCTCGGCGAGATCGGCGCCGAGGGCGACCTCGTGGCCTGCCGGGCGATGGCCCGAGCTCAGGTCCAGCCTCCCCGCCAGCGGCCAGCGGCTGTCGACACCGCTGAGCTCAGCGAGCTGGGTGCGCTCGCCCGCAACTACGGTTGCCCTCAGCGTCGTCGTTTTGGAGAGCGGACCGAGCGCGGCCAGCACCGCTCTTTCGATTTCATTGGCATCGCGCTGGGCGACGCTGAGGGCCAAATCGGCACCGAGCAATTCGCGGCCGTGGCCGGCGATCGACCGGTCGATCGCTGACGCCAGGCTGAGGACGGAGGCGATTGCCGCAACCGCAATGGCGAGGCACAGCCACATCAGGCCGAGCCCGCGCAAACCGCCGCGCAGATCGCGGAGTGCCAGCCGCAGCGCTTGGTTCATTCGGTGACCCGGCCATCGGCCATCTTCAACGTGCGGCCGGCGCGGGCGGCGATGGCTGGATCGTGGGTGATGACCAGAAGCCCGGCGCCGGCAACAGATGCTCGCTCGAACAACAGATCGATGATGGCGGCGCCGGTCGCTGCGTCGAGGTTGCCCGTAGGCTCGTCGGCCAGCAGCAGCTTCGGCCTCAGCGCGGTGGCACGGGCGATGGCCACCCGCTGCTGCTCGCCGCCGGAGAGCTGGGCAGGGTAATGGCCGAGGCGATGCGCCAGGCCGACCGATGCCAACTCCGACTCCGCGCGCGCTCGCGCGTGCCCGGCGCCAGCGAGCTCGAGCGGGACGGAAACATTTTCGAGCGCGGTCATGGTCGGCAGCAGATGGAAAGACTGCAGAACGATGCCGACGCCGCGGCCGCGAAGCCTGGCGAGCGAATCCTCGTCAAGCGCGCTCATGTCCTGCCCGAGCAGGAGGGCCTGGCCGTCGCTGGCGCGCTCCAGTCCGGCAGCGACGGCGAGCAGCGAGCTCTTTCCCGAGCCGGAAGGCCCCAGAAGGGCGACGCTTTCGCCCGGCATCAGGCGTAATGAAGCGCCGTTCAGCACCTCGGTGCAGGCCGCACCCTGGCCGAAGGAAAGGCGAATATCGGCAAGGTCGATCAACGGCTCGGTCATGGCGCGTCAGCTAGGGACGTTGCGGAGGCGCGACAATGGGCTAGGGTCAGAAGCGATGGTCCGCTGGTCGATTGCCGCAGCTCTCCTGTCGATTGCCTCGCCGGCTTTGGCCTCGCCCGAACGGCCGCTGGTGCTGGCGTTTGGTGACAGCCTGACCGCCGGTTATGGCCTGGAGCCCGGCCTCGGTTTCGCACCGCAGCTGCAGGCCATGCTTCGGCGGCACGGGGTTGCGGCGCGGGTCGCCGACGGCGGCGTTTCCGGCGACACCAGCGCCGCCGCCCGGGCGCGGCTTGGCTGGACGATCGACGGGCTCAAGGAGAAACCCGACCTGGTGATCGTCGAGCTTGGCGCCAACGACATGCTGCGTGGGATTCGCCTGACGGAAACGAAGGGCAATCTCGATGCGATCCTGGCCGAGCTGCGTCGCCGCAAGATCCCTGTCCTGCTGGCGGGCATGCGCGCGATCCGCAATGTCGAACCCGATTATCTGCAGGGGTTCGAAACGATCTTTCCCGACCTCGCCGCCAAGTATCGCGTGCCGTTCTACCCGTTCTTCCTTGACGGCGTAGCGCTCGTCGAGGGGATGAGCCTGCCGGACGGCATGCACCCCAATTTTCGCGGCGTGAAGGAAATCGTCACCCGGATCACCGGCCCGGTGAAAGCGGCCCTCGACCGCTAAACAGTCAGCCCGTCGAGCGAGATAGGCTCTGCGAATTCGGCGCCGAGGCGGTGGCCGGCGGTCCATCGGACGATGGCGCTGGCCCGTTCGCGGTTGGGAAGGATCAGCCACACCCGCGAGCCGACTTCGAACTCACCCGAAGATTCGGCCATGAAGCCTTTTTCGGAAATGTTGAGGACGCGCGCCTCGCTGCCCTCGGTGCCGAGCTCGCGGACCTTGCCCTCGACATCCACTGGATAGCGGGGGCCCTGCCGCCGATCAGACGGGTCGTCCTCGGCAATGCGCGCCTTAATCATCGAATCGTTCATCTCCAACCCGCTGCTTACTCCAGCGAATCAACGAAATTGATGCCGACACGGCCGTCACGGACCCAACGCACCTGCCCCGCGACCGCTCCATGGTCAAGCAACTGCAATGTTACCGCCTCGCCTATATGTGTTTCATCGGCATAAACCACCATTGCGCCGGAATTGGAGATATTTCCGACCCGCACCACGTGGTTTCGGGCACGGTGGGTGAGCACGGCGGTCTGCAGATCGCCATCGATGTCGAAGCGGGGCTCATCACGCTCGTCGAACATGCGCTTGACGGTCCGCGGAATCATTCCGCCTTCGAGACCAAACTTGCCAGGCACTACCCCACCTCCGCTTAACGGATTTTCCACCATAATCACTGTTACTTAAAGTTTGATTTGCAGTGCATCAATCATAGTTTGAAAGCCATTCGGCCACTGGAGGCCGCGGTTCATCTTGTGTATTGCGCAGTTCGGGCAGGAAAGCCTTGCGGGTCAGCGTATCCACCACGAAATGAATTGGGAAAATCGGGAGTGAACAGGTCCATGCGTCTACGGTCGGTGATCTTGGGAAGCGCGATTGCTCTGTTGCCGATGGCCGCGCTCGCGCAAGTCGTGCCGGCACCTTCGCCGGTCCAGCAATCGCCCCCGGTCCCTAGCCAGGCGCGGCCGCCAGCCCCGGCGCCGGGCCCTGGTCACGATCCAATGGCGCCGCTGCCGCCGCCTGCAGGTACTGCGCCGGCCATCGAGGAATTGCCGCCACCTATCTGGCAGGTGTCTGATGCCAATGACCTTCTGGCTTATATCAT
>JBKPSK010000051.1:0-26668 GCA_046734995.1 Pseudomonadota bacterium
GTGGCGCTCGATCAGGTCCGGCCGCCTTAGCCGTGTATCTTCCAGAGCGCGTTCGTGTCGCCACGCCGCGATCTTCGCATGATCCCCCGATCGCAGCACTTCGGGGATCGTGCGCCCTTCCCAGTCAACTGGTCGGGTATAGTGCGGATATTCGAGAAGCCCCGTCTCGAAGCTTTCCTCCTCTCCGCTGGAGGACGCGCCCATTACCCCGGGGAGGAGGCGAACGCAAGCGTCGAGGATGACCATCGCACCAAGCTCGCCGCCCGAGAGGACATAGTCGCCGACGCTGACCGGCTCGAGATCGCGGGCCTCGAAAATTCGCTCGTCGAAACCCTCGAAGCGACCGCAGAGCAGGACGACCCCCTCCCCCGCCGCCAGTTCGCGGACACGGGCCTGCGTGAGCGGCTTGCCCCTGGGCGTTAGCGCCATCTTCGGACGACCGTCCGAGACGCTATCGAGCGCCGCGGCAAGTACGTCGGCCTTCAACACCATCCCGGCCCCGCCTCCGGCCGGCGTGTCGTCGACGCTGCGATGCTTGTCGGTGGTGAAATCGCGGATCTGGACGGTGCCGAGCGACCACAGGCCGTCGTCGAGCGCCCGACCGGCGATGCTGACGCCCAACGGCCCGGGGAACATCTCGGGATAGAGCGTCAGGACGGTGGCGTGGAAGGCCATGGCGGCGGCCTAGGCGGGAACTACAGGCCAGACAATCCATTGGGCGCGGATGGACAATCCGAAACTCGACTGCCTGGTGATCGGCGGCGGCCCGGCTGGGCTGACGGCGGCCATCTATCTCGCCCGTTTCCACCTCGACATTATCGTCGTCGACAGCGGCAAGAGCCGCGCCGGCTGGATACCTTGCACGCGCAACGTCTCCGGTTTCCCCGACGGGATCGAGGGCAAGGAGCTGCTCGAGCGGATGCGGACCCAGGCGTGCAAATATGGCGCAAAGGTCCAGACGGAGTTCGTCACCAAGCTGGAACGCGACGAAAAGACCGGTCTTTTCACCGCCACCTGGGGCTCCGGTGCCGCCATCGCGCGGACAGTGCTTCTCGCCACCGGCGTCACCAACCGCCGCCCCCCGATGGACGAGGAACTGCACGATCTGGCGCTAGCCCGCGGCCTCGTCCGCTACTGCCCGATCTGCGACGGTTTCGAGGTGACCGACAAGAAAATCGGAGTCATTGGCAGCGACAGCCACGGCGTGGCCGAGGCGGTCTTTCTGCGCAGCTTCACCGCCGACGTAACCCTGATCGCGCCCGACAAGGCGATGCACCTCAAGGCGGAGGACCAGCAAAGGCTCAAGAAGGCTAAGATTGAGTGCGTTGATGGGCCAGCCCAGGCGGTCGCGCTCTCCGACGAATTCATCGTCGTCGACACTCCACAAGGCCATTACACGTTCGACAGCATCTATCCGGCATTGGGCTCAGACACGCACACCCAGCTTGCCGAGCAGGTCGGAGCCTCACTGAGCAAGGACAAATGCATCGCCGTCGACGCGCACCAGCGAACCAGTGTCCCCGGTCTCTATGCCGCCGGTGACGTCGTCATCGGCCTCGACCAGATCAGCCATGCCATGGGCGACGGCGGAGTCGCCGCCACGACCATCCGCAATGACTTGTGCGCGAAGGATCCGCGCTGGCGCGAGCCGACGGACGTGATGGAGGAAGCGGCAAGCGGCAGCTAGGCCAAAAATTCCCGATCAAGGAGGATGCGGCCATTTTCGAGGTCGGCGATGCCAGGGCGGAAGGGAATCAGCGACGTCTTGCCGTCATCCAATCCGATTTCGAGCAGCTCGCCGGCACCGAAATTCTCGACCGTGACGACGGTGCCGATCGTCACCCCCTCCCGGTCCACGCACGGCAGGCCGATAAGGTCGGCATGGTAATATTCGCCGTCTTCGAGCGGCGGCAGGGCCGAGCGGTCGACTTCGATCAGCTGGCCGCGCAGGCTTTCGGCCGCTGAGCGGTCACTCACGCCTTCGAGGCTTGCGATAGCGCCCTTGCCGGCGGCGCGGACCTGACGGAAGGTGTATTGGCGCTCGCCGATGAAGACGACGGCGTGTCGGGCCAGGCTCTCGGCACTGTCGCTGAACAGCTTGAGGCGCAGCTCGCCTTTGACGCCATGCGCGCCCGCGACCGCCGCCAGCGCGACGCGCTTAGCCATTAGAATCCTCCCCGGCATTTGCCGGGGAGGGGGACCAGCGCAGCTGGTGGAGGGGTTCTTTCGGTGCAACAGAACCCCTCCACCGCCTTCGGCGGTCCCCCTCCCCACGAAATCGTGGGGAGGATGTGATCACTACTCCGCCTTCGCTTCGGCCTCGGGCTCGGTCGGAGCCTCGGCGGCCGGAGACTCAGCAGTCGCGCCCTCGTCAGCGCCTTCGGCCGGGGTTTCGGCGGATTCACCCTCGTTGGTTGCCTCAACAGCGGGAGTAGCTTCCTCACCAGCCGTTTCCTCGGCAGCGGCTTCAGCAGCCTCGACCGGAGCTTCCTCGCTGACGGCCTCTTCGCCCGCAGACGCTTCAGTGGCGGCTTCCTCAGCCACGGCTTCCTCGGCGACAACTTCTTCGGCGGGGATATCGGCGGTGTCGGCCGGAGCCTGCTCAGCGGCAATCTCTTCGGCCGGTGTTTCGGCTACAACTTCTTCAGCAGTAGCTTCGGCAACGGGCTCCTCCGCCGGCGCATTGGCGGCGGCTTCGGCGTCGGCGGCCTTCTTCGCGCGCTCCTCGGCGCGCTCCTTGGCCTTCTCGCCCGGGACCGCCTTCTCAGGGTTGTTGCGGGCCTGACGCTCGCGGATGCCGGCGGCGTCAAGGAACCTGAGGACGCGGTCCGACGGCTGCGCGCCGACCGATAGCCAGTGCGAAATGCGATCGGCGTCGAGCTTCACGCGCTCGGGCGAATCCTTCGCCAGCAGCGGGTTGTAGGTCCCCAGCTTCTCGATGAAGCGGCCATCACGGGGCGCGCGGCTGTCGGCGACGACGATGCGGTAATAAGGCCGCTTCTTGGCGCCGCCCCGAGTGAGGCGAATTGCTAGTGCCATATCTTAAATCCTTCTTCTAAAATCTTGTTATTTCTTACTGAATTTATCGAAACCGGGAGGCAAGTTGAATTGCGAGGCGCCGCCCGGAAGCCCGGGCAGCCCCGGCATTCCACCGGGCAGCTGGCCGCCGGGGGCAAGGCCGCCCAGCGCCTCTTCCATTCCGCCCTGCCCAAACATCGCCGCCAGCTTGCCGAAGCCGCCCATCTTCTTCAGCCGCTTCATGGCGGTTTCCATTTCCTGGTGCATTTTCAGGAGCTTATTGACTTCCTGGACGGTCGTGCCGCTGCCCTTGGCAATGCGGATCTTGCGCTTGGCGTTAATCACCTCGGGGCGCGACCGCTCCTTGGCGGTCATCGAGCTCATCATTGCCTCAAGGCGCACCAGCGCCTTGTCGTCGACATTGGCGGGAGCATTAAGGCCCTTCATGCCGGGCAGCATTTTCGCCAGCGCGCCAAGCCCGCCCATGCGCTGCATCTGCGAAATCTGCATGCGCAAGTCGTCGAGGTCGAACTTGCCCTTCGCCATCTTGGCGGCGATCTTTTCGGCATCCTCGATCTTGACCGTCTCGGCGGCGCGTTCGACCAGGCTGACGACGTCGCCCATGCCGAGAATGCGGCCGGCGACGCGGTCCGGATGGAAGGCCTCCAGCGCGTCGATCCCCTCCCCGGTGCCGGCGAACTTGATCGGCTTGCCGGTGACCGCGCGCATGGAAAGCGCGGCGCCGCCGCGGGCATCGCCGTCCATGCGGGTAAGGATGACGCCGGACAAATCGACGTCCCCGGCAAAGCCCTTGGCGACGTTGACCGCGTCCTGGCCGGTCAGGCTGTCGACGACCAGCAGGGTTTCGGCCGGGTTGGAGGCGGCAGCAACCGCCTTCATCTCGGCCATCAACTGCTCGTCGACGTGCAGGCGGCCGGCGGTGTCGAGCAGGACCACGTCATAGGCCTGCAGCTTCGCCGACTGAATGGCCCTTTTGGCGATCTCGACCGGCTGTTGGCCGGCGACGATCGGCAGGGTGTCGACATTCGCCTGGCGTCCGAGCACAGCTAGCTGCTCCTGCGCCGCCGGGCGGGCGACGTCGAGCGAGGCCATCAGCACTTTCTTGCGCTCCCGCTCTGCAAGGCGCTTCGCCAGCTTGGCGGTGGTCGTCGTCTTGCCCGAGCCCTGGAGGCCGACCATCATGACAACGGCGGGGGGCGCGACATTGAGATTGAGCTCGCTCGCCTCGGCGCCCAGCATCTCGACCAGGGCGTCGTGAACGATCTTGACGACCATCTGGCCCGGCGTGATCGAGCGGATAACGTCCTGTCCGACGGCCTTTTCCGTGACCTGGTCGACAAAGTCGCGGGCGACCGGCAATGCGACGTCGGCCTCGAGCAAAGCCACGCGCACCTCACGCATCGCCGAGCGCACGTCGGCCTCGCCGAGCGCGCCGCGCCCGCGAAGCTTGTCGAATACGCCGCCGAGGCGATCGCTCAAGGTTTCAAACATTCAATCTCCTGTCGATGGAAAGCGCCCATGTGGGGTGCGATTAGCCGTGCCCAAACGGAAAACGCGCCGGCGGACGAAACCTCGTTGGCCGGCGTGCACCCTTGGGCGCTCTCATCGATGTCTGTCCGAAGACGGGAGCGCCCCTACGCGGGAGGGGCCTCAAGGTCAAGTTTCGATGCGCAAGCCCAGGTTTCGGCACAGGAACAAAACGCGCTGGCGATGCGTAATGCCTTCCTCCGAACGCCCGCAGACAACAACAGGGGTTTAAGAATGAAGAAAATCAATATGATCGCCATCGCCATCGGAATCGCCAGCCTTGCAGCCTGCAACAACACCCCGCAGGAGAAAGCGGCGGACAATATCGAGGCCAATGCCGAGGCGACTGCCGATAACCTCGAGGAAGCCGCCGACAATGCCACTACCGAGGCGAATGAGTCCGCGCTCGAGAACCAGGCGGACGCAACCCGCGAGGCAGGCGAAAAAGCCGCCGATAAGACCCGCAACAGCGCCGACGCCGACGGCAATAGCGCGAACTAGGCCTTCAAGGCTCCGGCCCACCTTACATGCAGGTGGTTTCGGTCAAGGGCGTTCGTGGCCACACGGACGCCCTATTTTCGTTCTTCTTCAGGCCGTTAATCCAGTATTCACCCCTCAGCGACGAGCCGAGCCGCCGCCACGACAGGTTTCGCGCCATCCGTCCCGAGGCATTCGTTTTATTGCTGACGAACTCCGGCCTTTGGAAGGAGACCAGAAATGACCATCTATACGAAAATTATCGCCGGCAGTGCCGGCCTTGCCGCGATAGCCGCGGCCGCACCGGCAGCGGCGCAATATGGCTATGCTTACCCGCCGTACGGCAACGCCTATGGATACAATAACAACGTTTCGGATCTCGCAGTGCAGCAATGCACGGCGGCCGTTCAGTCTCGACTTAGCACTCGCTCCGGCGTGAGCGGCATTCTTGGCGGCATTCTGGGCACGCCGATCGCAACCGGCCGCGTCCTCAGCGTCACCCAGGTCAATCCGCGTGCCAGCGGCGTCCGGGTCCGCGGCCTCGCCAACAGCGGCTACAGCCCGTACGGCTATGGCGCTTATGGCGCAGTCGGCTACGGCTACCAGCCCGACCTGTCGTTCAAGTGCGACGTCGATTACATGGGCCGCATCCGCGACATCGAAATCGATCGCCGCTAACCACTCGCGGAATCAAAAAGGAGAGCGCCGGTTCACGCCGGCGCTCTTTTTTATACGCCGAGGTACGGTGGACACTACCGTCCCTCGTCCCTAAGTCCGCGCGACGATGCGCACGCGGTTCGACAAGATGCATGGGCTGGGCAACGACTTCGTCATCCTCGACGCGCGTAAAAACGCGGTGACCATCACCCCTGGTATCGCCAAGGCGCTGGCCGACCGCCACACCGGCATCGGCTGCGACCAGCTGATCCTGCTCGAGCCGTCGAACGTCGCCGATCTCAAGATGCGAATCTGGAACCATGACGGCGGCGAGGTGCAGAGTTGCGGGAATGCTTCGCGCTGCGTTGTCGTTTTGACGGGCGCGAAGACGCTGGAGACGGGCGGCGGCATCGTCCAGGGAAGCGGCGAAGGCGAAGATGTCGAGGTCCAGCTGCCGGCACCGAAGTTCGGCTGGGAAGACATTCCTTTGTCCTATCCAATGGACACGGCCGCCTTGCCGATGGGGTGGGGACCACTGGAAAAGCCGATGGCGGTCAACGTCGGCAATCCGCACCTCGTCTTTTTCGTGCCGGATCCGAAGGCAATCGACCTTACCAGCCTGGGACCGAGCATTGAGCATGACCCGGCGTTCCCCGAGCGGATCAACGTTAATGTCGCCAGCGTCGGCGAAGACGGCATCCGCCTGCGCACATGGGAGCGTGGCTCGGGCCTGACTCGCGCCTGCGGTACCGGCGCGTGCGCAACGGCGGTTGCGGCGATCGCCTCGAAGCGCGCCATTTCGCCGGTCAAGGTGACGATGGCTGGCGGATCGCTGACCGTCGCCTGGCATCCGGGCGGCGAGATCATGATGCGCGGCGGCGCGACCCATGTCTTCGCCGGCGACATCGACCTGGGGACGTTTCGCGGATGAGCGTCGAGACGATCACGCTCGGCTGCCGGCTGAACTTCGCCGAGAGCGAGGCGCTGAAGGATCGCGCCGATGACGGTACGATCATCGTCAATAGTTGCGCGGTGACCGCCGAGGCGGTGCGCCAGACCCGCCAGGCGATCCGCCGCGCCCGGCGGGAGCGGCCCGACGCCCACATCGTCGCCACCGGTTGTGCGATTCAGTTGGAGCCTGCCGCCTTTCGCGCCATGCCGGAAGTAGACGAGGTGCTGCTCAAGGATTTCGACCGGCCTTTGATTGCGGCCGGTTTCCGTCAGCGGGTGCGCAGCTTCGTTGCCGTCCAGACCGGCTGCGACCACCGCTGTACTTTCTGCACGATCTGGCAGGCCCGCGGCCCGAGCCGGTCGCTGCCGTTCGAGGCGATCCGCCATGCTATCGCGCGCGAGCTTGACGGCGGCGCGGCCGAGATCGTCCTGACTGGCGTTGACATCACCAGCTACGACGGTGGACTCGGCCCGCTCGTCGAGCGGTTGTTAGCCACCCTGCCCCGTCTAAAGCGCCTCCGCCTTTCGTCTCTCGACAGTATCGAGATCGACGAGGTTTTGATGGCCTTGATCGCAAGCGAGCCCCGGCTGATGCCGCATTTCCATCTGTCTCTGCAGGCCGGCGATGATCTCATATTGAAGCGCATGAAGCGTCGCCACAGCCGTGCCCAGTCCATCGCCGTGGTCGAGCGCATCAAGACCGCGCGACCCGATGCCTCCATCGGCGCCGACCTGATTGCCGGCTTCCCAACGGAAAGCGAAGAAGCGGCCTTCAACTCACTCCGGCTGCTTGACGATTGCGACGTCGTCGCCGCGCATGTTTTTCCCTTTTCGCCGCGCCCGAACACCCCCGCCGCGCGCATGCCGCAACTCGAGCGCAAGACGATCAAGGCCCGCGCCGCAAGCCTGCGCGAAGCCGCCGCCTGCCGTCGCTCGGCCTGGCTCGACAGCCTGGTTGGAACCGAACAGCCGGTGCTGGTCGAGAACAGCGAGAAAGGGCACACCGACGCCTTCGCGCCTGTCTTCATCGCCGGATCAAAGCGGGGCGATACGGGTATGGCGCGGATCACGGGCCGGACGGACGACAATCTGGTTGGGGCGTTCGCATGAGTTGGCTCGACCGGCTGACCGCCGGCTTCAAGAAAACCGCGGATAAGGTCGGCGAGAACATCACCGGCATCGTCCACCAACAGGCACTCGATTCCGCCACCCTCGACGATATCGAGGAGGCGCTGATCGCTTCCGACCTTGGCCCCGAAGCCTCGAAGCGCATCCGAGAAGCCATTGCCGAACGCAAATTCGAGCTGCTCGACGAACGCGGCCTCAGGACGATACTCGCCGAGGAGATCGAGGAGATCCTGGCGCCCGTGGCCAGGCCGCTCGATGTCTGGGGCTTCCCGCGCCCGCACGTCATCCTGGTCATTGGTGTCAACGGCTCGGGCAAGACGACCACCATCGGCAAATTGGGCCACTGGCTGAAGGAACAGGATTACGGCGTCCTGCTCGCCGCCGGCGACACCTTTCGCGCCGCGGCCATCGAGCAATTGCAGATCTGGGGGACCCGCATCGGCGCGCCGGTGATCGCCGGCAAGGAAGGTGGCGATGCCGCCGGCATCGTTTATGACGGCGTCAAGCAGGCGACCGCCCAAGGCATTGACGTCCTCATTGTCGACACCGCCGGCAGGATGCAGAACAAGGCGCACCTGATGGAGGAGCTGGCCAAGGTCCGCCGCGTGCTCGGCCGCCTCAATCCGGAAGCGCCGCACGATGTCCTCCTCGTCCTCGACGCGACCACCGGCCAGAATGCGCTGGCGCAGATCGAGGTCTTCCGCGAAACCGCCGGCGTGACCGGCCTCATCATGACCAAGCTCGACGGCACCGCGCGCGGCGGCATCCTGGTCGCCGCGGCGGAAAAGTTCGGCATGCCAATCCATGCCATCGGCGTCGGCGAAGGCGCCGGCGACTTGCGCCCCTTCGATCCGCGCGCCGTCGCCCGGGCGATCGCGGGGCTGGCGCCATGAGCAAGACGCAGGAACCCGCGGGCTTTTCCCGGCTGCTGATCGACATCGGCCCGCTGATCGTCTTCTTCGTGACCAACTTCCTGGCGCCGGTGCCGGGTCCGTTGCGCATTTTCGTCGCCACCGGCGCCTTCATGGCGGCCATGATCGCGGCGATGATCTATTCGCAGCTGCGCTACCGGAACATCTCCCCGCTGCTGTTGTTCTCGGGCTTCATGGTGGTCGTCTTGGGCGGCCTCACAATCTGGCTGCACAATGACACATTCATCAAGCTCAAGCCGACAATCTATTACCTGCTGGTTGCCGGCCTGCTCGCCTTCGGGCTCAAGACTGGCCGGCCGCTTCTCAAAATGGTGCTTGGCTCCGCCTACCCCGGATTGGACGAGGAGGGCTGGCGGATCCTGACCCGAAACTGGGCCTGGTTCTTCGCCGGGATGGCGGTGCTCAACGAACTGGTCTGGCGCAACAGCACGACCGATTTCTGGGTCGGCTTCAAACTATGGGGAGCCATACCCCTCACCTTCCTGTTTGCCGCCGCCAACGTCCCGATGCTGATCCGCCACGGACTGACCAAGGAACAGGCGGAAGCAGCACCTGAGCCGGGACCAATCGAATGAGTGCCATCCTATCCATCCGAGGGCTTCGCAAATCCTACGCCACGGGCGTCGAAGCACTGAGGTCGGTCGACCTGGACATCGACAAGGGCGAGATTTTCGCTTTGCTGGGCCCCAACGGCGCCGGCAAGACGACGTTGATCAACATCGTCTGCGGCATCGTCACCGCGACCTCCGGCGAGGTGCTGGTCGACGGCAAGGACTGGCAATCCTATTACCGTGAAGCGCGGACCCGCATCGGCCTGGTCCCGCAGGAACTGCACACCGACGCCTTCGAAAGCGTGTTGAACACGGTCAGCTTCAGCCGCGGCCTGTTCGGCCGGCCACGCGATCCCAAAAAGATCGAGACTTTGCTCAAGCGGCTTTCGCTGTGGGACAAGCGCAAGTCGGAAATGCGCTTCCTCTCCGGCGGCATGAAGCGGCGCGTGATGATCGCCAAGGCCCTCTTGCACGACCCTGACATCCTCTTCCTCGACGAGCCGACCGCGGGTGTCGACGTCGAGCTTCGCCGCGACATGTGGGACATCGTTCGCGATCTGAGGCGCGACGGCACCACCATCATCCTCACCACCCACTACATCGAGGAGGCTGAGGAGATGGCCGACCGCGTCGGCGTCATCAGCAAGGGCGAACTGATCGCCGTCGACAAGAAGAAGGCGCTGATGGCCCGCATGGGACGCAAGACCTTGACCATCACCCTGAGCGAGCCGCTGGCCACCATCCCGGGGGAATTGGCCGAATGGGGACTGCACCTCGAGGATGACGGCCACCAGCTCTGCTATTCCTTCGACAGCAATGCCGAGCGCACCGGCATCGCCTCACTGATGAGGCGCCTCAGCGAGCTTCACATCGGCTACAAGGATCTCTCCACCCGTCAGTCGAGCCTCGAGGACATTTTCGTCGAGCTCGTCCACGCACCAGGGAAAGCCGCATGAACTGGCACGGCATGGCCGCGATCTATCGCTTCGAAATGGCGCGGGCTACGCGCACCCTTTGGCAGAGCCTGGTGACGCCGGTGATCACTACCGCCCTTTATTTCGTCGTCTTTGGCGCGGCCATCGGCCGGCACATGGCGGACATGGACGGGGTCAGCTTCGGCAGCTTCATTGTCCCGGGCCTCACCCTGCTGGCGGTCTTCATGCAGTCGATCTTCAACGCCAGTTTCGGCATCTATTTCCCCAAGTTCGTCGGCACCATCTACGAGTTGTTGTCCGCCCCCATCTCCAGCCTCGAGACGGTGACCGCCTATGTCGGCGCCGCGGTTACCAAGTCGATGGTCCTGGCGCTGGTGACCCTGGCGACCGCGACCCTGTTCGTCGACGTTCGCCTCGATCATCCATTGCTGATGCTGCTGTTCCTGGCCGCCATCACCAGCGGCTTCTGCCTGATGGGTTTCGTCATCGGCATCTGGGCACAGAATTTCGAGCAGATGCAGATCATCCCGATGCTGGTCATCACACCGCTGACCTTCCTCGGCGGCGCCTTCTACTCGATCAACGCGCTGGGCGAGCCATGGCGCACGGTCACCCTTTTCAACCCGGTCGTTTATCTGATCAGCGGCTTCCGCTGGACGTTCTATTCCGTCGCCGACGTGCCGGTCTGGGCAAGCGTAGCGATGATGTCGGCGATCATCGCCGGCTGCCTGATCGTCATCACCTGGATGTTCCGGACCGGGTACAGGCTAAAACAATAGAATCCTCCCCGGGATGGGGAGGTGGCAGCCCGGAGCGCTGACGGAGGGGGGTCTGCGACTGGCACGCGCGCCCCTCCACCATGCTCCGCATGGTCCCCCTCCCCGCGACCAGGGAGGATCAGCCCGTAAACTCGACCTCCCTGACCGTCGCAGTCGGCTCCTGGTCGGCCCGCTCCGCGCCTTTCTCATCCAGGTTCCGAGCAACGAATTCCCAGTTGACGATCCTGGAGAGAACCTCGTCCGCATAGCGCGGCCGCTCGTTGCGATAGTCGATGTAATAAGCATGCTCCCACAAATCGAGCGTAAGCAGCGGTGCCATGCCGTCGTAGAGCAGCGGCGTGTCGGCATCGTGCAGCGAGGTGATCTCGAGCTTGCCGCGGTTCAGCACGAGCCAGGCCCAGCCATTGGAAAAATGACCGACGGCTTCGTCCTTCAGGGCCTTGAGCAGGGCGTCGGTGCCGCCGAATCCGTCCTCGATCAGGTCCTTCAGCTTGCCGGAGGGTTGCTGCCCTTCGGCCGGCGCCAGGCATTGCCAGAAGAAACTGTGGTTCCAATGCTGGGCGGCATTATTGAACATGATTTTATCGCCGCGCTCGGAGGCGGAACGGATCAGCTCGGCGAGGCGCATGTCCTGGCCGTCGCGGTCGGCGAGCAGGGTGTTGACCTTCTCGACATAGGCCTTGTGGTGCTTGCCGTGGTGATAATCGAGCGTCTCGGCGGACATCGCCGGCTGCAAGGCGTCTCGGGCGTAGGGCAAATCGGGAAGCTGGAAGGGCATGGGATGGCTCCTTGATTCTTGCATCGTCAACGAGCCGGACACCGCTTCGCTCCTCCCCTCGCCGCACAAAGGCTTGCGATAATCGCGGATGCGGGCGTAACCAGCCTGCCACAGGGAAAAAGGGGTCTTTCGATGGATAAACTGTTCGGCAATTTGAACGCGGTTCTGGGTATCGGCCTGGTGCTGGCACTGGCAATGATGGGCATCTTCCATGCCGATACGCTTACCGGCGCGGTGGTTTTGCGCTGGCTGCATGTCATCTTCGGCATCCTGTGGATCGGCCTGCTTTATTACTTCAACTTCGTGCAGGTCCCGACCATGCCGAGCGTGCCGGCCGAGCTGAAGCCGGGCGTCACCAAATATATCGCGCCCAAAGCGCTGTTCTACTTCCGCTGGGCGGCGGCGATGACCGTGCTGATTGGGCTGCTGCTCGCCGGCACCAACGGCTACCTGGTCGAGGCTTTGACTTTCCGCACGGGCTTCCAGCTGATCGGCACGGGCATGTGGCTGGGCCTGATCATGGCCTTCAACGTCTGGGCGATCATCTGGCCGAACCAGCAAAAGGTGCTGGGCCTGGTCGAAGCTGACGATGCGACGAAAGCCGCTGCCGGCAAGAAGGCGCTGATCGCGTCGCGGCTGAACACATTGCTGTCCATCCCGATGCTGTACGCGATGGCCAGCTTCCAGACGTTGCCGCGCTAGGCTTCCGGCCTACTTCTTGACGACGCGGTACCGCTGCAGGTCCTCGGCTGGCTCATCCCAGTCGGGGGCCAGTTCATGGGCCTTCTTGTAGTCGGCATATGCGGCGCGGATGTTTCCGTTGCGCTCGTTCAGGATCGCACGGCTGTAATAGGCCAGCGCCTGCTCCTTGGTATTGAGCGCGATCGCTTTCTCGATCATCGGCAGAACCGAGGTGTCGTTCTCATTCTGCCTCAGGTGCGAGATCGCCATGTTCAGCCAGGCTTCGGGGTTCGACTCATCGGTGCGAAGCGCCCGGTCGAAGTCGCGCTCGGCCATCGAGTAGTTACGGTTGCGCATGTAGAGCACGCCGCGGTTGACGAGCGTCGCTGCCTTGTTGGCCGGGTCGAGCCCCTCCTCCTCAAGCGCCAGGTTGCAATGGTAGATGGCATTGGTGTCGTGGTCACGGGCTTCGGCGGCCTGCCAACAGTCCCGGGCGAAGCTGTTCCCAAGGGAAATCGTCGAAGCTCCGGCGGGCATCATCGCAGTCACGCCGGCGATTCCGGCGACGGCGGCGGTGAAAAGAGCTTTCATAGAAACCTCCTCTCATTTTCGGTGGCGCGACATTACTCCTTCCAACGAGGAGATTCACGCCCTTTTCGATCAAGCGGCAAACGTCAGCCGGCAGCAGCAGCATCCAATAGCTTGTGGCGCTTCAACGCATGGCGCAGCTGGTCATAGCTCAGGCCCAGCGCTGCGGCCGTCGCCCGCTGGTTGAAGCGGCTGCGGCTGAGCGCGTCCTCGAGCAGCGCCCGCTCGTAAGCAGCCACCGCGCCGCGGAAGTCATTTGTGGATTCGACCATGGGCGTGGCGGGCGCGGCGAGCGCGTCCGCGGGCGCCTCTGCATGCAGCTGGGTCGGGCGATCGATCGGTTCGACGTGAATGACCTCGCCCCTCGCCGGCGCCCAGGGTGAGGCGAACGGGTCGAACTGGATCGTGTCGATCGGCCGCTCGGGGTTCTCGGCCCGGTAAACCGCCCGCTCGACCGCGTTGCGCAGTTCGCGGACGTTGCCCGGCCAGGGATAGGCCTCCATCTCGGCAACCGCCCGCGCGGAAAAACCGGGCCAGTTCGTCCAGTCGAGCTCAACCGCCATGCGCCTTCCGAAATGCTCGGCGAGCAAGGGGATATCGCCTACCCGCGCCCGAAGCGGCGGCAGGGTCACGACCTCGAACGACAGGCGGTCGAGCAGATCCGCTCGGAAGCGGCCCTCATCGACGAGCCTGGGAAGATGCTCGTTGGTCGCGGCGACGATCCGCACGTCGACGGTGATCGGCTTTGACGCTCCGATGCGGGTGACCTCGCCATATTCCACCGCCCGCAGCAGCCGATCCTGCGCCGGGGAAGAAAGGGTCGCCAGCTCGTCGAGGAACAAGGTGCCGCTGTCGGCTTCCTCGAAGCGGCCGTGGCGGGTCTTGGCGGCACCGGTAAAGCTGCCCGCTTCGTGCCCGAACAGCTCCGCCTCGATCAAGTTCTCGGGCATGGCCGCGCAGTTCATGGTGATCAATGGGCCCGACCAGCGCGATGACAGATGGTGGAGGCGTTCGGCGATAAGCTCCTTGCCCGTGCCGCGCTCGCCGATCACCAGCACCGGGCGGTTCAATGGCGCGGCCCGGCTGGCCCGCTCGACCGCGTCGAGAAAGGCCAGGCTTTGCCCGACGAACTGATTGGCCCGCTCCATGTCCGATTAGTTGGTGACTTTTCCCACCGTTTGGCAAGATATTTCGGCTCGGGAAGCCTCGAAAAACTGCGATTTTTTGAGTATTCTGGTATTTCTGACACACTGGCACGAAGCTTGAAAGAGATTGGCCAACAGGCGCCAATAGTGCACGGAGTGCAGGAATGGGTATTTTTTCCCGGACGCGGGATATATTCGCAGCCAATTTCACCGAGCTGCTCGACCGCGCCGAAGATCCGGCGCGGATGATCCGCATGATCATCCTCGAAATGGAAGAGACTTTGGTCGAGGTCCGCGCCTCGGCCGCTCGCTCGATCGCCGACGGCAAGGAGATGCGCCGGGCGATCGCGCGGCTTGACGAGCTCCAGCACAGCTGGACCGAGAAGGCGGAGCTGGCCTTGAGCAAGGACCGAGAGGACCTTGCCAAGGCGGCGCTGATGGAGCGCCAGAAGGCGGCCGACATGGCCGAAGGGCTGCGCGCCGAGATCGGCGTCATCGAGGAGACCCTCAAAGGCTATGAAGCCGATATCGCCAAGCTTCAGGGCAAACTGCGCGAGGCCCGCGCCCGCCAGAACGCCATCGCCAATCGGATCGAGAGCGCGGTCACCCGCGCCAGGGCGAGCGAACTCTTGCACGGCAACCGCACCGAAGACGCTTTCTCGCGCTTCGAAATACTGGAACGCCGGGCCGATTTCGCCGAAGGCCGCGCCGATGCGCTCGGAATGACCGGGCCGAAAAGCCTGGAAGAGGAAATCGCGGAATTGAGATCGTCAGAACGTGTCGATGCCGAACTGGAGGCCCTCAAGGCCTCGCTCAAGGCCAAGGGGGCTTAAGTGGAAGACGTCGTTATACCGTTTATCGCCATCGTCACATTGTTCATTGGGCTCCCGTGGCTCGTCTTCCACTATATCACCAAGTGGAAAACCGCCGCGACATTGACCGGTGCCGACGAGAAATTGCTCGAGGATCTGCATGATGCCGCCCGCCGGCTCGACGACCGCCTCTGCACGATTGAGCGGATCATGACCGCCGAGAACCCTAATTGGCGGCAAAGCTGCCTGCCGGAGCAGCGCACCGAGCGCCTGCTGACCGAGGGAGACTGAGCCATGCCCACCCAGCCGCCGAGCAGGACCAAATTTTACCGCGACAAGCGCAACGGCAAAGTGATGGGCGTCTGTGCCGGCATCGCCGATTACACGGGGTTCGACGTCACGTTGGTCCGGATCATGATGGTCGCCGCCCTGCTGATGAGCAGCGGCAGCATCCTGCCGCTCTATTTCATCGCCGGCTGGATCGCCGACGACAAGCCGAGCGAACTGGCGATCGAGGACCGGGACGAACAACGTTTCTGGCAGGGTGTACGGCAATCGCCTGCTCGCTCGGCCCGCGATATCCGCAGCCGGATACGCGATATCGACCGCCGCCTCGCCGACATCGAAAGCTATGTGACCACGGAGAACCGCAGCCTCGCACGCGAGATCGAGCGCCTGCGCTAACGAAAAAGGGGAACGGGGATGGACCCGGAAGTTGCTCAAGCCTTCGAATTCGTCGTGAACATCTTGCCGTGGGCAACAGCCATCGTCGCGGTCTGCGTTGGCGGCTGGGTGTTTACCATCTGGCTGAGGATCAAGAACGGATATCCGCTGTCGAACAGCTGGGGACGGGCGCTACATCCGTCGACGGACAATGAGTCAAAGGAGCGCATCAAGCTGCTTACCAGCGAGAATGCGCAGCTCCGGGCCGAACTCGGATCGGTCAAGGACCGGATGGAGACGATCGAGCGGATCATCACCGACCAGCCGCATCGCCTGGCGGCTGAGATTGACTCGCTGACGTCGATCAAGGGAGGCAAGGCATGATTGGTCCCGGCGAAGTCATGATTGCCCTGCTCGTCGTAGGCCTGCCAACACTTATGCTCGGCTACATGGCGCGGCGTTTCTTCACATTCAGGGAAAAACAACTCGACGCCGAAACCAGTCTGGCGGCCGAAAAGGCGGCCCAATATGCCGCCAGCAACGCCGAACTGGAAGCGCGCGTGCGGGTGCTGGAGCAAATCGTCACCGACGGCGGTGCCCAGACCGCGGCCCAGATCGAGGCGCTGCGCGACAAGCCCAAAGCTTTGGAGACCAATCAATGAATCAGTTCGAAATGGTGGCCCTGATCGTTTTCTTCGTGATGGTCGCCAGCGTCTTCAGAGCAAAATATGGGCACGGCCGGCAACGCGGCAGCAACGCCATTTCCGCCGAGGAGCGGGCCGAGACCTTGCGCCTGCGCGAGGAAATAAAGGCGCTCAAGGAGCGCATCCACGTTCTCGAGCGCATCGCGGTCGAGAAGGAAGACACTCTCTCGCGCCAAATCGAGGAGCTGCGCGACCGTTAGGTGCTTTTCATCGATCGCTTTGCTAGTCCGATACCGTGACTGCCCTGCCGCCGATTGCCGATGTCTATGACGACTACCAGCTGCTTGACAGCGAGGACCGCTATCGGCTGCTGATCGATTTGGGCCGGACGCTCGAGCCAATGCCCGACGCGCTCAAGACCGACGCCACCAAGGTGCGCGGCTGCTCTTCCTCGACCTGGGTCTACCCGACGCGCCTGCCCGACGGCCGGCTGCATTTCCTCGCCGACAGCAATGCCGCCATCACCAAGGGCATCGTCGCCTTGATCCTGTCGGCCGTGCAGGACCGATCGCCCGAGGACATCGTCGCGACCGACATTTATGGCGAGCTCGAGCCGTTCGATCTCAAGCGCGAATTAAGCTCCAATCGGACCCAGGGCGTTCCCAACATGATCGCGCTGATTCAGGAAACGGCCAAGCGGCTCGCGGCGTGACCAGGCCGCTGACCCCAGAGGCCGACGCGGCCAACCGGCCCGGCTTCGATCCGGCGCGGTTCTTCGAGCTTGCCCGCAAGGTCGGCCACGGCCGGGCGCTTGGTATCGAGTTCCGCGGGGCCGGCGAGGATTGGGCTGAGCTGGCCCTGCCTTGGAAGCCGGAGCTGGTCGGCGTCAACTCGGGCGGGATTCTCGCCTCGGGGGCGATCGTCAGCCTGATCGACACCGCTTCCGGCACGTCTGTCTGGGTGAAAATGGGCCATTTCCAGCCGATCGTGACCCTCGATTTGAGGCTCGACTATCTGCGCCCGGCGATCGAGGGCGAGACGGTCGTCGCCCGCTGCCAGTGCTATAAGCTGACGAAATCGATCGGCTTCGTCCGCGGCATTGCCCATGGCGGGGATCCCGAGCGGCCCATCGCCCACAGCGCCGCCACCTTCATGCTCAACGTCTGAAACCGGTTTCTTTTCTTTCTTCAGCGCGCTTCAGCACGTCATAGGCAGCCTGGATTTCGCGGAAGCGTTGTTCGGCTTCCTTGTCGCCCTGCTTCAAATCCGGATGATGCTCCTTGGCAAGCTGGCGATAAGCGGTGCGAACCTGCTTGTAGTCGGCATCGCTGTCCAGCCCGAGGATCGACAGGGCCCGCATCTCGTCTCGGCTGCGGGAGCCATCACCCGGTCCGCCCCACTCGTAGTGCGCCGAGCTGCGATAGGCCGAAGCGCCCGCCATCTCCTCGGCCTCGCGCGCCGCTTTCTGCTCCTCGTTGAGCCCTTCGAAATAATTCCAGTTCTTGTTGTATTCGGCGGCATGGTCTTCGCAGAAGTACCATCGCTCCTTGCTGTTGGGCGACTTCGGCGCCGGCCGGTCGCCGGGCAGCTGGCAGCCGACCCGGTCGCAAAGCCGCACGCGCACGGCATCGCGGCCCTTGGCGCCGTAGGGGCGCCAGCGGGGAAAGCCCCAGTCGTCGGATCTCTTTTGACGGGTCATTTGGAGTCCAGCCTAGCCGTTCGTGCCGGCCATTGCGAGGCGCGCGCGAGATGAAAAACGTGCCAGAGGACCTGTAAGCCGGGTTCTGTACTCCCCAGCGTTAAGGGAGTGGCGACCATTCCTCTAGGACGAAGGTTGCCCTCCGCCTCCAGCGACCAACCCGGGCGACGAGCCGGAACGTGGCCCATATGCCGCCCCTATTCGGTCTTGCACCCGGTGGGGTTTACCGTGCCGGCCCTGTCGCCAGGACCGCGGTGCGCTCTTGCCGCACCCTTTCGACCTTACCCGTCCGAAGCCGGGCGGTATGCTTTCTGTGGCACTGTCCCTGACCCCCGAAGGGGCCGCCGGGCGTTACCCGGCACCGTTGTTCCGTGGAGCCCGGACTTTCCTCGCCGGGGACAAGTCCCCGCCGCGGCCGCCCGGCCCTCTGGCACGCTATAATTATGGGTTATTGCGGCCGGGGCAGCAAGAGCGCGAGCAATTTGGCGCGGCACTCGCCGTCGATGATGCCGTCGATGCGGTCCGGCCGGAAGCGCCGCTGGAAGGCGATCACCGCCTTCTGCTGGTCGCTGACGTCATAGCCGAAGCGCTCCAGCGCCAGCAGGAAGCCGGCGTCGGTCCAGAACGGGTCCATCAGCTCCCGGGTCGGGCTCGGCAGCGCCAGCCGGCGTTTGGCGAAGGCGCTCCACGGAAACAGCTCACCGGGGTCTTCCTTGCGCGCGGGCGCGACGTCGCTGTGGCCGACGATGTTGCCGCGGCTGATGCCGTGCCGTTCCTTGATCTCGGACACCAGCGGGATCAGGGCCGCAATCTGTTCGTCGGGGAACGGGCGGTAGCCGAACTCGTGGCCGGGATTGACGACCTCGATTCCGACGCTGGCGGAATTGACGTCGGTGACCCCGCGCCAATAGCTTTTCCCAGCGTGCCAGGCGCGCTTGGTCTCATCAACCAGGCGATAGATCTTGCCGTCTTCATCGACCATGTAATGAGCCGAGACCTTGGCTTCCGGAGAGGTGAGCCGGTCGAGCGCCGCCTGAGCATCGGGCATGCCCGTGTAGTGGAGAACGATCATCGTTACCGGCAGCGCCCGTTCGTCGAAATTGGGCGAAGGGCAATCGACGAAGTCCATGGGCTGGCATGCGGCACTTTTCGCCGCGCGCCGTCAAGTGCTCACTGAAAAGCCCCTCCCCTTGATGGGGAGGAGTTGGGGTGGGGTGATGTCCGCGAAAAGGTCGCGACAGCTCCACCGTCACCCCCTCCCTGCCCTCCCCCATCGAAGGGGAGGAAAAAGGATCAGGCTACGTTCTGCTCGCGGCGGTCAGCCAGCTGGTCGCCGCTCAGGCGATAGAGGCCGCGGGCCTCGCGGCACGCTGCCAGCCGTTTGGTTTGGCCAATAACTGTCTCGCCGGCACCAAGCATCAGCGCCCCATCCGGCGCCATCGCCGAGGCCAGCCGGTCAAAAGCGAGCGTGCGCTTCTCGCTGCTGAGGTAAAGCAGGACGTTGCGGCACAGCACGATGTCGAACTGGCCCGGATGCGGCGGCGGCTCAAGGAGGTTGTGGACCTGGAAGCGCACCGGCCGGCGCAGCGGCTCAACGGCGCGCCAGCCGTCCTCGCATTCCTCGAACCAGCGGATCATCTGGGTAATGCCGAGGCCGCGCTGGACTTCGAACTGACTGTAGGTGCCGCTGCGGGCGCGGTCGACGACCGTGCTCGACACATCGGTGCCCAGGATGTCGATCGTCCAGCCTTGCCATTTCAGCGGATCCTCGGCGAACAGCATCGCCAGCGAATAGACTTCCTGACCGGTCGAGCAGCCAGCGGACCAGATGCGCAGGCGCTTCTTGTCGGCGCGGGCGGTTGCGAGCGCCGGCAGCGCCCGTGCCGCGAGCAGATCGAACGGCTGGCGGTCGCGAAAGAAATAGGTTTCGTTGTTCAACAGCGCTTCAACGACGTGGGTGGCGAGAGCCGGCTCGCGGCCCATGACCAAAATGGTGATGAGCTCGTCCAGCGTGGCGATGCCGCGTTCCCGCAGCAACGAGGAGAGAGCCGTCTCGATTCGCCAACGACGGTTCATCGTCAGCTGCTGACCGGTGCGCGCCTCGAGCAGGCCGGCCAGGATTCGGCTGGAACTGTCGCTTACTTGCATGCGGCAAACTCGGCGCGTGCGGCGACTCGGCGCGCGATCTTGGCGGGCGGAAGGACGGCGCAGGCAAGACCGGCTTCGGCGATGGAGCGGGGCATTCCCCACACGGCGCAACTGGCTTCATCCTGGACGATGACCGATCCGCCGGCCCCGATCAGCGCCATCGCGCCTTCTAGTCCGTCGCGGCCCATGCCAGTCAGTACGATGCCCAGCGCTTCGGAGCCGAGCAATGCACCGGCCGAGGCCAGCATCGGATCGACCGACGGCAGGCAGCCGCTTGAAGAGCGATTGCGAACCAGCCGCGCGACGAGGTGCCCGCCATTGATGTCGACAGTGAGATGCGCATCGCCCGGGGCGATGACGATTCGGTCCGGCAGCAGCCGAAGGCCGTCCTCGGCGACGATTGCTTCGCGGCCGGCGGCATTGCCGAGCTGGCGAGCGAACACGGCCATGAAGGGCGCCGGCAAATGCTGCGTGACCAGGATCGGCACGCCGATCTTAGCCGGCAGCTCCTGGAAGAAGCTCGACAAGGCATGGATTCCGCCCGTCGAGGCGCCGATCGCGACCAGCCGAAGCGGATCGTTGACCATGGCGCGCAGCGGCGCGGGATTAACGACCCGGGCGATGGCAGGCTGTGACCGCCGGCCTTGCTGCCGGTCGGCACGCCCGAGCGCGCGCAGCTTGCTCATCAGGATTTCTGAGAAGCGACCGTTGAACCGGCCAGTGCCCGGCTTCGGGAGGGTATCAGCGGCGCCGAGCGCGAGCGCGGCAACGGTTTCCTCGGCGCCCTCTTCGGCCAGCGACGATACGATCATCACCTGCGCGCCCTGCGCCATTTCAAGGATTCTCGGGATCGACTTGAGGCCGCCGGCGCCGGGCATTTCGAGGTCCAGAAGGATGATGTCGACGCGGACCTGCGCCAAGGCGTCAATCGCATCCTCGGCGGTGCCCGCGACCGCGGCGATCTCAAATCCACCGTCGGCTTCCAGCATGCGGGTCAGCACCGCACGGGCGACCATTGAATCGTCGACGATCATCAGGCGGATGCGGGGCCTGTCCCCCCGCCCGTACCCTGGCCCCGTCCTGGCGAGCGCGGGCTTCATGGGAGCCGCCTCAGGCGACGCCGACGAGCTGGAGCTTGATGTGCAGCGTCTCGCGATCGAAAGGCTTCATCACATACTCGTCCGCGCCGGCTTCCAGCGCCGCGCGGATATGCGCCATGTCGTTCTCGGTAGTGCAGAAGACGACCTTGGGCTGGTCGCCGTGGCCGCGCTGGCGAAGCAGCTTCAGAAACTCCATGCCGCTCATGACAGGCATGTTCCAGTCCAGGAGGACGACGTCGGGCATCGACGCTTCGCATCGCGACAGCGCTTCGCGCCCGTCGCCGGCCTCGTCGACCGTGAACTCGAGCGTCTCGAGGATATGACGGGCGACCTTGCGGATCACCTTGCTGTCATCAACAATCAGGCAGGTCTTCATGCTTGCTTCCCGTCAGGTTCGGGTGACGATTTAAACTCGAAGGGTAACCATTCGCTTAAGCCGCGCGCGCTTCCGTGGCGGCGCCGGCGATCAGGGCGTCGATATCGACAAGCAGCAGCGGGCCTTCCTCGGTCTCGACCATGCCCTTCGACGCGCGCTCCCACCCCGCCCCCATGGCGGCGCGGACTGGCGAAGGATCGGACAGGGCCTCGACCACGTCTTCGACGACGTCGACGATCAGCGCGTAATGATGGCCGTCGAGCTCGACGACAGCGGCTTCGCGGATGCCGTCGGAGCAGTCGCATTCGCCAAGCTCGAGCGAGCGCAGGGTATCGATCACCGTCAGCACCCGGCTGCGCAGGGCCGACAGGCCGGCGACATGGGCCGGGGCGCGCGGCACGGGGATCAGCGTGTCCAGCTCGACGACCGATTCGACGGCGGCAGCGGGCAAGGCGACGCGGCTGCCGGCAATGGTGACGATCAACAGAAGCTCGTTCATTTGCCCCTCCCCGCGCTTGCCGCCTTCAGCGCCATCAGCAGCCCGGCCCGGTCGTAGCGATAGATGGATTCGCCGTCCTCGGCGTCAGGATCCGAGCGAAGGACGATGGTGCGGGCGCCATCTGCCGCCTGGACCGGCTGATGGTCGGAAGCGATCACCAGATCAGGAATCAGCTCGTCCTGCTCGCCGATCACCAGGTAGCCGGCCGCCTCGACAATCGGCCGGAGCATGTTCTGCATCCACGGATCGTCGCTCGGCAGGCGGCAGACCGCCTGCGTGGTGGATTTTATCGCGGCGCCAAGATGGTTGGCGAACAGCCAGTGGGCGTCGAGCAGCTCGGCCGGCTCGCCGCCGATCAGGGTCACGCCGCTGACCGCACCGGGACTGTCGGCCGGGATCAGCTCATTTTCCATCGCCATCAGGTCGATGACCTCGCGGAAGGCATAGCCGATCTCGTGCTCGCCATCGTTCAGGCGGAACACCCGGACCTTCTCCTCGCCTTTCTCAAGCGCCTCAGCGCCAGCGAGCGGCAGGATGGTGTCGCCAAGCTGCACTCGCAGCCGGCCGGCGGCCTTGCGAATTGCCTTGCGCTCAACCTCTTCAATTCGGTCGACAATGGCGAGGCGGAGCGCCCTACGGCCACCGTCCAGGCCGCGGAAGAGAAGCACGCTGTTGTCGCGCTCGACGCTCGCGACGGCCGTTTCGGCGACCCGGGCGGTGCGCTCCTGCGCCTCCAGCCGGACGCCGCCGACCTGGGCGACTCCCGCCGGATCGAACAGCAGGATCGGACTGCCGTCATCGGCGAGGGTGGTGCCCGCATAGAGACCGGTCGCCATCACCGCCGGAGCGGCCGGCTTGACGACCAGCTCCTCGTGATCGTGGATACGGTCCACTGCGAGCGCATAGACATCGCCGCCGGCCGGCCGAAGCACGATCAGGCTGCCTTCTTCGTCGGCGACGCCACTTTCCAGGCCGAGGACTTCGGCGAGCGAGATTTCTGGCACCCGCCGGCCGCGAATGGTGGCGACGCCGGCGCCGCCGATCCGGTCCAGAGTCACCGCGCCGCCGTTAACCCGGACGATCTCTTCGATCGCCGAGCGCGGAATGGCGAAATGCTGGTTGGCGATCGACACCGTCAGCGCCGGGATGATGGTCAGCGTCAGCGGCACGCGCAGGGTCATGCGCGTCCCCTGTCCCGGCATGCTGTCGACCTCGACGATGCCGCCGATCCGCTCGACGTTGGAGCGGACGACGTCCATGCCGACTCCGCGGCCGGAGATGGCGGTTACTTCCTTGGCTGTCGAAAGCCCGGCCTCGAAGATCAATGCCAACTGCTCGCGGGGCGTCATCTGGGCGCCGGCGGCTTTCTGGATGGTTCCGGAGGCGATCGCCTTTTCGACCAGCTTCTTGCCGTCGATGCCGCGGCCGTCATCGGCGATATCGATCAGGATCTGGTTGCCCGACTGTCGCGCCGAAACGGACAACAGCCCGATCTCGCGCTTGCCGGCCTTCAGCCGCTCGGCCGGCTTCTCGATGCCATGATCGACCGCGTTGCGGATGATGTGTGTCAGCGGATCGCGGATCATCTCGATCATTTCGCGATCCAGCTCGACGTCGCCGCCGTCGATATCGACCAGCACCTGCTTGCCGAGCTCTGCCGACAGGTCACGGACCATGCGCGGCAGGGCCACGAACAGATTTTCGATGCGCTGCATGCGCGTGCGGGTGATGGCGTCGCGCATTTCGGCGATGATGCCCGACAGGCGTTCGAAGGCGCCGTCGACGGTGACGTCGGCCGACGTCTCGCGCAGGCGCCGGGCCAGCTCATTGCGAGCCAGCACCATGTCCGAGACGCCGCTCATCACTCGGTCGAGCAGCTCGACCGACAGGCGGATCGTGCGCGGCGAGCTGGCAGCGGCTCCGCCCTTGGCTTCGGCCAGCGCGGCGGCGACCGGCGCGGCCGGTCCTTCGGCACCCGGTGCCAACGCTTCGATCAGGCTGCTGTCGTCGCCGGCGGGAAACTCCTCGCCGTCCTCGATCGCACTGACCATTTCGCCGATGCGGTCGATGATCGCGAGTACGGCACTGACGAGGGCGGGGTCAGCGTTGCGGCGATTGGCGCGGACGTCGGCAAGTGCGTCCTCCGCCGCGTGGCTTAGCGCTTCCAGGCGCGGGAAATCGAAAAAGCCGCAATTGCCTTTGACGGTATGGACGAAGCGAAAGATGGAATCGAGCCGCGCGCGGTCGTCCGGCTGGGCTTCCCAGGCGACGATCTCGCCGCCAAGCGCTTCCAGCATTTCCCGGCACTCGGCCACGAAATCGGCAATCAGGTCGTCCATTGGTGGTCCAGGCCCCGCGCTTCTTCTTCAGCGCGCCTTATGGGACCAAGGAGTTAACGCCGCGTTATCCGTGTACGGGGAGCGTGACCCCAATCAGCAGCACGTCATCCGCCGGATCCGACAGGCGAATTTCGCCGCCTGCCAGCTCGGCGAGGCTATGCGCCAGCCATGCGCCGGCGGCACGCGGCTCGATCGTGCCGCCCGAGCTGCCGTTTACGATCGTTTCGCGCAGCCCCGGGTCGAGGAGGATTCGTGGTCCTTCGGCGCGGATGACCAGCTCCATGCCAGCCCCTCCCCGCTCCGCGCCGACGTCGAGCCGACCGCCGCGGACCAGGGCATCACCGGCGATCAGGGCCAGGTTGAGCAGGAGCTTGACCGCACCCTTGGGCAGCTCGTCGTCCTCTACCAGCCAGCCGAGCTCGACGCGGCGGTCGGCACCGAACAGGCCGTCGAGCGCCGCCCTGGCCTCGCGGGTATCAATATTTTCACCGAATCCGCCTGCCGCGCCAAATGCCAGCCGAAAGAATTTGAGCTTGTTAGCCGAGGCTCTCGCGCTCTCGTTGAGGAGCTCGAGGCAGCGCTCGCGCATTTCCGGATCCTGTTCGTCGGCCATCAACTCGAGGCCGTTGTTGAGTGCCCCGACCGGCGACAGCAGGTCATGGCAAAGACGCGAGCAGAGCAGGCTGGCGAGATCGATGGCGTTCATGGAGAAGGTTGATGCTATGATGGCGTAACTTAGGCAAGCGCGCGTTTACCCGAGCAATTAACACAGGTTGTTGCTATTTAGCTAAGTTCTGGGGGAACATTGACACCATGAAGTCAACGGAACAGCTGGTCGCAACCATCCGCGAGCTCCGCTTCGCCATCGATCGGCTGACCGATGACGACATCGCCAATGTCCAGCCGACGGCGAGGCATGCGCTGGAAGGGCAAGCGAAGGCGCTCCAGGCTGATGTCGAACGGCTACTGGTGCAATTGGGCGCCGTCGGCGAAGCCGAGGCCTTCGAACGCCACCTGATCTCCTAGTTCGAACGCCTATTGATCCGCAACGGCGGGTCCCCACATCAGTACCCTATGGCCGGGGGGCACAGTGAAGTAACCATTGCGCTCAATGCGCATCATGCTGGCTGGCGGCTGGACCGCGCGCTTGCCGACAGCGTGCCGACGCTTTCCCGCGAGCGCCTCAAGGCGCTGATTCGCGCCGGAGCGCTCGAAGCCCATGGCAAGCCGGTTCGCGATCCGGCGACGAAGGTAAGGGGCAGCGAGCGGTTTTCGCTCAGCATTCCCGAGCCCGAGCCAGCCCATAACGAGCCGCAGGATATCCCGCTGGCAATCGTCTTTGAGGACGAGCATTTGCTGGTCGTTGACAAGCCCGCCGGCCTCGTCGTCCATCCGGCGGCCGGCAATCGCGAGGGCACGCTCGTCAACGCTCTACTGCACCATTGCGCCGGCCGCCTGTCGGGCATCGGCGGCGTGGCGCGGCCAGGCATCGTCCACCGCATCGACAAGGACACGTCTGGCCTGCTGGTGATCGCCAAGACCGACGTCGCCCATGAAGGCCTGGCAAAGCAGTTCGCGGCCCACAGCGTCGAGCGACGCTATTTGGCGATCGTCAGCGGCGTGCCAAGGGTCGCGGAAGGGTCCATCGACGCGCCCCTCGCCCGCTCGGCCCATGACCGCAAGAAGATCGCGATCATTCAGGGTGCGCGCGGCAAGAGGGCGGTGACCCACTGGAAGCGCTTGAAGGTGTTGCACGAGGCCGCCTTGGTCGAATGCCGGCTCGAGACCGGTCGGACTCACCAGGTCCGGGTCCATATGGCTTCCATTGGGCATCCTTTGCTCGGCGACCCCGTATATGGTCGTGGGAAAAGCGTTCACAGAGAGTTGCTCAATCAATTGGACTTCCATCGCCAGGCGCTCCACGCCGCCGGACTTGGATTCACTCACCCCGTAACGAAGGCGCGTTTGTCGTTTGAAAGCGCCCTTCCGTCGGACATGCAGGAACTGTTCACTGCGCTTGGTGTATAGGATTTGAATCGCTAGGGACCGCGTGAGAGGGTCCCGGCCCAGGGAGAATTGGTAGAGCATGGCACAAGTGAAAGGCGCGATTTCGATCCCCGCTTCGGGCGGGGAGGCGGGGCTCAATCGCTATCTCTCCGAAATCAAGAAGTTCCCGATCCTCGCCCCGGAGGAAGAATATATGCTCGCCAAGCGCTGGCG
>JBKPSK010000052.1:0-8270 GCA_046734995.1 Pseudomonadota bacterium
AGCGTACGGTCAAGGATCTGGGAAGCCTCGACATCTTGGTCAACAATGCCGGCGAGCAGCATGCCGACACGGACATTCGCGACATCACCGACGACCAGCTGCGGCGGACCTTCCAGACCAATATCTTCTCGATGTTCTATCTGACGCAGGCCGCGCGGCCGCACCTGAAGAAAGGCAGCGCCATCATCAATTGCACCTCGATCACCTCATACAAGGGATCGGAGGATCTGCTCGATTACAGCGCCACCAAGGGGGCGATCACCGCCTTCACCCGCTCGCTGTCGCAAAACCTGGTCAAGGACGGGATCCGGGTGAACGCGGTCGCGCCGGGGCCGATCTGGACTCCGCTCAATCCTTTCGGGGGGCAGCCGCCCGAGGACGTCAAGGACTTTGGCAAGGACACGCCGATGGGACGCCCGGGCCAGCCCAGCGAAGTCGCGCCTTGCTTCCTGTTCCTGGCCTGCGAGGACTCAAGCTACATGTCTGGACAGGTGCTTCACCCGAACGGCGGAACGATCGTCAACGGCTGATCAGGCCGGGGCGCGCTCTTTGGCGCGCTCGGCTTCGCGCTGCGCATAGGCAATGGCCGCCTTCTCGTGGCAATGTGAGAGCCAGCGCACGCCCATGCCGATCACTGAAACGGCCATTCCGAGACCAAGAACGATGGCCTTCCATTGCGGCTCGTCCGGCTTTGGCCAGGAGACTATTCCGAGCAAGACAACGCTGACCGTCGAGATCAGATAGCCTAAGCCTTTCAGATCCATCGCCAAACGCTCCGTTACATTTTGATGACAATACGCGCGAAGCCGGAACTGGTGCCATGCGTCGTCGTTCAATGCGGACAACGAATTCTGTGGAGGCGTAAATGGTGGAAGCGAAGGCGAAGGACGCGGTGGCCCTGCTAAAGGAGGACCATCGCACGGTCGAAGACTTGTTCGCCCAGTTCGAGAAAGCGAGCGGCGAGGGGCGCAAGCAGAAGCTGGCCACCCAGGTCTGCACCGAGCTCACGATCCACGCGACGATCGAAGAGGAAATCTTCTACCCGGCCTGCGAAGGCAAGGTGGAGGAGGATCTCTTGAAGGAAGCCTATGTCGAGCATGACGGCGCCAAGGTGCTGATCGCCGAGATCATGGCCGGCGAGCCGAGCGACGAATTCTACGATGCCAAGGTCACCGTGCTTCAGGAGCAGATCGAGCACCATGTCGAGGAAGAGGAGAAGAGGCTGGAGGGTTTATTCTCCCAGGCGCGAGCCGCGGGTCTCGACATGGACGCGCTCGGGCAGCAGCTGGCCGCCCGCAAGGAAGAGCTGAAGGCCGAGATCGAGGCGAATGGCCTGCCGGCGCCTCATCTGCGGACCCTTGAGGGCGCCGGGCGGTAAAGAACACCGGCTTGATTCGACCCCCCGCCCGCCGCATGGTCGTGCCGTGCAACTGCAGCAGGCCCTGATCAAGCTTCCGGTGCGCTTTTGCGCCGAGACGCTGGCTGCCGAAGTGCGGGCGCTTCCTGCCGACGCATGGGTGCCGCACCCGCAGAAATTTGAGGGCAATGAATATGTGCCCTTGGTCACGCCCGCCGGCTTGATCACGAACGAATTCGCCGGTCCGATGGGGACTACGCCCTTCCTTCGCCAATGCCCTTATCTGATGGAAGTCATGGCCGCCCTGGACTGTGTGTGGGGACGAACCCGGCTGATGGGGCTGGGCCCAGGCGGCACCGTGCCCGAGCACATCGACACCAATTACTACTGGCGCACGCACGTGCGAGTGCACGTTCCTATCATCACCAACCCGCAGGTCGACTTTACGTGCGGCGGGACGACCCTCCAGATGGCGGCGGGCGAGTGTTGGTTGCTTGACACCTTCCAGAACCACAAGGTCGAAAACCGCGGAACCGAACAGCGCGTCCACCTGGTGCTCGACACGGTCGGAGGCGAGCGGCTCTGGGACCTGGTCGCGGCATCGAGGCAGAGCGAAGGCGCGGCCGAACCCATCCTTCTTGAGCCGGGCCGCGTTGCTGGCGTGCCGCTTCGTATAGAAAAGCATAATTATCCGGCAGTCATGTCGCCTTGGGAGATGCGCGAGCATTTCGATTATCTGCTGGCCCTGGCTGGCGACGAGCCGCTGCTCGAAACGGTCCGCCAGCGCCTTGACCGGTTGGTTGCCGGCTGGGCTGCAGCCTGGGCCGAATTTGCCGACAGCCGCTCTGGCTTGCCCGCTTACCGTGCTTTGATCGCGGCGGCGGCTCGTGACCTTAAACAGATTGGCGGCGGCGGAATCCTGCTCAGCAACCAGCGCCCGCTATACGGGGTTCTGCACGCGTTCGTGTTCGATAATGCAGTGGAATCGGAACGCGTCCGCGAATCCAAGGCGATGGCGCTCGGGACCGGGCAGCGGCTCGCTTCGTGACCGACGCCGGCGGCTCCAGCCGCGAAGGACCGACGGGCAAGGAATTTTCTCCAAGCCACGAGCCTCTTGCACAGCGCCTGAAAAGAACTATATCGGCGCAATCCAACAAATAACGGCTCCGCCGCACGGTGACGTGCGCCCGGGGCTTTTCCTGCCCTCCCCGGGACAGGACCCGAACGGCGCACGGGTCGAACGCATTGGGGAGGAGGAAGCGGGAAACGCGCTCCGACATCATGTTCCGGCGTTAGCCGGACTCCATCTGGGCCTGGCGAGACATCGCCCGTGCCCAGCAGCGCAGGGACTATCATGGCGACCAAGGCGATCGACGCACCCCGCAAGACCTCTACGGGCACGAAGACCAACCAGCGGCGTATCCGCAAGATTTTCGGCAACATCCACGAAATCAGCGAAATGCCGAACCTCATCGAGGTTCAGCGGGAAAGCTACGAGCAGTTCCTCCGCTCCGACCCGTCGATCGGCTATGTATCGGGCCTGGAAAAGACATTGCGCTCGGTTTTTCCAATCGTCGATTTCGCCGGCACCGCCCACCTCGACTTCGACCGCTACGAGCTCGAGCCGCCGAAATATGACACCGACGAGTGCCGCCAGCGCGGCCTCACCTATGCCGCGCCGATGCGCGTCACCCTGCGCCTGACGACGTTCGAGATCGATCCCGACACGGAGGCCAAGTCGGTCATCGATATCAAGGAGCAGGACGTCTACATGGGCGACATGCCGCTCATGACGATGAACGGCACCTTCATCATCAACGGCACCGAGCGCGTCATCGTTTCACAGATGCACCGCAGCCCCGGCGTGCTGTTCGACCATGACCGCGGCAAGACCCACGCCAGCGGCAAGTATCTCTTTGCCGCCCGTGTCATCCCCTATCGCGGCAGCTGGCTCGACTTCGAGTTCGACGCCAAGGACATCGTCAACGTCCGGATTGACCGCAAGCGCAAGCTGCCGGTCACCGCCTTGCTGCATGCGCTCGGCCTGACCAGCGAGGAAATCCTCAACGAATTCTACAATCGCGTGGTTTATGTCCGCGGCAAGAACGGCTGGCAGATCCCTTACGTCTCGGAAAGCTGGCGCGGCCAGAAACCGACCCACGAAGTCGTCGACGCCGACAGCGGCGAGATCGTTTTCAAGGGGCATGAGAAGATCACGCCGCGCAAGGCCAATCAGGCGGCCAAGGACGGCCTCAAGAACGTCATCATTCCGACCGAGGAAATCTACGGCCGGTTCTCGGCGTTCGACCTGATCAACGAGAAGACCGGCGAGATCTACGTCGAGGCGGGCGAGGAGATTTCGGCCGAGAACCTCGAGAAGCTCGATAAGGCCGGCGTCAACCGGCTCGAGCTGCTCGACATCGACTATGTCAACACCGGCCCCTGGATCCGCAACACGCTGAAGGCCGACAAGTCGGAGGACGGCGACAGCGCCCTGTCGGACATCTATCGCGTCATGCGTCCCGGCGAGCCGCCGACCCGCGAGACCGCGGACGCTTTGTTCTACGGCCTGTTCTTCGACCCTGAGCGCTATGATTTGTCGGCCGTCGGCCGCGTCAAGCTCAACATGCGCCTCGGCCTCGATGCCGAGGACACCGTCACGACGTTGCGCCGCGACGACATCCTTGCAGTGGTCAAGGAGCTGGTGAACCTCAAGGACGGCAAGGGCGAGATCGATGACATCGACAACCTCGCCAACCGACGCGTCCGCTCGGTCGGCGAGCTGCTGGAGAACCAGTATCGCGTCGGCCTGCTGCGCATGGAGCGCGCGGTCAAGGAGCGCATGAGCTCTGTCGACGTATCGACCGTCATGCCGAATGACCTAATCAACGCCAAGCCGGCGGTTGCCGCCGTGCGTGAGTTCTTCGGCTCCTCGCAGCTCTCGCAGTTCATGGACCAGACGAACCCGCTCAGCGAAGTCACCCACAAGCGCCGCGTTTCGGCGCTTGGCCCGGGCGGCCTCACCCGCGAGCGCGCCGGCTTCGAGGTCCGCGACGTCCATCCGACGCACTATGGCCGCATCTGCCCGATCGAGACTCCGGAAGGCCCGAACATCGGCCTTATCAACTCGCTCGCCAGCTTCAGCCGGGTCAACAAGTACGGCTTCATCGAGACGCCGTACCGCAAGGTCGTCAACAACAAGGTCACCGACGAAGTCGTCTATCTGTCGGCCATGGAAGAGGCGAAGCACACGATCGCCCAGGCGAACGCGGAGCTGAACAAGGACAAGACCTTCAACGAGGAAATCGTCTCGGCTCGCCGCAACGGCGACTTCCTGATGGCCCCGCGTGACCAGATCACCTTGATGGACGTCAGCCCGAAGCAGCTGGTGTCGGTCGCCGCCTCGCTCATTCCCTTCCTGGAAAATGACGACGCCAACCGCGCCTTGATGGGCTCGAACATGCAGCGCCAGGCGGTGCCGCTCCTGCAGGCCGACGCCCCGCTTGTCGGCACCGGCATGGAGGAAACGGTCGCCCGCGATTCCGGCGCCGCCATCGCCGCTCGCCGCTCGGGCATCGTCGACCAGGTCGACGCGACCCGTATCGTCGTTCGGGCCACCGGCGAGCTGAAGGCCGGTGAATCAGGCGTCGACATCTACACGCTGATGAAGTTCCAGCGCTCGAACCAGAACACCTGCATCAACCAGCGTCCGCTGGTAAAGGTGGGCGACACTGTCGAGGCCGGCGAGATCATCGCCGATGGCCCGTCGACGCAATTCGGCGAGCTGGCGCTGGGCCGCAACGTCCTCGTCGCCTTCATGCCGTGGAACGGCTACAATTATGAAGACTCGATCCTGATCTCCGAGCGGATCGTGAAGGACGACGTCTTCACCTCGATTCACATCGAAGAGTTCGAGGTCATGGCCCGCGACACCAAGCTCGGGCCGGAGGACATCACCCGCGATATCCCCAACGTGGGCGAGGAAGCGCTGCGCAACCTCGACGAGGCGGGCATCGTTTACATTGGCGCCGAGGTCGAGCCGGGCGATATCCTGGTCGGCAAGATCACGCCGAAGGGCGAAAGCCCGATGACGCCGGAGGAGAAACTCCTCCGCGCCATCTTCGGTGAGAAGGCCAGCGACGTGCGCGACACTTCGCTTCGCCTGCCGCCGGGCGTCTCCGGCACGGTCGTCGAAGTGCGCGTGTTCAACCGCCACGGCATCGACATCGACGACCGTACCCGCGCCATCCAGACCGAGGAGAAGGAGCGGCTGAAGAAGGACGCCGACGACGAGCGTGCCATCCTCAACCGGGCCACCTTCTCGCGCCTCAAGGAAATGCTTCAGGGCCAGATTGCGACGGCCGTTCCGAAAGGCGTCAAGAAGGGCGCGACCCTGGACGAGGCGACCATCGAGGCCGCCGAGCGCCACGACTGGTGGAAGATCGCCGTCAAGGACGACAAGCGCCAGGCAGACCTCGAGGCGCTGAAGGCCCAGTATGACGAGGCCGCCGCGGTCATCAACCGCAAGTTCGAGGACCGCGTCGAGAAGCTCGAACGCGGCGACGAGCTTCCGCCGGGCGTCTTGAAGATGGTCAAGGTGTTCGTCGCGGTGAAGCGCAAGCTGCAACCGGGCGACAAGATGGCCGGCCGCCATGGCAATAAGGGCGTCATCAGCCGCATCCTGCCGCAGGAGGACATGCCGTTCCTCGAGGACGGGACTCCGGTCGACATCGTGCTCAATCCGCTGGGCGTGCCGAGCCGCATGAACGTCGGGCAGATCTTCGAAACGCACCTGGGCTGGGCCGCGCGCGGCCTCGGCAAGCAGATCCAGGACATGCTGGAAGCGATGCACGAGCGGGGCAAGGAGCTGACCGGCAAGGACGTCAAGGAGGTCAAGGCCAAGCTCAAGGACATCTACGGCGATGGCTATGCCAAGGAACTCGACGCCCGCAGCGACGAAGACATCATGGAGATGGCCCAGAATCTGGTCGGCGGCATCCCGATGGGCACGCCGGTGTTCGACGGCGCTCGCGAACCGGATGTCAGCGCCATGCTGGACAAGGCCGGGCTCGACAATTCGGGCCAGGTGACCCTGTTCGACGGCCGTACCGGCGACAGCTTCGACCGCAAGGTGACTGTCGGCTACATCTACATGCTGAAGCTGCACCACCTGGTGGACGACAAGATCCACGCGCGCTCGATCGGCCCGTACAGCCTGGTTACCCAGCAGCCGCTGGGCGGCAAGGCGCAGTTCGGCGGCCAGCGCTTCGGCGAGATGGAGGTCTGGGCCTTGCAGGCCTATGGCGCCGCCTACACGCTGCAGGAAATGCTGACGGTGAAGTCGGACGACGTCATCGGCCGGACGAAGGTCTATGAGGCCATCGTCAAGGGCGACGACACGTTCGAGGCCGGCATTCCGGAGAGCTTCAACGTGCTTGTCAAGGAAATGCGTAGCCTCGGCCTCAGCGTCGAGCTGGACTCGATCGTGGATCCGGACGCCGAGCCCACCGCCATCGCCGCCGAGTAACTGAATAGATCACCCAACCCCTCCCGTCAGGCGGGAAGGGCAGGAGCAAGAAATGAACGAGCTGACCAACTTCGCCAATCCGATCGCCAAGCCCGAGACGTTCGACCAGATCCGCATCGGCATCGCTTCGCCGGACAAGATCCGTTCATGGTCCTTCGGCGAGATCAAGAAGCCCGAGACGATCAATTACCGCACGTTCAAGCCCGAGCGTGACGGCCTGTTCTGCGCGCGCATCTTCGGTCCGATCAAGGACTATGAGTGCCTGTGCGGCAAGTACAAGCGCATGAAGTACAAGGGCATCGTCTGCGAGAAGTGCGGCGTCGAGGTGACCGTCTCCAAGGTCCGCCGGGAGCGCATGGGCCATATTGAGCTGGCCGCGCCGGTCGCCCATATCTGGTTCCTGAAGAGCTTGCCGAGCCGCATCGGCTTGCTGCTCGACATGCAGCTGAAGCAGCTCGAGCGCATCCTCTATTTCGAGAGCTACGTGGTGATCGAGCCGGGCCTGACCCCGCTCGAGAAATACCAGCTGCTGACCGAGGACGAGCTCTTGCAGGCGCAGGACGAATATGGCGAGGACGCCTTCTCCGCCGGCATCGGCGCCGAGGCGGTCCGCATCATGCTGATGGACCTCGACCTCGCCGGCGAGAAGGAAGTGCTGCTGAAGGAGCTGGCCGAGACCAAGTCGGAGCTCAAGCCCAAGAAGATCATCAAGCGCCTGAAAGTCGTCGAGAGCTTCCTCGAGTCCGGCAATCGGCCGGAGTGGATGATCCTTGAAGTCATCCCGGTCATCCCGCCCGAGCTGCGCCCGCTGGTGCCGCTGGACGGCGGCCGGTTCGCGACGTCGGACCTCAACGATCTCTACCGCCGGGTCATCAACCGCAACAACCGCCTGAAGCGGCTCATGGAGCTGCGCGCGCCGGACATCATCGTCCGCAACGAGAAGCGCATGCTGCAGGAAGCGGTCGACGCTCTGTTCGACAATGGCCGCCGCGGCCGCACCATCACCGGTGCCAACAAGCGCCCCCTGAAGTCCCTGAGCGACATGCTCAAGGGCAAGCAGGGCCGCTTCCGCCAGAACTTGCTCGGCAAGCGTGTCGATTATTCGGGCCGCTCGGTCATCGTCACCGGTCCGGAGCTCAAGCTGCATCAGTGCGGCCTGCCAAAGAAGATGGCCTTGGAGCTGTTCAAGCCGTTCATTTACTCGCGCCTCGACGCCAAGGGCCTCTCCATGACGCTCAAGCAGGCGAAGAAGTGGGTCGAGAAGGAGCGCAAGGAAGTCTGGGACATCCTCGACGAGGTGATCCGCGAGCATCCCGTTCTGCTGAACCGCGCCCCGACGCTCCACCGCTTGGGCATCCAGGCGTTCGAGCCGGTGCTGATCGAAGG